>DASSCF010000039.1:0-11687 GCA_035698025.1 Gaiellaceae bacterium
GTGCGGCGTCGCCATGCGCTTGCCGTCGGTCCCGCCGGCCAGCAGGAGGGCGCCCATCGACATGGCGATCCCGACGCAGATCGTCTGCACGTCGGGCTTGATGTACTGCATCGTGTCGTAGATCGCCATGCCGGCGTAGACGGAGCCGCCCGGCGAGTTGATGTAGATCGAGATGTCCTTGTCGGGGTCCTCGGACTCGAGGTGGATCAGCTGCGCCACGATCAAGTTGGCGATCTGATCGTCCACGGGAGTCCCGAGGAAGATGATTCTCTCGTTCAAGAGGCGCGAGTAGATGTCGAAGGCGCGCTCGCCTCTCGACGTCTGCTCGACGACCATTGGGATCAACGGGCTCATGTGCCTCCCTCGCTTCCTGGCGTCCATATCTTTGTCTCGGTAGGGCCTTTCTCCTTCTCGGGCGTCCAAAGCTTCTCGCGGGCCCTGGCCAGCTCGACCGGGATCCGCTTCACGCCCTTGATGACTTCGTCCAGCGCCTTGCGCATGCGCAGGTCGCCTCGCAGCTGCTCGAACCCGGCGCTCTCGCGCGCGCTCACCAGCACGGCCTCCGGGTCCTCGCCGGCCTCCTCGGCCTGCTCTCGGATGAGCGTCTCGATCTCCTCGTCGCTGACCTCGAGCCCCAGCTCGTCGGCCACGGCGTCGAGCACGAGCTCGCGCTTGAGGGAGGACTCGGCCTCGCCCCGGAGGCGTTCGACGATCTGCTCCTGCGACTGGCCGGTCATGGCCAGATAGGTCTCGAGCGGAACGCCGCGGCGCTCGATCGAGCGCACGAACCCGGAGGCGAGCTCTGCCGTCCGCCGCTCGACCATCGGGTCGAGCGAGTCGAACGACGAGGCGTCGACGAGCGCGTCCGCCGCGTTCTGGCGCAGCAGGAGCTCGAGCTCGGTGTCGAGCTGCTCGCGCAGTTGCCCCTCGATGTCGGAGCGCAGCTCTGCGAGCGTCTCGAACTCGGACACGGCCTGCGCCAGCTCGTCGTCGAGCGGCGGCAGAACCTTCTCCTTGATCTCCTTGGCGGTGACCTCGACCGAGGCCGTGGTGTCGTCGGCGAGCTCGAACTCGACCTCCCTGGTCTCCCCCGCCGTCATGCCGACGAGCGCCGACTCGATCTCGTCGACGAGCCGGCCGCGGCCGACCTCGACGACGTAGTCGCGCTGGGTCGTCCCGATCTGCTCGCCGTCCAGGTCGAGGACGACGACGTCGTCGGGCTGCGCCGAGCGGTGCTCGACGGGCGCGAGCTCGGCGGCCATCTCGCGCAGGCGCTCGAGCTCCGCCTCGACCACGTCAGCCGGAACCTCCGGCTCGGGGGCGGCCACCTCGAGCTCCTTCCAGTCGCCCAATGTGGGCTTGGGGACGACCGCCACGGTGGCCGTGAAGCGGAAGGTCTCGCCGTCCGAGGGCGGGCCGTCGGCGACCTCGACCTCGGGGTTGGCGATCGGCCTCACGCCGGAGGTCGCCGCGGCCGACCAGAACCAGCCGTCGAGGTGGCTCCGCACGGCCTCCTCCCAGAGCGCCTCGCGGCCGACGCGCGCGGCGACGACCCTGACGGGCGCCTTTCCCTTGCGGAAACCGGGGATGCGGAGCGACTCGGCGAGGTCGGAGGCGGCATGCTCGAGTGCGTGCTTGACGGCCTCCTCGGGAACCTCCACCTCCAGCCGAACCCTGCTTTCCGGCAGCTCTTCGACCTTCGTCTTCACTCCTGGCCATTGTGTCAGAACTGTGTTGGTCTCCCGGACATGGCCCGAGTCGCGATAACCGTCTCCCCCGGCGCCGCGCGCACGGAGCTCGTCGGCCGGCACGGCGACGGGTGGCGCGCCCGGGTCGCGGCGCCTCCCGAGCGCGGTCGCGCCAACCGGGCGCTCGTCCACCTGGTCGCGGACCTCGCCGGGGTACCGCGGGAGCGGGTCGCCGTCGTCGCGGGGGCCTCCGGGCGGCGCAAGGTGGTCGACGTCGAGGGGCTGGACGCCCAAGAGCTGGACGGGCGCCTCGCCCGCGGCGCGGCTCAGGAGGACTGAGCCCGAAGGAACTCGCGCGCGATCTCGAGCGCGGCCTCCGTCGGCGTCCCGCCGGCGTCTGCGGCGCTCAGGACCTTGCCGGTCGTCTCACCGACCAGGCGCTCGACGGCGGCGAGGCAGAGCGCCGGGTCCTCCTGGCACTCCGGAGCCTCGTAGAGGTGGATGCCGCCGGCGTTCGCCACGAAATCCGGGATCGCGAGGATCCCGTGCGCCGCGAGGGCGTCCACCGCCCCCGGCGCGTACGGGACGTTCGCGGCAGGGACGACCGCCGCGCAGCGGAGCTCGGCCGCCGAGTCCGGGGTGATGACGTGCGGGCGGGCTCCCGGGACGAGCACGTCGCACTCGACCGAGAAGAGCTCCTCGCGGGCTCGGGCCGGCACCGGACCGTTCCGGATGAGCGCGTCCCCGTGTGCGGCGCGAAGCGCGAGCAGCTCCTCCACGACCAGGCCTTCGGGATCGACGAGCGCGCCCTCGACCGTGCTGACCGCGACCACGCGCGCGCCCGCGTCCGCGCACGCCTTCGCGGTGCCGCCCCCGGTCTTGCCGAACCCCTCGATGGCGATACGCGCGTCGGCGAGCGACCTGCCGACCCGCTCGAGCGCGACCGCGGAGGCTCCCCGAATCCCGTAGCCGACGGCCAGGTCGTCCATGCCCATTCCATCGTGCTCGCGGGCCCAGACCGGCGTCGGGCCGTCGCCCGTCTCGAGCACGAGGAAGTCGTCGGGGTACGTGCCCATGTCGGGGCCTGTGAGGAAGAAGTCCTGCCAGTCGCGGATGCGGTCGAGGAAGGCCCCGAGCACGGCCTCGCGGTCGCCGCCGGCGAAACGGATCCCCGCCTTCGCGCCCGCGTAGGGGACGCCGCAGACCGCGAGCTTCCAGGTCATCGCGCGCGCGAGCCTGGCGACCTCGTCCGCCGTCACGTCGGGGACCATCCGGGTCCCGCCGGCCGAGGTCGGAAAGAGCTCGTGGTCGATGACGACGACCGCGTCGAGCCCGACCGACGGCTCGACGACCTCGATCACGCGGGCGGGCGGGGCGTCGTCGCGCTCGAGAACGGACACGGAGGCGGACGCTATCCCACCCTGGCCCTCGACGAATGCGGGTCTGGTCTTGACACTCCGATAAGAGTGCTATAACACTCCCACTCAACTAGTAGAGAAAGTGGGGTAACGGACACTGTGGCACACAAGCGCACTCGCATCGCCCTTCTGAGCGCCCTCGGCGCGCTCGCAGCACTCTTGCTCCTGGTCGCAACCGCGTGCGGCGGCGACGACGAAGCCGCCGCCGGTGGCGGCGGCGGTGAGGGCGGCACGCTCTCGCTCGTCGCCTACTCCACCCCGCGCGAGGCCTACGAGGAGATCATCCCGGCGTTCAAGGAGACCGCCGAGGGCGAGGGCTGGGACTTCGAGGAGTCCTACGCCGCGTCCGGTGAGCAGCGGCGCGCCGTCGAGGAAGGCCTTCCGGCCGACGTCGTCCATCTCTCGCTCGAGCCCGACGTCACCGCGCTGGTCGAGGCCGGCCTGATCGACGCCGACTGGAACAAGAACGACTACAACGGGATCCTCACGAACTCCGTGGTCGTGTTCGCCGTTCGCCCCGGCAACCCGGAGAACATCCAGTCCTGGGACGACCTCCTCAAGGACGGGATCGAGGTCATCACGCCCAACCCGTTCACGTCGGGCGGCGCCCAGTGGAACATCATGGCCGCCTACGGCGCGCAACTCGAGCAGGGCAAGTCGGACGAAGAGGCGATCGAGTACCTTCGCGAGCTCTTCCTGGAGCACGTGCCGGTGCAGGACAAGAGCGCGCGCGAGGCCCTGCAGACGTTCGCCGGCGGCAAGGGCGACGTCATGCTCGCCTACGAGAACGAGGCGATCTTCGCCCAGCAGGCCGGGCAGCCGCTCGAGTACGTCGTGCCCGACGAGACGATCCTGATCGAGAACCCGGCGGCGATCGTCAACACGACCGAGAGCCCCGAGGGCGCGCAGGCGTTCCTCGACTACCTCTACACGCCCGATGCGCAGGCGGTCTTCGCCTCCAAGGGCTACCGGCCGGTCGTCGAGGGCGTCGAGACGGAGTTCGACTCCTCCGGTCCCTCCGGCCTCTTCACGATCGAGGACGTCGGCGGGTGGGCGGACGTCCGCAAGCGCTTCTTCGACCGCGAGGAGAGCATCTTCCTCGACATCGAGAACGAGCTGGGAGTCCCCACTGACGACTAGCACCGAAGCGGTCAAGCTGCCGGCGCGCCCTCGCAGTTCAAGGCGCGCCGGCGGCCTCGTTCTGGGGCTCTCGACCGCATACCTCACCCTGATCGTCCTCATCCCGCTCGCGGCCGTGATCGCGTCGTCCTTCGAGGGCGGCCTCTCGGCGTTCTGGGAGCAGGTCACCTCGCCGGCAGCGGTCGCCGCGCTCAAGCTCACCTTCGTGGCGTCGCTGATCGTCGTGGCCGTGAACGCGGTCTCGGGGACGCTGATCGCCTGGGTGCTCGTCCGCGACGACTTCCGCGGCAAGAGCGTCGTCAACGCCGTGATCGACCTCCCCTTCGCGCTCCCGACGATCGTCGCCGGCCTGACGCTGCTGGCCGTCTACGGCCCGAGGAGCCCCGTCGGCCTCGACGTCTCGTACACGCGCGCGGCCATCGTCGTCGCGATGCTCTTCGTGACGCTCCCCTTCGTCGTGCGCGCCGTGCAGCCGGTGCTGATCGAGCTCGACCGCGAGATGGAGGAGGCGGCCGCGTCGCTCGGCGCACGGCCGTTCACGATCTTCCGGCGGATCGTCCTGCCGAACCTGCTCCCGGCGATGCTGTCCGGCGCCGCGCTCTCCTTCGGGAAGGCCGTCGGCGAGTTCGGCTCGATCGTGCTCATCTCAGGCAACATCCCCTTCGACACCGAGGTCGCCTCCGTCTGGATCTTCAAGGCGATCGAGAGCGACCAGCCCGGGGCGGCCGCGGCGGTCTCCGTCGTGCTGCTCGTCCTCTCGTTCGTCGTGCTCGCGGTGGCCGACGTGCTCGAGCGGCGTAGCCGGAGGCACGATGCGTAGCGGCAACGCACCGCGCTACGGGCTCCGCGTGATCGCCCTCGGGTATCTGCTCCTGCTGCTCGCGCTGCCGTTCGGGGCGATCGTCTACTACACCTTCCAGGACGGGGTCCAGCCCGTGCTCGACGCGCTCACCGACGAGTCGTTCATCGCCGCCCTCAAGCTAACGCTCATCGCGGTTCTGATCGCCGTGCCGGCCAACACGATCTTCGGCGTCGCCTGTGCGATGGCACTCGTCCGCCACCCCCCCAGGCGCGGCACGTGGTTCATCAACTCCTTGATCGGGCTGCCGCTGGCGCTCTCGCCGGTCGTCGTCGGCCTCGCGCTCATCCTCGTCTACGGCCAGGACGGCTGGTTCGGAACCTGGCTCGTCGAGAACGGGATCGAGGTCATCTTCTCGACGCCCGGAATCGTCCTCGCCACGATCTTCGTCACGCTGCCCTTCGTCGTCCGCGAGGTGATCCCGGTGCTCAGGGAAGTCGGGACCGATCAGGACGAGGCAGCCTGGACGCTCGGCGCCTCGCGCTTCCAGACCTTCTTCCGCATCACGCTCCCCGCCATTCGCTGGGGCGTCGCCTACGGCGTCGTGCTGACGATGGCCCGCGCCCTCGGCGAGTACGGCGCCGTCGCCGTCGTCTCCGGCCGGCTCGCCGGCAAGACGGAGACGCTGACGCTGCACGTCGACGAGGAGTACCTGCGCTTCAACGAGGTGGCCGCGTACACGACCTCGCTCGTCCTGGCCGCGCTCGCCGTGGCCACGCTCGTTCTCATGAACGTCTTCAAGCCCAAGGAATACAAGGAGGTCGCGGATGTCGATCGCCGTCCGCCAGGTCACCAAGCGGTTTGACAACGGCTTCGTGGCCGTCGACAACGTCTCGCTCGCCATCGCCGGAGGCTCGCTGACCGCCCTGCTCGGGCCCAGCGGCAGCGGCAAGTCCACCCTACTCCGGATCATCGCCGGGCTCGAGACGCCCGACCAGGGCGAGGTCTCGATCCTCGGCCAGGACGTGACCGGCATCGCCCCGCAGAAGCGGGAGGTCGGCTTCGTCTTCCAGCACTACGCGGCCTTCAAGCACATGACCGTGCGGGACAACGTCGGCTTCGGCCTGAAGATCCGCAAGCGCGAGAAGGCCGACATCCGGGCCAAGGTGGACGAGCTGCTCGAGCTCGTCCAGCTCTCGAGCTTCGCCGACCGCTACCCGGGCCAGCTCTCCGGCGGCCAGTGTCAGCGCATGGCCCTCGCCCGCGCTCTCGCGGTGGAGCCCAAGGTGCTTCTTCTCGACGAGCCGTTCGGCGCGCTCGACGCGCGTGTTCGCAAGGAGCTCCGCGCGTGGCTTCGGCGCCTGCACGACGAGGTGCACGTGACCACCGTGCTCGTCACGCACGACCAGGAGGAGGCGATGGACGTCGCCGACCGCGTCACCGTCATGAACGACGGTCGCGTCGAGCAGAGCGGCAAGCCGCGCGACCTCTACGAGCACCCCGCCAACGAGTTCGTCATGAGCTTCGTCGGCCCGGTCAACCGCCTCGGCGAGGAGTGGATCCGCCCGCACGACCTGGAGCTCCGGCTCGAGCCCAACGGGACGACGAGCGAGGCCATGGTCCAGCGGATCGTCCATCTCGGCTTCGAGGTGCGGGTCGAGCTCGTGCTCGACGACGGCAGGCACGTCTCCGCGCAGGTGACGCGCGGCGAGGTCGAGGAGCTCGAGCTCCTCGAGGGTCAGATCATCTATGTGCGGCCGAGCAGGACGACGGTGTTCAGTGGGACTGCCATGCCTCAGGGTCTGCGGTGATCGCCTCGATCTCCGGCAACAGCTTCCCCGAGGCCACGTCCGCGAGGGTCAGCTCCTCGAGGACGGCGCGCAGGTTCGCGCGCATGGCGATCCACACGTCCTGAAGCTTTGCGGCGGGGCCCGCATACTCGATCGTCTCGGGCCTCGCGCCCCTGACGTTGGCAAGCGGCCCCTCGACGGCGCGAATCACGTCGGCGAGCTTGATCTGCTCCGGCGGCCGCGCGAGCCAATAGCCTCCTTCCGCCCCGCGCTGGCTCTGCACGAGCCCGGCGTGACGGAGCTCGAGGAGGATGTTCTCGAGGAACTTGAGCGGGATGTCCTGCGCCTGCGAGATGCGCTCGCCCTTGGTCGGGCCCTCCCCCGCCGCGGCCAACTCGAGGGCCGCCCGGAGCGCATAGTCGACCTTCGCGGAGACTCGCACGCCGCCATTCTCCCTGTACCGGAGGTCGGAAGGAGACGGAGCCAGCCGGGCTTCCTGCTACCTTTAGCTCACCAGGTCGGCAGTCGGCCGACCGTGAGATGAGCTTTCTTCGTTCCTCCTTCGGGTGTTTCGGGGCCAGGCGAGTCTCGAACCCATAAGGAGTAGAACAACGTGTCTCAGCAGTCTTTCCGCGCGCTCGGGGTCTCCGATCCTGTCTGCAGCGCCCTGGCCGCTCGCTCGATCGAGCGGCCGTTCATGATCCAGTCCCTCGTCCTCCCGGACGCGCTCGCCGGTCTCGACGTGCTCGCCAAGTCGCCGACGGGCTCGGGCAAGACGCTTGCCTTCGCGGTCCCGATCGTCGAGCGGACGACCGCCAAGGACCGGCGGCCGAGCGCCCTCGTCCTCGTCCCGACCCGGGAGCTTGCGGTGCAGGTGACCGACGAGCTCCACTCGCTCGCAGAGGCCAAGGGCCTCAAGGTCGCGTCGGTGTACGGAGGCGTGCCGCTCAGAAGCCAGGCGACGAAGGCCAGCACGGCGCACGTGATCGTTGCGACGCCGGGGCGTCTCGAGGATCTCGCACAGCGGAGGCTCCTCGACCTGTCGCAGATCCGGATCCTCGTTCTCGACGAGGCCGACCGGATGCTGGACATGGGCTTCCGCCCGCAGGTCGACCGCATCGTGCGCCGCGTCCCGAGGAACCGGCAGACGATGTTCTTCTCGGCAACGCTCGACGGCGAGGTCGGCGAGCTCGCACGCACGTACACCAGCAGCCCCGCCCGCTTCGAGGCGCAGGCGCCCGCCGATCGCGCCGAGGGCGAGATCGAGCACCGCTTCGTCTCGGTCGACCAGAGCAACAAGGTCGAGACCCTCGTCGACCACCTGCGCGTCCAGGACGGCCTTACGCTCGTCTTCGTCCGCACGAAGCGCGGCGCCGACCGCCTGGTGCGCAAGCTCCGCGGCCACGGCGTCAAGGCGGAGGCCATGCACGGGGACATGTCGCAGTCGTCACGCCAGCGGGCGCTGCGCCGCTTCGAGACCGGCAACGTCCCGGTGCTGATCGCGACCGACGTCGCCGCGCGCGGGCTCGACATCGAGGACATCGAGCACGTCATCAACTTCGATCCGCCCGAGGAGGACAAGGGCTACCTGCACCGCACGGGCCGCACCGGCCGCGCGGGGAAGAGCGGGATCGCCGTCACGTTCGTCCTTCCGGAGCAGCAGGCGGACGCCAGCCGGGTCGCCGGCAGGCTCGGCCACCGCGAGCAGTTCGAGAGCGCGGGCATGACGTCGGCTCGGCCGAAGCTCGTCTACACGAGCCGCCGCGGCCGGCGCTCGAAGTGGTAGCCGCAGGCGGCCGCTCGCAGGTCTTCTAGCGCCCGACGCGCTAGTTAAAGGTGCACTTGTCGTCCGGGTCGGACGCGATCTGCGACTGGCGCAGCGCGTTCATGTCCTGCTCGTGCTGGACATGGTCCGGGTTGGACGAGTCGTAGTCGGGAAGCCCGTTCCCGCTCCACATGACGTCCGGCGCCACGCCGGGCCCGTGGATGATCGCGCGGTACTTCGTGCCGTTGCCCTCCGGCCGCCTGGCGGTCGATGGGAAGTACGGGGGCGGCGTGTGCTCGAAGAAGCCGTAGCAGAAGTTCCCGAGCGGGCGATGCGTGAGGAACGCGTTCTCGCGCCTCCAGCCTGCGCCGTAGGCCGAGTTGAACGTGTCGAGGTAGATCAGCCGCCCGTAGCCGTCGGTCGGGTTGCCGTACTGGGTCGAGCCGAAGCCGTAGTACGGCTCGCCCTTGTACTTGTAGAGGCCGAAGAGGTGGTGGAAGCGGCCGCCGTAGGCCCAGTCGAGCCAGATCTCCAGCTGGCCGGGGTCGCCGGTGAAGTGCGAGAGGCGGAGCTCGTAGGCGCGCTGCGACGCCTTCCACGGCCGGAAGCCGTAGGCCGGCAGCATCCGCTGCCAGCGCTGGAGCACCCAGTACGAGCCGTTCATCGCCTTCTTGGCGATGAGCACGAAGGGCAGGTCCGGCCCGTCGTACGGGCGCGAGTAGTTGCGGAACGTCTTCCACACGGGCCGGCCGAAGGAGCCGTAGCCGCCCGAGTAGTCGATCCGGAACTGAACCTGCTTGACGGTGCGGCTCGGCTTGGGCCGGGCGTTCACGGCGCCCCACACGAGGACGCGGTGCCAGCCGCGGGTGTCCCGGTAGGTGACGAGCGCCATCGTCCCCTTCTGGTTGATCTTCAGGCTGACGTCCTTCGCGTTGCGCGCGATGATCTCCGAGGCGTCGGCGACCTGTGTGAACGCGAGCGCGCTCACCGCGACGGCGGCAAGCAGGGCAAGGCGAAGGAGAAAACGGATGTCCCTGGCCGCAGTCATCTAGAACTGGTTGTCGGCAGGAGCCGTGACGGACATCAACCCTTAGTTGGGGGACGGCGGGTCCCGCAACGAGGGTAGCGCGCCTCCCCGCGTCCTGCGGCCGTGCGGCTTGGCTACCCTGATCGAGACGGCCAACGGTCGTCCGGGCGAGTGCGCCGTAACCGGTCAAAGGACGGCGCAGGGAGGTTGTCATGAGTCCCCTCGTCCAGATCGTGGGCGCCCTGCTCATCCTCGCCGCGTTCGGCCTCGGGCAGGCAGGCGTCCTGAGCCACACCGCGCGCTCGTACATCGTCCTCAATCTCGTCGGCGCCTCCGTCCTCGCCGTCGACGCATATCTCGAGCAGCAGTGGGGCTTCCTGCTCCTCGAGGGCGTCTGGGCGCTGATTGCCGCCTCGAGCCTCGCTCGGAAGCCGTTTACGCGGGTTCGATCCCGCAGGCGCCTCTAGGAAGCCCTGGGCTCGTACCGCATCGCCACGGCCCCGGAGCCGAATTCCAGCCGGCCCACGAGTCTCAAGTCGACAAGCTTCGATAGCCCCGCGAACGGCGTCGGCCCGTGGCCCACCAGCCTGGGGTGCACCACGAACTCGTACTCGTCGATCAACCCCAGCTCCGCCAACGCCAGCGGAAGCTTCACGCCTCCCACCAACAGTCCCTTACCCGACTCCCGCTTCAGCTCCTGGACGGCTTCTCCCAGATCCCCACGCAGGAGCTCCGCATTCCAATCGACCCGCTCCAGGGTGCTCGACACGACGTACTTCTTTGCCGCGTCGATCGTCCGGCCGAAAGGCGCCGTCCAAGCGGGCATCTCGTCCGTCTGCCCCGGCGGCCGCCAGGCAGCCTCCATCATCTCGTACGTCACCCGGCCGAAGAGGAGAGCGTCGGCCTCGTCGAGTTTCTTCGTCGCGTGACGATGTGTCTCTTCGTCCGCGGAGATTGCACGGTGATCGCAGCATCCGTCCAATGTGACGTTGATCGTGTATCGAAGAGGTCGCACGACGGAAACATATTGACCGGACCTCGCTTTTCTGAGGCGCTCGGCCCGGTGCTTTCCTCGTGGCGAATGGGAGAGAGCCTGATGCGGGCGAGAGGACTCGAACCTCCAAGGGCTTTCGCCCGGCGGGACCTAAACCCGCCGCGTCTGCCAATTCCGCCACGCCCGCGTATGCGAACGATAACCGGCGGGTAACACCGAGCCGTGACCGAGAACGGCCTTCCGGAAGGCGCGACTCCACCCCAGCCCGAGCACGGGGAGCCGCACCTCGCGGACCCGCGCCTGCGCGACCTCACGTTCCGGGACTGGAAGGCCATCGTGCTGCGCGCGGTCAAGCAGGCGAACGCGGACGCCATTACCGACATCGCGGCGGCGCTCGCCTACTACGCCTTCCTGGCCATGCCGGCCGCGCTCCTGATCGGGGTCGGCGTCTTCGCCCGCACCGCCGGCCCGGACACGATCCAGTCGCTGATCGACCGACTCGAGGGCGTCGTCCCCGCGGAAGCGACCCAGCTGATCGAGGAGAGCCTGACGCGCGTGACGGAGAACCAGAGCGGCGGGCTCATCCTGATCGTCCTCGGGCTGCTGCTCGCGCTCTGGACGACGACCGGCGCGATGAACGCGCTCATGCGCGGGCTCAACCGGGTTTACGCGAGGGAGGAGACGCGGAGCTTCGTCCGGCAGCGGCTGACCGCGCTCGCGATGCTCGTCTGCCTGCTGCTCGCCTTCGCCCTCTCCTTCGGGTTGCTCGTGCTGGGCCCCGTCATCTCCGAGTGGCTCGGCGGCGTTCTCGACCTCGAGGGGGTCTTCGGCTGGATCTGGTGGACGGCCCAGTGGCCGATCCTCCTGTTCGGGCTGCTCCTCGTCTTCGCGGCCGTCCTCTACCTCGGGCCGAA
Organism: Gaiellaceae bacterium; assembly: GCA_035698025.1. Taxonomy (GTDB): domain Bacteria; phylum Actinomycetota; class Thermoleophilia; order Gaiellales; family Gaiellaceae; genus JAIBJN01. The sequence continues at coordinate 11,536 of DASSCF010000039.1, forward strand.
CGTCGCCCACCCGCGCTGGCGGTTCCTCACGCCCGGCTCCGTCGTCGCGGTCGCGATCTGGATGCTCGCCTCCGGGCTCTTCGCCGTGTACGTGAGCCTCTTCGGCTCCTACAACAAGGCGTGGGGCTCGCTCGCCGCCGTGATCATCCTCC
>DASSCF010000040.1:0-2748 GCA_035698025.1 Gaiellaceae bacterium
TCTCCTCGCCCGGGATCTCGACCCGGACGTGGCCGAGGACGGCGTCGAGGATCGTGTTGCGAAGCTCGTCGAGGTCGCCGACATCGTTCCAGTACGCCATGGTCGTGTACGCGTAGACCTCCTCGGAGGCCGCCACGAGGCTCGGCCAGACGTCCTCGCCGAAGTCGTAGAACGTGTCCGACGGAATCCGCTCCAGAAGCTCCGGCTCGATGACGTAGATGCCGCAGTTGGCCAGGTCGCTGCGGGCTTCGTCCCGGCGCGGCTTCTCCTGGAAGCCGCGCACCCGGGTGTCCCGGTCGAGGATCACGACGCCGTACGACGAGGGATCGCTCACCGGCTTCACGGTGAGCGTCGCCAGGGCCCCGGTCCGCTGGTGGTGGCCGAGGAGAGCCGTGATGTCGACGTCGTGGAGGCCGTCGCCCGAGGTGATCAGGATCGCCTCGTCGCCCCAGTAGTCCTGGAGCTTCTTCGTCCCGCCCGCCGTCCCGAGCAGCTCGGGCTCGTGCGACCAGAGGATGCTCATGTCGAGCGCCGCGCCGTCGCCGAAGTACCGCTGGATCATCTCGGGGAAGGCGTGGAGGTTGACGCCCACCTCGCTGACGTCGTGGCGGCGCAGCAGGTTCAGGAGGTGGTGGAGCACGGGCCGGTTGGCCACCGGCATCATCGGCTTCGGCAGGAAGTCGGTGAGCGGCCGCAGGCGGGTGCCGAGCCCGGCCGCCATCACCATGGCTTTCACGAGCGCACCTCCTCGGGGGCGGGGCGGAGGCCGGCGAGGGACTCCTCGTAGGGTGCACGGTGCACGGCCTGCTCCGTGACGATCGCCGTGACGAGCGAGGCGGGCGTCACGTCGAACGCCGGGTTGCGCGCCTCGAAGCGCGGGGTCACCTCGGCCGGGTCACGCTCCTCGATGGGGATGTCGGCTCCGGTCGGGGTCTCGAGGTCGACCGTCGAGCTCGGCGCGACGACGTAGAAGGGGATGTCGTGGCGCGAGGCGAGGACGGCCAGCGGGTACGTGCCGATCTTGTTCGCCGTGTCCCCGTTCGCGGCGACGCGGTCCGCGCCCGTCAGCACCGCGCCGACCTCGCCGCGGGCCATGAGCGACCCCGCGGCCGCATCGGCCACGACGGCGTGCGGCACGCCGGCGCGCTCCAGCTCCCAGGCGGTCAGCCGGGCCCCCTGGAGAAGCGGGCGCGTCTCGCCGACGAGCACATGCTCGACGAGGCCCCGTGCGAACCCCTCGCGGATGGCGCCGAGCGCGGTGCCGATGCCGCCCGTGGCGAGCGCGCCGGTGTTGCAGTGGGTCAGCGCGCGCGTCCCGGGCCCAAGCAGTCCGGCCGCATGGCCGGCCATGCGGCGGCAGCGCTCGACCTCGTCCTCGTGCAGCCCGCGCGCCCGCTCGGCGAGCGCGGCCGGGTCCTGGTCGCCGCGCCGCAGCTCCGCGATCGCCCAGGGCAGGTTGACCGCGGTCGGCCGCGAGGCGAGGAGCACGGCCGCCGCCTCCTCGAGGTCGTCGCCGCGGGCGGCCGCGAGCGCGTACCCGTAGGCCGCGGCGATGCCGATGGCGGGCGCTCCGCGGACGGCGAGCGTGCGGATCGCCTCGGCCACCTCGCCCGCCGACCGGCACTCCAGCTCCACGACCTCATCGGGCAGCCGCCGCTGGTCGAGCAGGACGACCCGGTCGGCCTCGAGGCGAAGGATCTGCTCGGGCTGAAGATCCCTCGCCGGAAAATACGGCGCATTCTCCGGTGCTATGTGCCTTCGTCCCAGGACGCCAGGTACCTCGCCTGCTCGTCCGTGAGCCGGTCGATCCCGACTCCCATGCTCTCGAGCTTGAGACGCGCGATCTCGCGGTCGATCTCCTCGGGAACGTCGTAGACGCGGCGCTCCAGGCTTCCGGCGTTGGCGACCACGAACTCGACCGAGAGCGCCTGGTTCGCGAAGCTCATGTCCATGACGGCGGCGGGGTGGCCTTCGGCGGCGGCGAGGTTGACGAGCCGGCCCTCGCCGATGAGGTAGACGCGCCGGCCGTCGGCGAACTCGAACTCCTCCACGTTCGGGCGCGCCTCGCGCGTGGCGACGGCGAGCTCCCGCAGGGCGGGGATGTCGATCTCGACGTTGAAGTGGCCGGTGTTCGAGAGGATGGCGCCGTCCTTCAAGCGCTCGAGCGCGCCGCGGGCGATGACGTGCTTGTCGCCGGTCGCCGTGCAGAAGATGTCGCCCACCTCGGCCGCCTGCTCGATCGGGAGCACCTCGTAGCCGTCCATGAGCGCCTCGAGCGCGCGCAGCGGATCGACCTCGGTCACGATCACGTGCGCGCCGAGGCCGCGGGCCCGCATGGCGACCCCACGGCCCGTCCAGCCGTAGCCCGAGACGACGAAGCGGCGTCCGGCGAGCAGGACGTTCGTGGCGCGGATGATCCCGTCGATCGTGGACTGGCCCGTGCCGTAGCGGTTGTCGAAGAGGTGCTTCGTCTTCGCCTCGTTCACGGCGACGATCGGGAAGGCCAGCTCACCCTGGGCCTCGAGGGCGCGAAGGCGGATGACGCCGGTCGTCGTCTCCTCGGTGCCGCCCAGGATGTCGCCGAGCTGGTCGCGGCGGTCCTTATGGAGCACGCCGATGACGTCGGCGCCGTCGTCCATCGTCACCTGGGGACGGTGGTCGACCGCCGCGGAGATATGCGAGTAGTACGTGTCGTCGTCCTCGCCCCGGATCGCGAACACGGGGATGCCGTACTCCGCAACGAGCGCC
>DASSCF010000041.1:0-12635 GCA_035698025.1 Gaiellaceae bacterium
GCGTGGAGCTCGGCGCAGAGCTCCGGCGTAGCCGCCGCCACGACGCGTGACCGGCCGGCGAGGTCGAGCGGGGCGGCGCCGAAGGGCGGGTCGTCGGGCAGGTCGATCGCGATCCCGCGCTCGCTCACCAGGAGCTGGGCCGCCGCAATGTCGACGCTCCGGGCCGGCTTGAGGGACACGACCGCATCGACGCGGCCCGCGGCCAGGTGGCAGAGCGTCAGCGCGAGCGAGCCCATGATGCGCGTGCGGTGGGCGAGGCCGACCATCTCGGCGACGCGCTCGGCCACGAGATCGGTGCGCGTAGCCTCGAAGCTGAGAATCTCGATCTGCTCCTTCGGGCCGGGGCCGGTGATCGGCTCGCCGTTCAGGAACGCGCCCTCACCCTTGCGCGCAACCCATTCCTCGCCCGTGCCGAAGTCGTGGACGAAGCCGAGCTCGACGTCCTCCATGCGCGGGCCCGAGGCGACCGCGAGGGCGAGCGAGAAGAACGGGATCCCGCGCTTGGCGTTCATGCTCCCGTCGATCGGGTCGCAGACGACCAGCAGCCCGTCGCCTCCGTCGCCGAAGACGCGCTCGCCGAGCTCCTCGGAGACCAGCGTGAAGCCCGTGTCGACCGCCTCGAGCCGACGCACGACGGCCTCCTCGGCCGCAGCGTCGATCGCGGTCGTCTCGTCGCCGCCCTCACCGTCCCCGACGCGCGGCTCGCGCTCCAGCCTGGTCGGCATGGAGTCGAGCACCTCCGCGACCGCGACGGCAGCGTCGCGGCAGACCTGGAGCCAGTCCGTCATTCGTCGAAGGGGGAGAAGAGCAGCCCGCTCGTGAGCTTGGGGTAGAAGTACGTGCTCTTCGGCGGCATGCGCGTCCCCGCCCGCGCGAACTCCTCGACCTGCTCGACCGTCGGCGCGCGCACGAGGAACGCCGCAGTGGCCTCGCCGCTCGTCACGGCCCGCTCGGCCTCGTCCGCGCTGGGCGTGTAGACGACCGCTTCGAGCGGGAGCTCGTCCACGAGCGCGGTGTCGAGCACGTGACCGGGCGGGGCCTCGACCAGGGAGGTGCCGTCCGGCAGCAGGAGCACGAACGCCGCCCGGTCCCGCGGGATCCCCGCGAGCGCGGACGCCGCCTCGCCGGGGCCGGCGAGCGGCGTCTGCCGGAGCCCGCCGTCGACCTCGGGGACAGGCCCGGCCGTGACCCGGTGCGTCGGGAAGATCTCCAGGCCCGCGTCGTCCTTGCCCACGAGCACGGCGAGGGCATGCGCCGTCTCCTCCGTGCCCCGCTCCTCGTGGTACCGCAGCGCCGTCTCGTAACGGTGATGGCCGTCGGCGATCAGCAGCGGCTCTTCGACGCCGGCGAGCACGACGGCGATCTCCTCCGGGTCGTCGATGCGCCACAGCCGGCTGACGACGCCGTCCAGCTCGGCGGTCAGCTCGGGCTCGCCCTCAGGCGTCGGAGCGACTCCGTGGTGGAGGAGGAAGATCGGCGAGGGCTTCATCTTCGTGGCGCGCAGAAGCTCGAGCCGCGCCTGCTTCGGCCCGGGAAACGTCCCCTCGTGCGGAAGGACGACGCCCTCCGCGTATGGGTCCAGGCGCGCCCGGGCGACGATGCCCCGCCGCGTCCGCCCGACGCCGTCGGGGCCGGTGTACTCCTCCTCGAGCAGCCAGACGGCCGGCCGGCCGTCGCGGACGAGCACGCCGCGCTCGCGCCAGTCCGCCAGCACGCGGGCGGCCTCCTGCGCGTCGTCCGGACGGACGAGCCGCACCGCGTTCCACGGGCTGCGGGCCTCGAGTCGCGCGTGCGTCTCGGGCGTGATGACGTCGTACGGAGGGGCGACCAGATCGTCGAGCGGCCCTGCCGTCCCCACGTCGTAGCGCAGGGCGCGAAACGGCTTCAGCAGGGGCACCGCGGGCCAGCTTACCATCCGTCCCCGGACCTAGAATCGCAGGGTGTCGATTGCGGAGCTGGCCGAGGATCGCGTCGTCGAGGGCCTCTACGCAGTCGCCCGAAAGCAGCGTCTCCGCACACGCTCCGGCAGCCCCTATCTCGCTCTCGAGCTCGTCGATCCGACGGGGAAGATCGAAGCGCGCGTCTGGAACGACGTCGAGCTGCTCGACAAGCGCTTCGGCGAGGGCGACGCCGTGCGGGTGCTCGGCCGCGTCGAGCGGTTCCGCGACCGGCTGCAGCTCGAGGTTCGCTCGCTCGAGCCGGCCGAGGACGATCCCGCGACGCTCGTCCCGGAGGGACGCCGAGACGCCGAGGAGCTGGACGGCTTCTTCGACTTCCTCGCCGCGGAGATCGCCCATCCCGGGCTGAGAGGACTCGTCGGGCGCTTCGTCGGCGACGCCGACTTCCGCGGGCGCCTCCGCGTCCTGCCCGCGACGCCCGACACGCACCATTCCTGGACGGGAGGGCTCCTCGAGCACACCGTCGCGGTAGCCTCGCTGTGCCGGGAGGCGACGCAGCTCCACCAGCGTCTGCGTGCGGACATCGTTCTCACCGCCGCGCTCCTCCACGACGTGGGCCGGACGCGAGAGCTCGACCGCGGGCCGCTCTTCCTGCCGACGGCCGAGGGGCGGCTGCTCGGCCACGTCCACCTCGGCGTCCGGATGGTCGAGGAGCGAGCAGAAGGGCTCGAGCCCGAGGTGCTCGCCGAGGTCGTGCACGCCGTCGCCGTCCACCACGAGGCCCGCGGGGCGAGGACGGCGGAAGCATCCGTGCTCTACCACGCGAACCAGCTCGACGCCGCCGCGGCCGTACGTCCGGTGAAGACCGAGGCCGCCTGATGCAGCCCGACCCGTGGCAGCGGTGGTCTCCGCTGGCAGGGGTCGCGTACGTGCTCCTCTTCCTCGTGGCGCTCGGCGTGAGCGGCGACGGGCCCGGGGACACGCCGGAGGAGGTCGCGCGCTACTTCGCCGACGACGGCAACCGCAGCGCGGAGTTCTTCGTCTTCTTCCTCCTGGTCGCCGCCGCGCTCGCGTTCCTCTGGTTCTTGGGCGCGCTCAGGGGCATCCTCGTGCGAGCCGAGCGGGAGCCGGCGCGCTGGACGGCGCTCGCCTTCGGGGCCGGCGTCGCCAGCGCGACGCTGCTCATGGCCTCGGCGTCCCTCTTCCTGGCCCGAACGGGCGCGGCCTCCCAGGACGAGTTCGAGTTCGACCCGGCCACCGCGAACATGTTCACGAACGCGGCCTACGCGGCGCTCGTCTGCTCGACGATGTCGGCCGCCATCCTCGTCCTCGCCACGTCGATCGTGGGCCTGCGTACGCGCGTGCTGCCGCGCTGGACGGCCCTCGCGGGCTTCGTCGTCGCGGCGGTGCTCCTCTTCGCCGTCCTCTTCATCCCGATCTTCGTCTGGCTCGCGTGGGTGCTGGCCGTGAGCATCATCCTCATCCTGCGCACGGCCCGCGTGGCCGACTGGCGAACCGGCCCTAGCGCGGGGGGCTGAAGCGGACGTTGAGGACGTCGCCGTCCTCGACGACGTAGGTCTTCCCCTCGAGCCGTTGGAGGCCTCGCCGGGCGGCCTCCGTGTGCGAGCCGGCGGCGACCAGGTCGTCCCAGCGGATCACCTCGGCGCGGATGAAGCCGTTGGCGATGTCCGTATGGATCGTCCCGGCGGCGTCGAGGGCGGTGCCGCCCCGGCGCAGCGTCCAGGCGCGGGTCTCCTTGTCGCCCGCCGTGAAGAAGCTGACGAGGTCGAGCGCTGCGAAGACCCGCTGCACGACCTCCTCCAGCGCCGACGCGCCCTCGCGGAAAGCCGCAGCCTCTTCCGGCGGCAGCTCGGCCAGCTCCAGCTCGAGCGCGAGGTCGATGCCGCCGGGGCCGTTGACGATCTCCACCATCGGCTTCGTCGTCAAAGGCTCCAGCTCGGGCGGGAGCTCGCGGTCGTACTCCGAGAGCGGCCGCTCGGCGTCGAGATGCTCGAGCAGGCGCTCCAGCTCGGTGACCTCTGTCCGCAGACCGACGTCGCCCGACTTCGCCTGCTTGGCGACCCGCTCGAGCCGCCGCTCGACGTGCTCGCGGTCGGCAAGCAGGAGCTCGAGCGCGAGAGTCACCCGGTCGTCCTCGGGATTACGCGTCCCCGACCAGCCGTCGAGGACGGCGAGCAGCGCGTCGGCCTGCCGCAGGTTCCCCAGGAGCTGGGCGCCCGTGCCCGGGACGTCGACCACGCGGACGGACGCCGGCGTCACCTTTTTCGCCTCCACCACCCCGGCGACGCGGTCGAGCCGCTCGTCGGCCACGGGCGCCATGGCCACGTTCTCCTTGGCGGAGACGGTCGCCCCGGCACCCGTGAGCGCGTTGAAAAGAGTCGTCTTGCCCGCGTTCCCGAGGCCGACGATGCCAACCCCGAGCGACATCAGGCCAGCTGGCGCTGAAGGGAGGCGAGCGCCCGGTGCTGCAGTGACTTCACCGCGCCCTCCGACTTGCCGAGGATCGTCGCCGCCTCGCCGTTGGAGAAGCTGAAGACGAACTTGAGCGTGAGCACCTGCTGCTGGTCCTCGGAGAGGTCCTCGATCATCTCCATCATGCTGCGGCGGCCGATCGCATGCATGGCCTCGTCCTCGGCCGAGCGGTGGTCGGCGTCGAGCGGCTCGGGCGGCTCCTCCTCGGGCTGCCACCGCTTCCGCGAGCGGAAGTGGTCGACCGCAAGGTTGTGCGCGATGCGGAAGAGCCAGGCCGAGAACGGCGCCTTGCGCCACTGGAAGCGCTCGATCGACTCGAGCATCTTGACGAAGGTCTGATTCGTCAGGTCCTCGGCGTCGTGGCGGTTCCCGACCGTCATCTGGAGGTAGCTGTAGACGCGGTCGAAGTGGAGGAGGTAGAGCTCCTCGAGCGCGTCGCGCTCCCCGCTTTGCGCACGTGCGACCAGCTCCCGCACGTCACCGTCGGCCGCGGCGGCCCCGGCTCCGCTACCCGCGTCCGTCACGAGGCGCTACGCGGAAGCTGCGAAACCGATCTGCGTCTCACGGTCGGATCGCCGGAGATAGACGACCTTCCCGAGAGAGAGCACGTACGTGCCGTCGTCGGTCTTGAGCTCGAAGACCGGCTCCGAGGCCGCGAGAGCCGCCGAGAGCGCATCCGCCACGTCCGTCGAGACGTTCGCGCCGACCGACTGGCCGCCCTCGAAGGCGACCTGGATGCGCACGCTTGAATCAGGCACCGATTACCTCCGCGAGGACGCCGTGGAGCGACTGGGGATGGACGAACGAGACCAGGTGGCCGCCGAGCCCGGGGCGCGGGTCGGGGTCGATCACCTCGGCACCGTTCGCAGCGAGCTCGTCCACGGCCTCCCGCACGTCGGCCACGGCAAAGCCGACGTGATGCATCCCCGGCCCGCGGCGGGCGAGGAAGCGCCCGACGTGTGTGTCCTCGGCCAGGGGGGAGACGAGCTCGACCCGTCCGCTGCCGACACGGAGGTACACGGCCTCGACGCCCTGTTCCTCGAGCCGCCCACGCAGCTCGACCTCGGCGCCGAAGAGCCTCCGGTACGTCTCCACGGCCTCTTCGAGGTCATCGACCGCGAAGGCGACGTGGTGCACGGAGCGGACGTCCACGCGGCCGATCCTAGCGGCTGGGCCTACGTGTCAGTCGAGGCCGAGACGGCCTGCGGCGTGCCCACGCGCTCGGAGGCATTCGACTCGGAGGCGACGTCCGTCAGGAGGTCGGCGAGCTCGGCGCGCAGGAGCGTCTCCTTCTCGAGGAGCGCGGCCGCGACCTTGTCCAGCGACCGGCGATGCTTCTGCAGGAGCCTGACCGCCTCGCCGTAGGCGTTGTCGGTGAGACGGGCCTGCTCGTGATCCCGGAGCTGCTTCGTCTGCTCGGAGAGCGCGTAGTTGTCGGCCCGCATCGTGCGCGCGGTGACCTCTTCGCCCATGCCGAAGTCGAAGACCATCGAGCGTGCGAGCTCGGTGACGCGCTCCAGGTCGTTGGCCGCGCCGTTCGTGACGGCGCCGAAGACGATCTGCTCGGCGGCCCGGCCGGCGAGCAGCACCTTCATCAGGTCGAGCAGCTCCTCCTTGGTGTGGAGGTAGCGGTCCTCCTGTGGCGTGTTGAGCGTGTAGCCGAGCGCCCGGCCGCGCGAGACGATGGTCACCTTCTGCACGGGCTGCGGGTCGCCGACTAGGTGGGACATGAGCGCGTGCCCGCCCTCGTGGTAGGCGAGGATGCGCTTCTCCTTCTCGGTGACGACGCGGCGCTGCTGAAGGCCGGCAACGACCCGCTCGAGAGCGGACTCGAAGTCGTCGTGGCAGATCTCGTCGTGATTCGAGCGGCCGGCGAAGATGGCGGCCTCGTTGCAGATGTTGGCCAGGTCGGCGCCGGTCAGGCCCGAGGTCTGGCGCGCGAGCTGGTTGACGTCGACGTCCTCCGCGAGCGGCTTTCCGCGCGTGTGCACGCCGAGAATGGCCTCGCGGCCGGCGAGATCGGGCGGAGAGACGAGCACCTGTCGGTCGAAGCGGCCGGGGCGAAGGAGCGCAGGGTCGAGGTCCTCGAGCCGGTTCGAGGCCGCGATGATCACGACCTGGTCCTGGTGGCCGAAGCCGTCGAGCTCGACGAGGAGCTGGTTGAGCGTCTGGTCGTGCTCGCGGTTGAAGCCGGAGCCGGTGCGCCGGGTCCCGACGGCGTCGAGCTCGTCGATGAAGACGATCGCCGGCGCGTGCTTGCGCGCGCGGTCGAAGAGCTTGCGGATGCGCGCGGCGCCGAGGCCGGCAAACATCTCGATGAAGGCGGAGGCGCTCTGCGAATAGAAGGTCGAGCCCGAGGCGTTCGCGACGGCCTTCGCGAGCAGCGTCTTGCCGGTTCCGGGCGGGCCGTAGAGGAGGATGCCCTTGGGAACGCGGGCGCCGAGCTTGGAGAAGTGGCGCGGGTTCCGGAGGAAGTCGACGACCTCCTGCAGCTCCGCCGCCGCCTCGTCCACGCCGGCGACGTCGTCCCACGTGACCGACGACTTCGAGGACGGCTCGACCTCGGTCGGCCGCACGCGCGGCATGAGGGAGAGGGACTTCCAGATCAGAAAGACGATCAGCCCCAGGAAGACCAGGGGCAACCACGTCAGGGCAAGATCCGGCAGCCCGTTGATGAAGTCAGCTACAGCGTCCACCCGCGAGTTGCATCGGCAGACCCGGGCGAAGACCTTAGTGCGCTAGGAGACGAGCTCGAGACGCGGGTTCGGACGAAACTTCCGGCCGACTTTCGCCGAGGCCAGGCCGTCCGTGAGGACGATGTCGCCGGTGAAGTCGTTGTCGCCGCGGATGAGGGACGAGCCGACGCCGTAGGAGTCGACGGGAACGCCCTTCGCCTCGAACTCTCGGATGCGCTCGGCGTCGAACCCGCCCGAGACGACGATCTTCACGCGCTCGAAGCCGTTCTCGTCGAGCGCGTCGCGCACCTTGCGGACGAGGCGCTCGTTGACGCCGCGCGGGTCGAAGTCGCCCATCCCGTCCCAGAGCGCTCGGTCGACGAGCGTGCGCGAGGTGTCGAGGCGCACACCCCAGAGCTTGTCCCCGAGCGCGCGGGCGACCTCGAGCGACGTGCGCACCGAGTCATTGTCGAAGTCGACGAGCACGACGATGTTGATGTCCGGGTCGTTGTCCTCGGCCCACTCGGCGAACTTCGAGGCCGCCAGCACCGTGTTGCGGCCGTACGCCGCGATGAGCGCGTGCGGCACCGTGCCGATGCCCCGCCCTCCCCACCAGGACGCCTGCGCCTCCGTCGAGACGCCGATCGCGCCGGCGATGTGCGCCGCGTAGCCGTCGCCGGTCTGCACGCGATGGTGGTCGTGCCTGGCCGGGAAGAACAGGATCGGCTTGCCGCGGGCGGCCTCGACGACGTGCCGGGTGTTCGTGGAGATCAGGGTGCGCCGCGCGAGGACGCCGAGGTAGGTCGTCTCGAGGTGCGCGAAGAGCGTGTAGTCGCCCTCGATCGTCATCACCGTCTCCCACGGCTCGATCTCGTCCCCGTCGTAGAGCGCGTGGACGGTGAGCGCGTCCCAATCGTGCGAGCAGAGCTTGAGGATGGCGATCGCCTCGTCCATCCCGCCCAGCACGGCCGCCTGCTTCTGGAAGACCTGCATGACGACGCGCGGATGGCGCCCGTCCCGGAGCAGCGTCTCGCGGGCGTAGTTGAAGTAGACGTCGGTGTAGTAGCCCTCCCGCATCTTCTCGACCGGGAGGTCGAAGATCTCAGGTGGGAGGCGCTTCCTCCGCCGGTCCGTCTCCACCGCCATTCTGCGGCGATTCTAGGCGCAGGCACTCGTCGAGAGCGGCCTGGGCGACCTCGAGCTGCTCGGTCGAGGGCTCAGCGGTCACGAGACGCTGCTGGAGCTCGTGGCCAGGACGAGCGAGCGCGCGTGCGAGCGGGTGCTTCTCGTTCGCGACCATCCAGGAGAAGACCTCGACGGCCGCGGCGACGGCTCCCACGGCCGCGCCGGCGCGGGCGAGGGGACGGATGCTCTTGGGGGCGCGCGAGGCGAGCGCGCTGCTCGCGGCGGTCGTGACGAGCAGCGGGCCGACCATGTGCGAGCCGCAGCGCTCGTGCTCGCGGGTGCGGGGCTCGCCGTGCTCGTAGCTCCCGATCGAGATGTGTTCCGCGCCGTGGTACTCGGCGAGGGCCGTGCCGCGCAGGGCGATGACCGCGGGCCCGAGCGCGAGCAGCGCCGCGAGCGACTCCTGCGTGATCGGTGAGAGACGCGTCCGGCGCAGGGCCTGGACGGCGACCATGCTTCCGACCATCGTCGCGGCGACACGTGGCCGCTGGAACGGCAGGCTGGCCTCCGGCAGCTTCCGGCGCACCTCGGGGAAGATCGCGAAGATCTCCGCGACCCGCAGGGGGGCCTTCGTGAGCCGGCTCCCCGCGTCGACGGCCTTCAGACGCTTCTCGCCGGAGGCAACCTTCAGCTCGCCCTCGTCGGTGCGCACGGCGCAGGCCCAGTGCCGAGGCCCGTGCACGAGCACGCCGTTGGCGAGGGCCATGCCTCCGAGGCGGACGGCGACGTCTCTACTCACGCTCCCAGTGTACGGGCCACGTACAGGAGGAACTCGGTGCCCAGCTCGAGGTCGTCGACCTCGATGCGCTCGTCGGCGGAATGAATCAAGCGTGCGGCCAGGTCGGAGCTCATCGCCCGCATGGGGAAGAAGCCGTACGAGACCGTCCCGAAGGCCTCGCGGAGGAAATGGCTGTCCGTGAACCCGGCCGAGACGACCGGAACCACGCGCGCCTCGGGCTCCACGGCGGCCACGAACGACTCGAACACGTCCCAGAGCGGCGTGTCCAGAGGAGACCTCGTGCCCCCGACGGCCTCGATCCACTCGATGTCGTAGGCGTCCTCGCCGAGCGCCTCGCGGATGACCGGCTCGACGTCCGCGGGCGTCTCGCCGGGGAGCAGGCGGCAGTCGCAGACGACCTCGACCAGACCCGGTATGACGTTCGTGCGCCGCGAGCCGGTGATCATCGTCGGAGAGACCACGATGCCGAGGAGCGGCTCCACGGTCGCGCGGAGCTCGGGCGGCAACGCCCGGACCGTGCGCTCGAGCTCGCCGGGGGCGGGGACGCGCCCCAGCGAGGCGAACAGCGCCTCCGTCTCCGGAATCAGGCGCGGCGGCTGGCGGATCTCCGCGACACGCTGGATGAGCCCGGCTGCGCGGACGAGCGCGTTGTCGGCGATCCCGGGCGTCGAGGCGTGGCCGCTCCGCCCGTGGACGCGGAGCTTGAACGGGGCGCTCATCTTCTCCGCGGTCGAGCAGAGGTAGACCGGGCGGCCGTCCACGAGGACGCGGTCGCCTCCGCCCTCGTTGACGCAGTAGTCGGCCCGCACGGAATCGGGGTGCGCGCGCACGAGCCAGGAGAGCCCGACGTCGACTCCGACCTCCTCGTCGGCGGTCGCGGCGACGATCAGGTCGCCCGCGGGCTCGAAGCCCTCCCGCGCGAGCGTGGCGATGGCCACCGCCGCCGCGGCCACGTGCCCCTTCATGTCGAGCGCGCCCCGCCCCCAGACGCAGCCGTCCTGCAGCACGCCTGACCAGGGGTCGACGGACCACTCCTCGGGATCGGCGACAACGGTGTCGGTGTGGCAGAGGAGGAGCACGCTCGGCCCCTCCCCGCGGCCCGGCAGGCGGGCGACGAGGTTCGCGCGCTCGGGGTCGGACGCGTAGAGCTCACAGGTGAGCCCGGCGCCCTCGAGGTAGCCGCGCAGAAGCTCTGCCGCCTGCGTCTCGTTGCCCGGCGGGTTCGCCGTGTCCAGGCGCAGGAGCTCCTGGAGCAGCCCGACGGCCTCGTCGCGGATCGCCGTGGAGGCCAACTAGCGGCGCGTCCCGTGCGCGATCAGGTACGGCCGGGGCTCGATGACCGCTGCGTGCCTGTCGCCGAGGTTCGGCTCGACACGCTCGAAGGGGGCGGCTCCCCACATGACGCGCTGCTTCTCCTTGAGCTCCTCGAATCCCATCTTTCGTCTCCTTGCTCGGCGCGAGCATACTGACCGCGTGAGCGACCTCTTCTCAGACGCGGCGGAGGGGCGGGCCGCGGAGATCGCACCGCTCGCCGCCCGCCTGCGGCCGGAGCGGCTGGAGGACTTCGTCGGGCAGGCCAGGGTGGTCGGCGAAGGCTCCGCGCTCGCGCGGGCGATCGCAGAGGACCGGATTGGCTCGGCGGTCTTCTACGGGCCGCCCGGGAGCGGAAAGACGACGCTGGCGCGCATCGTCGCCGGAACGACCGGCGCCGTGTTCGAGGAGCTGTCGGCGGTCTCGGCCTCCGTCGCCGACGTCCGCGCCGTGCTCGCGCGCGCGACCGAGCGGCTCGGGACAGAGGGCAGGCGCACGATCCTCTTCCTCGACGAGATCCACCGCTTCAACAAGGCGCAGCAGGACGCGCTTCTCCCCGCGGTCGAGTCGGGCCTCCTGACGCTGATCGGCGCGACGACCGAGAACCCGTACTTCGAGGTCAACTCGGCGCTGCTCTCGCGGACGCAGGTCTACGAGCTCGAGCCGCTCACCGGTGGCGACCTGGCCGAGATCGTCCGCCGCGGGGCCCGGCACCTCGGCGCGAAAGTGCCGGACGAGCTGGTGGCATCGATCGCCGGCCGCGCAGGAGGGGACGCCCGCAACGCGCTCAACATCCTCGAGCTCGCGTGGTCGACCGCAGAATCGGAGGGCTCGGCGCTCGAGGAGCGCCACGTCGAGGACGCGGCACGGCGGCGCCCGGTCGTCTACGACAAGGGCGGCGACGCGCACTACGACTTCACCTCGGCGTTCATCAAGTCCATCCGGGGCTCCGACCCTGACGCGGCGCTGTACTACCTCGCCGCCATGCTCGAGGGCGGGGAGGATCCGCGCTACATCGCCCGGCGCCTGATCGTCCACGCGTCCGAAGACATCGGGATGGCCGACTCGCAGGCGCTCCTCGTCGCCACGGCGGCCGCGCACGCGGTCGAGCACGTCGGCCTCCCCGAGGCGCAGCTCAACCTCGCGCACGCGACGATCTACCTGGCGAGCGCGCCGAAGTCGAACGCGGTCATCAAGGCGATCGGCGCAGCGCGCTCCGACGTGCGCGAGCGCGGGGCAATCCGCCCACCCAAGTCCCTCCGGGACACCCACTACCGCGGCTCGAAGAAGCTCGGCCACGGCGAGGGCTACGTCTACCCGCCGAACGATCCGGCCGGCTACGACGTCGATTACCTGCCGGAGGAGCTGAAGGGCCGGAAGTACTACGACCCCGAGTAGGCTCCCGGCGTGAAAATCGTCGTCCTGGTCAAGCAGGTCCCGAACCCGAGCCACGTGAAGCTCGACCCGGAGACGAAGCGGATGGTGCGGGAAGGCGTCCCGCTCGAGCTGAACGAGTTCGACGTCTACGCCGTGACCGAGGCGATCCGGCTCCGCGACACACACGGCGGCGAGGTGATCGCCATGACGATGGGCCCGCCGCAGGCCGAGGACGCGCTCCGCATGACCCTCGCGATGGGCGCCGACCGGGCGATCCACCTGAACGACAGGGTCTTCGCCGTCGCCGACACCCTCGGCACCTCCCGGACGCTCGCCATGGCCGTGGCCAGGGAGGGCGCCGACCTCGTGCTCTGCGGGCGGAAGACCGTCGACTCCGAGACCTGGCAGGTGCCGCCGGAGACCGCGGCGTTCCTCGACTGGCCGCAGCTGACGAGCGTCGACCGCCTGGAGCTCGTCGACGGCAAGCTCCGCTGCCGCCGCGAGACCGACGAGGGCTACGACACGTACGAGGTGGGCACACCGGTGCTCGTCTCGGTCGCCGAAGGGATCAACGAGGGCATCTGGCCGGCGAAGCGGGACGTGGAGGCGACATCCGCCGAGGGTCTGATCGCCACCTGGACGGCGGCCGACCTCGTCGACGAGGTCGAGGAGTACGACAAGCGCTTCGGCCAGACCGGCTCGCCCACGCGCGTCCTGGCGGTCAAGGACGCGACTCCCGAGCGGCGGGGCGAGGTCGCCTCGTCACCGGAAGCCGCCGCCGAGCGCATCCTGGAGCTGTTGCGCGAGGTCGAGCCGCGACCGGCGTCCTCGTGGGAGAAGCCCGACCGGCTCGGGGAGAAGCCCGGAGAGAGCTACGACTGCTGGACGGTCGTCGAGGTCGTCGACGGAGGCCCGCGGCGGGCGTCGCTGGAGCTGCTCGGGAAGGGCCGCGAGCTG
>DASSCF010000042.1:0-19009 GCA_035698025.1 Gaiellaceae bacterium
GGCATCCCGCACGTCAACACCGGCGACATCTTCCGCGCCGAGTGCGCCGCCGGCACCGAGCTCGGCAACAAGGTCAAGTCGATCATCGACGCGGGCGACCTCGTGCCCGACGAGCTCACGAGCGAGATCGTCCGCGCCCGCCTGGAGCAGGACGACACCTCCCAGGGCTTCGTCCTCGACGGGTTCCCGCGCACGCTCGCGCAGGCGGAGGCGCTCGACCGCGCGCTCGCCGAGAGCGACCGCGGCGACCTGAGCGTCGTGCTCGACTTCGAGGTGCCCGACGAGATGGCGGTCGAGCGGCTGCTCGGACGCGCGTCGGCCGAGGGCCGCAGCGACGACGCACCCGACAAGGTCCGGCACCGCCTGGACGTCTACCACCAGCAGACGGAGCCCCTCGTCGAGTACTACCGCGCGCGCGACCTGCTCGTCCCGATCCACGCGGACGCGTCCGTCGATGAGGTCTTCTCCGAGGTGCAGCAGGTCCTCTCCGCGACCGAGCAGGCGAGCTCGTGATCGTCCGCAAGTCCAAGGACGAGATCGCCACGATGCGCCGTGCCGGCCGCGTCGTCGCCGAGACGCTGCGCAAGATCGGCGAGCTGGCGAAGCCCGGCGTGACGACCGCCGAGCTCGACGAAGCCGCCGAGGAGTACATCCGCTCCGAGGGCGGTGTTCCGACTTTCAAGGGCTACCGCGGCTTCCCGGCCGCGATCTGCACGTCGCCGAACTCGATGGTCGTGCACGGGATCCCCGGCGCGTACCGCCTCGGCGAGGGCGACGTGATCTCGGTGGACGTGGGCGTGACGCTCGACGGCTTCGTGGCCGACTCGGCCTACACATTCCCGGTCGGCCACGTCGACGCCGACGCCGAGCGCCTGCTCGAGGTCTGCCAGGCTGCGCTCTCGGCGGGCATTGCCGAGGCGCGCGCGGGCAACCACGTCCAGGACATCTCCGCAGCCGTCCAGCGCACGACCGAGGAGGCCGGCTTCTCCGTCGTCCGCTCCCTCGTCGGGCACGGGATCGGCCGCTCGATGCACGAGGAGCCGCAGGTGCCGAACTTCGGCGAGCCGGGCGGCGGGCCGCTGCTCCAGCCGGGCATGACGCTCGCGATCGAGCCGATGATCAACGCCGGCGGCCCTGACGTCTGGATGGCCGACGACCGCTGGTCGATCTCCACCGACGACGGCTCGCTCTCCGCTCACTTCGAGCACACCGTCGCGGTGACCGAGAACGGCCCGGTCGTGCTGACGAAGGGCGATTCGGAATGAGCGCGGCTCCTGCTACCATGCACGTTCGCGGCTCGTCCGCGCTTCCGCGTGGATGCCGCTTTACCCCTGTTTTCCCATGAAGGTACGCCCCTCCGTAAAGCCGATGTGTGACCGCTGCCGCGTAATCAAGCGGCACGGAAAAGTGCTGGTCATCTGCTCGAACCCGCGGCACAAGCAGCGGCAGGGCTAGGAGCTAGGAGAAAGATTTGGCACGAATTGCCGGAGTGAACCTCCCCCGTGAGAAGCGGCTCGAGATCGCGCTCACGTACATCTACGGAATCGGCCAGGCCACCGCGCGCAAGACGTGCGCGGAGCTCGGGCTGTCGTCCGACGAGAAGGTGCGTGACCTCACGGACGAGGAGATCACGAAGCTCCGCAACTACATCGACTCGAACCTCGAGGTCGAGGGGGAGCTCCGGCGCGAGCGCTCCCAGGCGATCAAGCGCCTGCAGGAGATCGGCGCCTACCGCGGCATCCGCCACCGGCGCGGGCTGCCGGTGCGCGGTCAGCGGACGAAGACCAACGGCCGCACGCGCAAGGGCCCGAAGAAGACGGTCGGGCGCGGGAAGAAGGCCAAGGTCTGATGGCGCCTCCTCGTCGACAGTCCAAGGGCCGCGCGCGCAGGCGCGTGAAGAAGAACATCGCCATCGGCCAGGCGCACATCAAGACGTCCTTCAACAACACGATCGTCACGCTGACCGACAAGGACGGTGCGGTGATCGCGTGGGAGAGCGCCGGATCCGCCGGCTTCAAGGGCTCGCGCAAGTCGACGCCCTTCGCCGCCCAGGTGACCGCCGACTCCTGCGCCCGCAAGGGCATGGAGCACGGCCTCCAGAAGGTCGAGGTCTTCGTCAAGGGCCCCGGCTCGGGACGCGAGACGGCCATCCGGTCGCTCCAGGCCGCCGGGCTCGAGATTCTCGGCGTCCGCGACGTGTCCCCGCAGGCGCACAACGGCGTCCGCCCGAAGAAGCGGAGGCGCGTCTAGTGGCCCGCCCGCTCGGACCCAAGTGCAAGCTCTGCCGCCGCGAGGGCATGAAGCTCTTCCTGAAGGGCGAGCGCTGCCTGACGGAGAAGTGCGCCGTCGAGCGCCGCAGCTACCCGCCGGGCGAGCACGGCCGCGGCCGGATCAAGCAGTCGGAGTACCTGCTCCAGCTGCGTGAGAAGCAGAAGGCGCGCCGCTACTACGGGCTGCTCGAGAAGCAGTTCCGCAACTACTACGACAAGGCCGCGAAGCGGTCGGGGATCACGGGCGAGGAGCTTCTCCGCATGCTCGAGACGCGCCTCGACAACGTCGTCTACCGGCTCGGCTTCGCCGCCTCGCGCGCCCAGGCGCGCCAGCTCATCCGCCACGGCCACTTCCAGGTGAACGGCCGCCGGGTGAACATCCCGAGCTTCCAGGTGAAGCCGGACGACGTCGTTGCCCTCAAGCAGGGCAGCCCCGTCGAGCAGGTCGTGCGCGACGCGACCGACCTGACCGCCTCGGTCTCGCCCTGGCTGCAGGCCGACCACGACAACCTCACCGGCAAGGTCTTGAAGCTCCCGGACCGCTCGGACATCGACACTCCGGTCCAGGAGCAGCTCATCGTCGAGCTGTACTCGAAGTAGAAAGGAAGCATGGCCACCAGAACGTCGCTCATGGAATTCCAGGTGCCCCGGATCACCCACGAAGAGGTGACCGAGGAGCGCGGAATCTTCGTCATCGAGCCGCTCGACCGCGGCTTCGGCTACACGTTCGGCAACTCGCTGCGGCGGGTGCTCCTGTCCTCGCTCGAGGGCGCGGCCGTCACGTCCGTGAAGATCGAGGGCGTCGCGCACGAGTTCACGACCCTCAAGGGCGTGCGCGAGGACGTCACCGACATCATCCTCAACCTGAAGAGCCTCATCTGCCTCCTGCACGGCGAGTCGCCGGAGGTCGAGGTGCGGCTGGAGAAGAAGGGCCCCGGCGTCGTGAAGGCGTCCGACATCGAGGCGCCCGCCGATCTCGAGATCCTCAACCCGGACCTCGAGATCGCGAACCTCTCGGACAAGGGCCGGCTCGAGATCACGCTGACGATCGGGCGTGGGCGGGGCTACGTCCCGGCCGAGCTCAATCGCGGCCCCGAGCACACGATCGGCGTCATCCCGGTCGACTCGATCTTCTCGCCCGTCCGCCGCGTCTCGTACGAGGTGGAGGCCGCACGCGTCGGCCAGCGCACGGACTACGACAAGCTCACGCTGGACGTGACCACGGACGGCTCGGTCGCCCCGCGCGACTCGATCGCCGAGGCGGCCGAGATCCTCATCCGCCAGCTCGCCATCTTCACGGACCTCGACAGGATCGAGGGCTACCGCGAGGACGCCGAGGCCGAGGTGGAGGCGCCGCAGGCGCACGGGATGGAGAACTTCCCCATCGAGGAGCTCGAGCTCGGCGTGCGCAGCTACAACTGCCTCAAGCGCGTCGGCATCGAGACGATCGGCGACCTCGTCTCCAAGACGGAGAGCGAGCTCGCCGCGATCCCGAACTTCGGCAAGAAGTCGATCGAGGAAGTCCGCGAGACGCTCCAGACCCACGGCCTCACGCTCAGGGACGAATAGTGAGGCACCGGCGCGCAGGCAGGAAGCTGGGCCGCGACTCGGCCCATCGCAAGGCGCTCTACTCGAACCTTGCCAGCGCGCTGATCGAGCACGGCCGCATCAAGACGACCGAAGCCAAGGCCAAGGAGGTGCGGCCGATCGTCGAGCAGATGATCACGCTGGGCAAGCGCGGCGACGTCGCCGCGCACCGGCAGGCGGTGGCGTTCCTCCGCTCGAAGAGCGTTGCGCACATGCTCTTCTCGGAGGTCGCGCCCCGCTTCGCCGACAGGCCCGGCGGCTACACGCGGGTCGTGAAGCTCGGGCCGCGCCAGGGCGACGCGGCCAACATGGCCTATCTCGAGCTCGTGGACTACGTGCCCGAGCGCCGCGCCGCGCCGGCCGAGGCGGCCGCCGCCTCGCGACGCGCGTAGGCGCGGGCAAAGGGCCACCGGAGCCCGACCCGCAGGCGATGCCTGCGGGCCCTCACGGCGTTGGCGACCCGCGCTCCGGCCTCGGCCTGCCGGTGGAAGTCGGCGAGACGCTCGGCGGCGAGCTGTCGCGACGTCTCGGGGTGCATCTCAGGCCCCCTTTCCGGCCTCGTCCGCGAAGATGTCGAGCACGGTGCCCCAGCCCTGCTGGTAGCCGGCCATGCGCTCGCGGAAGTCGGGCCCGACGCGTTCCCAGCCGGAGTGGACGACGTCAACACGTGTGCCGTCGTTCTCTGCCGTGAAGCTGAGCGTGAGCTCCTGTGCCGTCTCCTCGCCGCGGCCGGGGTGCCACGTCATCGTGAACCCGTTCGGCGGGTCCCAGGCGACGATGTGGCCCCAGACACCCTCCTCGCCGGCCGGAGAGCGCTCGTAGACGCGCCCGCCGACGTGCCGTTCCCAGTGGACGGTCCCGCTCGGGTCGTCGAACAGCGAGTGCCCCTCGAGCGGATACCAGTCGTCCATTCGCTCCGTGTACACGCGGAACGCGTGCTCGGGGGTGCAGCGCACGAAGACCGACCGGCGGACGGCGAGCTCATCCGTCTTCTGACTCATCCTCGTCTCCTCCTTCGCTCTCTGCCGCTGCCTTGAAGGCAGCGAGCGTTTCGTCCCAGAACCCCTCGAAGTACGTGCGGAGCTCGGCGAGGCCGTCGCCGTTGACGCTGTAGTAGTTGCGCGTGCCCTCGCGCCGCTCGCGCACGAGCCCGGCCTGCTTGAGGACACGGAGATGCTGCGAGACGGCCGGGCGCGACACGGGGAGGCCGCGTGCCAGGTCGCCGACCGACCGCGGCCCCTCGCGGAGCCGCTCGAACACGGTCCGCCGCGTAGGATCGCCGAGTGCCTGGATCGCTTCTGCGTAAGCCATGACTTACCGTAAGTTATCGCTTACCGATGAGGGTGTCAAGTGACCGTGATCCGGGTCACGCTCGAGTACGACGGCACCGGCTTCTCCGGCTGGGCGGCGCAACCCGGGCTCCGCACCGTCGAGGGCGAGGTGCGCGCCGCGCTCGATCGCGTCTATCCGAGCTGGGACGGGCTCGCCGTCGCCGGCCGCACGGACGCCGGCGTCCACGCGGTGGGCCAGGTGGCGAGCTTCTCCGCGGAGGGAGGGCCGCCGCCGGATCGTGCCGCGCAGGCGCTGAACGGCGTGCTGTCCGACGACGTCGCCGCCGTGGGGAGCGAAGAGGCGCCCGAAGGCTTCAGCGCGCGCTTCTCGGCCACCGGCCGCTCCTATCGCTACCGGATCTGGACGCGGCCGGCACACTCGCCGCTCGAGCTGCGCCGCTCGCTCTGGTGGCCGCGCCCGATCAACGAGGCGGCGCTCGAGGCGGGCGCCGCGCTGCTCGTCGGCGAGCACGACTTCACCGCGTTCACGCCGACGGAGACACAGCACGAGTCCTTCGTCCGCGTCGTGCGCGAGGCGGCATGGTGGCGCGAAGGCGACGTGCTCACGTTCACGATCACCGCCGACAGCTTCCTGCGCCACATGGTGCGCACGCTCGTGGGGTCGATGCTGGAGCAGGGGCCGGAGGCGATCGAGCGGCTTCTCGAGGGCCGCCCTCGCGACGAAGCGGGCGCGACGGCGCCCCCGTGGGGCCTCTACCTGGAGCGCGTGCACTACGAGTAGCGACCGGAGCCGCGGAGGCCGTCGATACGATCAACGCGATGCGCTACCCGAACGTCCTTTTCGACCTCGACGGCACCCTGATCGACTCCGGGTCCATCATCCTCGCGTCCTTCAAGCACGCGACGCAGACCGTGCTCCGGCGCGAGATCCCCGAGGCGGAGCTGGCCGCCCGGGTCGGCGGCTCCAACATCTACGACCAGATGCGGGCCATCGACGAGGGCCAGGTTGACGAGCTCGTGCGCGTGTACCGCGAGCACAACGCGCCGCTCCACGACGAGCTCCAGGCGTTCGAAGGCATCGAGCACGTCCTCGCGCACCTCAAGCGCGAGGGGCGCCGGCTCGGGATCGTCACCGCCAAGCGGCGCAAGACGGTCGAGCTCGCCTTCGCGGTGCTCCCGCTCGAGCGCTACTTCGACGTGGTCGTCACGTCCGACATGACCGAGCGCCATAAGCCCGACCCGGCGCCCGTCCTGGCGGCGCTCGACCTGCTCGGCGTGGAACCGTCGGAGGCGGCGTTCGTGGGCGACTCGCCCTTCGACGTGGGAGCCGGCAAGGCAGCAGGGGTCTTCACGGTCGCGGTCGCGTGGGGAAACATCCACCCGGTCGACGCGCTCGCCGAAGCCGACGTGCTGGTCGAGACGCCGGAGCAGCTCCTCGATGTCCTCTAAGGCGATGACTTCCAAGGCCGTCCAGAAGCGCTTTGCCGAGCTGCGCGAGCAGGTCGAGCACCACCTGTACCGCTACCACGTCCTCGACGACCCGGAGATCTCCGACGCGGAGTACGACCGGCTCTTCGACGAGCTGCAGGCGCTCGAGGAGGAGCATCCCGACCTCGTCACCCCCGACTCGCCGACGCAGCGCGTCGGCGCCGCCCCCTCGGACAAGTTCCGCAAGGTCCACCACCTCACGCCGATGGGGTCGCTCGAGAAGGTGACGACCGAGGAGGCGCTCGCCAAGTGGGCCGACGACGTGCGCAAGCGGCTCGACTCGGACGAGCCCGTCGCGTACGTGACCGAGCCGAAGATCGACGGGTCGGCGGTCTCACTCGTCTACGAGAACGGCGAGCTCGTCCGCGGCGCGACGCGGGGCGACGGCCAGCGCGGGGAGGACGTGACCACGAACCTGCGCACGATCAAGGCGATCCCGCTTCGCATGCGCTCCACGGGGGAGGAGCACTCGGGGACACTCGAAGTGCGCGGCGAGATCTACTTTCCCATCTCGGCCTTCAACCGGCTGAACGAGCGCCTCGCCGAGGAGGGCAAGAAGACCGCCCCGAATCCGCGGAACGCAGCCGCCGGGTCGCTGCGCCAGCTCAACCCGCAGATCACGGCGGAGCGCGACCTCTCGATCTGGGCCTACGGCATCGGTCGGGCCGACGGGACGTCGCTCGACTCCCAGTCGGCCATCCTCGAGTGGCTCCGCGAGCGCGGATTCCGCACGAACCCACACGCGAAGCGCCACGAGTCCCTCGAGGACGTCGCGCGCGAATGCGCGGAATGGGAGCGGAAGCGGATCGAGCTCGACTACGAGATCGACGGGATCGTCATCAAGGTCGACTCGCTCGACCAGCAGCAGCGCCTGGGCGCCCTCCACGGCCGCCCGCGCTGGGCGCGTGCGTTCAAGTGGGCGCCGATGACGGCGCAGACCAAGCTCGAGAAGATCCACGTCCGCGTGGGCCGCACGGGCGCGCTCAATCCGTGGGCGCAGCTCGCGCCGGTCGAGGTCGGCGGCGTCACCGTGTCCCAGGCGACGCTCCACAACGAGGAGGACATCAACCGCAAGGACATCCGCGAGGGCGACACCGTCATCGTCCAGCGCGCCGGCGACGTGATTCCGCAGGTAGTCGGCCCGGTGCTCCCGCACGCGAAGGGGACGAGGGCCTTCCGGATGCCGAAGAAGTGCCCTCTCTGCAAGGCGGAGATCGTCAAGCCCGAGGGCGAGGTGATGCACCGCTGCCCCAACAACGACTGTCCCTCGCGCGGGCTCGAGACGCTGAACAACTGGGTCATGGGCGCCGCCGACATCGAGGGCGTCGGCGAGCAGTTCGTGCGGCGCCTCTGGGACCTCGGGCTGCTGCGCTCGATCCCCGATCTCTACCGGATCACGAAGGAGCAGCTCGCCGAGCTCGACGGCTACGCGGACATCTCGGCCCAGAACGCGGTCGACGCCATCGCCGCCTCGAGGGACATCGCCTTCTCGCGCGTCCTCGCCGGGCTCAACATCCCCGACGTCGGGTGGGTGACCGCGCAGAACCTCGCGCGCCACTTCGTCTCAGTCGACGGGCTGCTCGCTGCCGCCCAGGAGGACATCGAGGAGGTCGAGGGCATCGGCCCCGACCGCGCCGAGTCGATCGCCACCTGGTTCGCCGACGAGAGGAACCGCGCGCTGGTCGAGGAGCTGCGCGGGCTCGGGATCCGTTTCGAGCTCAAGCCGGAGGAAAAGCCCGTCGAGGGCCCGCTCACGGGCCAGACCTACGTGATCACGGGGACGCTCGAGCGCCGCTCGCGCGAGGAAGCCCGCGCCGCCCTCGAGGCGCAGGGCGCGAAGGTGACGGACTCGGTCTCGAAGAAGACGACCGGCGTCATCGTCGGCGAGAGCCCGGGCTCGAAGCTCGACAAGGCGCGCAAGCTCGGCGTCGAGATCCTCGACGAGGACGCGCTCGACAAGCTGCTTTAAGGAGGGCTCGGCGAAACGGTGGCGGTGTCGCCGGGCCGCGCCGCTCGCCCCGAGGACGGCGTCCTCAGTCGCGCCCGTAGCTCGTTCGGTACGAGCGCTCCCTGCGTCCTTGCCTCGGAACGACCATCGCACCCCGGCGACGAGCACCGTTCCGCCAAGCCCTCCTAGGAAGCGGCGCCCGCGAGGATCTGGGCGAAGCGGTCCTGCGCGCGCCGGGCGGCGTTCCAGTTGATCCCCGAGCGGTTCTGGAGGATCGCGAACACGTAGCGCGTGCCGGCGTAGCCGGCCAGGGCCGAGCTGGTCATCGTCGTGCCGGTCTTCGCGCGAACGCGCCCGCGCGCGGGGCCCGACTCCATGCGGTCCTCGAGCGTCCCGTCGATGCCCGCGATGGCGAGCGAGGAGACCAAAGCCGACTTGACGCGGTTGTCGAACCAGGCCGACACGAGCAGGAGCGCGACTCCGCGGGACGTGAGCTTGTCGTAGGGCGAGAGCCCGGAGCCGTCGACGATCTGCACGCCCTGGAGCGGCACGCCGCGCTGGTTCAGCTCGTTGCGGATCACGATCGAGCCGGCGCGCGACGTCCCGGCGCCGCGCTCCTTCTTGCCCAGGTGCTTGAGGAGCATCTCGGCGCGGAAGTTGTCGCTCATCTTGTTCATCGCGCGAAGCATCAGGGAGAGCGGGGAGGACCGGACGCCTGCGAGGCGGGTGGCGCCGGCTGGCGCCTTGCCGACGCGCGGCGGGTGCAGGACGCGGACGCCGGCCGCCCGCAGGGCAGCGTGGAGGGCGTTGCCGGCGGCGCGCGCAGGGTTGTCGACAGTCCGCCCGTTCACCTTCGCGCGCCCGACGACGAGGGCCGAGAGCGGCGGCGACTCGATCTTGTACCAGGAGGGCTTCCACCCCGGGCACGTGCGGCGGGTGTCGTAGTAGGACTCGTCCGCGATGACGCGGCCCGTCACGGTGCGGATCCCGCTCGCGCGGATCGCCCGAGCGAGCGTGCCCATCTTGGCGTAGGTGAGCGTCGGGTCGCCGTAGCCCTTGAGCACGAGGCGGCCGTTCCACGTGGAGCCCGACCTCGTCCCGTCGCCGAGGACGTCCGTGGGGATCCGGTAGCCCGGGCCGAACCGGTCGAGAGCCGTCAGGCTGACCGTGAGCTTCTGCACGGAGGCGGGCTCATAGGCCCGCGTCGCGTTCCGGCTGTAGACGAGGCGGTTGGCTTGGAGGTTGAAGGCGAAGGCGCCGGTCTGCGCGCGGGTCAGCCCTGGGGTCGCGAGCGCGCGGTCGAGGCGCGTGGCGAAGCTCTGACCGGAGGCAGCGGCAGGCGCGAGCGCGAGGAGGCCGAGCAGCACCGCGACGAGCGCGGCACCTCGTTTTCCGATGACCCCTGGGCGACTCAAACGGCGGTGTGGACTAGGTCCTGCGGTCCCTCAGGATAGGTCGTTCGGCCCTTGGATGGGGCCGCCGACGGCGATACGTTCAATTTCCTTTCAATGTCCGACGACCTCTGCCAGCTGATCGAGCGCCTCCGAAGTCTCGTCGACGAACCCGGCGACGAGCCGGGAGCGGTCGAGCATACGCTGACCGACGGCTATGCCCGCGCGCTCGCGCTCGAGGCCGAGCGCCGGCGCGCCGAGGCGCGCGTACGGGAGCTGGCCGGGGAAGCGGAGGCGCTCGGCGAGCAGCGCGTCCTCAAGGTCCGCCTCGAGCAGATCGACGGCGACCTGGCGGTGCTGCGAGGCCTGCTCGACGCCCTCGCGGCGACGCTGAAGACGCCGGCCTAGAGCTGCTCTAGACGATCCCGCTGCGGACGGCGTAGACCGCCGCCTGGATGCGGTTCTCGATCTGGAGTTTCATCAGGATGTTCGAGATGTGGTTCTTGACCGTCTTCGGGCTGATGAAGAGCTCGCGGGCGATGTCGGCGTTGTCCTTGCCGATCGCGATCAGCCGCAGCACCTCGAGCTCGCGCTCCGAGAGCTCGGTGCGGATCGTCCTCGCCGCGGCCGCGTCGGCGGTCTGCGCGCGCAGGCGCTGGAGGAGCTTGGCGGCGATGTGGGGCGAGATGAGCGACTCGCCGCCCGCCGCGGCGCGGATCCCGGCGATCAGCTCGTCGATCGACGAGTCCTTGAGCAGGTAGCCGCAGGCCCCGGCCATGACGGCGTCCATCACGTCCTCGTCGTCCACCGAGATCGTGAGGACGACGACGCGCGTGTGCGGCGCGATGCCCGTGAGCTGGCGCGTCGTCTCCACGCCGGTCAGGCCCGGCATGTTCAGGTCCATGACGACGACGTCGGGCGCGAGCTCGCTCACGAGCCGTAGGGCCGCCTGGCCGTTGTCGGCCTCGCCGGCCACCTGCAGGCCCTGCTCCTCGAGCAGGCTTCGCAGACCGCTTCGGAAGAGGTCGTGGTCGTCGACGAGAAGCACCCGCAGGTCTTCGAGCTGTTTCTCCGAGCGCCGATCACCGGCAGCTGTCGTCATTGCCCTTTCCGTGGCTTGATCGCGACCGGACGATTGTAGACCGGAGCGGAAACCTACCGAAATCTGACGACGGTCAGTGAATGGTGATCGTGACCGTCTTCCGGCCCCACTCGAGCGCCTGCGAGCAGGACGGGAACCAGACGTCGATCATCGCACCGCGCACCGCCGAGCCGGTGTCGGCAGCCACGCCCTCGCCGTAGCCGGGGATCGTCATGCGCGTCCCGAGCGGGATGACCGCAGGGTCGACGGCGACGACACCCCAGCCGGTCGGGATCCCGGTGGACGTGCGCCCGCGGAGGCAGTAGCCCGTCGACGAGACCGTCATGCGCGCTCCCGGGGCCGGCGGCCCGGTCGGGGCCGGCGCAGAGACCGGGGTCGGAGTCGGCGTCGCGCCGCCCGAGGTCTCCTCGGCGCCCTTGCGCTCTGCGGCGGACGCCTGGTTCGTCAGACGCGCGATCGTCGCCTCGTTGAGCGCCTGCTGCCGCTCGAGATCCGCGAGATACCCGGCGCGCTCGGCCCGCGCACCCGCGAGCGCCTCGCGCTCGGCGGCGGCGGCCTCCACGACGGCGTCCAGGTCGGCCTGGCGCTCCTTCAGCGCCGCGAGCGACCGCTTGAGCCTCGTGCGGGCCTGCCGAACCTGGCGGAGGATGGAGACGTCCTGGTCGGCTATGCGGCCGAGTCCCTCGAGCGCCGAGAGCGCGTCGTCCAGCGACTCCGCGCCGAGCAGCACCGCGAGCGGGTCGACCTCGCCCTCGACGTACAGCGTGTGAAGCCGCTTGGCGAGGCCGTGCTCGGCCGACCTGAGGCTGCTGCGGGCGATCAGGAGCTGCCGCCGCGCGGAGGCTTCCTCGTCCTCGAGCTTCGCCTGCTTGCTCCTCAGGACTGCGAGCCGCGCCTCGGCGCCGGTGAGCTGCGTCTCGAGCGCATAGAGCTCGAGCAGGACTGTGTGCGCCTGCGCGGCCAGGCCCGTGCTCTGGGCCCTGAGCTGCTCGGCTTCGCTACGGAGCGAAGCGGGGTCGTCAGCCCGCGCCGCCGAGGAGGCGACGAGCGCGGCCGTGAGAACGAGAGAGAGCGCCGCGAACCGGGTCCATGGTCGAAAGCCACCGGAGCGCACGAAGGCAGGCACCCTACCAGCGGCTGCGGTCTGCCGCGCAAGCATCCATCCGAGGCTGTCACCCATGTGTCGGGAAGGACATACCCCGTTTGCCGTTCATCCAATGGCCCTGTTACCATGCCCGACTTGTGAAGGCGCCGGGCCCACGGTATGCGCCGACACCGTCCCTCGCCAGGGGCTAGGTATCCGACCGAACAGACGACACATCCCCCTCATCCTGCTGCTCGCGCTGGCGGTGCTACCGCTGGCGGAGCCGGCCGTCACGGCTCCCCCTCAGATCGAGGCCAAGCAGGCTGAGGCGCAACAGGTTCTGGCGCAGATCCAGCAGATGGATGCGGATCTCAGCCACGTGATCGAGGCCTTCAACGCCGAGCAGGTCGAGCTCGACCGGATCGAGGCCGAGCAGAAGGTCAACAACCAGCGCCTCAAGATCGCGCGCTCCAACCTGGGGGACGCCCAGGGGAACCTCGAGGCGCGGCTCGTCGACTTGTACGTCAACGGGAGCCCGGAGCTGATCGAGATCATCCTCGGCTCCTCGAGCCTGGACGACATCCTCGACGGGATCGAGTCGGCGAACCGGGTCACCGACCAGGACGCGCAGATTCTCTCGGAGGTCCGCCGCTTCAAGAAGGAGATCAGGGAGCGGAAGGCCAAGCTCGCCAAGGCGCGCACGCGGCAGGAGGAGGCCGTCGCCGCGCAGGCGGCGAAGCGTGACGAGATCGAGGCTGCGATGCAGCAGCGCGAGGCGCTCTACAACTCGATCAAGGATCAGATCGCCGACCTCGAGGCGGAAGAGCGCCGCAGGCAGGCGCGGATCAACGCCGCCGCGGAGGCCCGGGTCGCCGCGCCGACGTCAAGCGGCGGCGGCGACGCTCCCACCGGCGCGCCCCCGTCGCAGTACGGCGGCGTCGTCGGGATCGCCATGCAGTACCTCGGGATTCCGTACCGGTGGGGCGGCGCCTCCCCGAGCACCGGGTTCGACTGCTCCGGCTTCGTGATGTACGTGTACGCGCAGGTCGGCGTCTCGCTCCCGCACAACGCGGCCATGCAGTACGGCTACGGCAGCGCGGTCTCGCGCTCCGAGCTCCAGCCGGGCGACCTCGTCTTCTTCAACGGCCTGGGCCATATGGGGATCTACATCGGCGGCAACCAGTTCATCCACTCGCCGCACACCGGCGACGTGGTGAAGATCTCGTCCATCACCGGGTGGTACGAGGACACCTGGTACGGCGCCCGTCGCCTGTAGCGCTCCCTTCCTAGACGATCACCCCTCGATCCCGTGCCACGGGGTGACGATGACCGTGCGCGCCCGCGGGCGGCCGCCCAGGTGGATCAGGCGCGACTCGACGTTGTTGGACATGTCGACCTCGAACAGCGTGCCGAGCGGGTTCACCTCGACCTGCGCGTAGTACCAGCCGTTCGGGAGGTTCGTGATGTCCCAGGACTGGCCGGGCACGGACTGGAAGTACGTGTCGCCCCAGCCGGCCTGGAGCACCTCGCGCACCCAGAGGGCGGAGCGCGCCCCGCACTGGGTCCCGATCCCGTCGAACGGCGACCACTCCGCGCGCTCGACCGTGATGTCGATCGGGTCGGTCGGGGCAAGGCAGAAGGCCTGCTTGCGGCTCCTGACGACCTCCAGGTCCTGCGCGTCGTGGAGCGTGAAGGCCGCGAACTGGAGGAAGTGCCAGTGGTTGTGGGCCGGATGCGGGTGGAACATCATGTCGCCGACCAGCGATTTGCCGACCACGGCGCCGGTTGCGTCTCGGAAGTATTGGTAGGCGTCCATGACCTCCTCGCCGGGACGGCGGAAGCCTTCAACGACGAGCGGCGCGGGCCCCGCGTTCCACGGCGTGGACGCGAACTCGAGGTAGTCGCGGCCGCGGCGCGTCGACGTGTTCATCGACCACGGCGGCAGGGCGACGAGGTCGGGCATCGTGTCCGGGTCGGGTGCGCCGATGTCCGGGGCCGCCGTGAGAGCGCGCTGAGCGGGTGCGGGGCGGGCGACCATGCCGCGGGCCTTGCCTTCTCCGAAGGGGCCGCCGCGGCGGTTCTTCACGGTCGCCGTGAAGGTCAGCTGCGCGTCGGCCTCCGGGATCTCGAGGAGGTCGATGTACTTGCGCGTGATCCGGATCGTGATCGTGAAGGTCCCCTCGCGACGGAGGCGGATGTACGGGGACTCGAACTCGCTGCCGAAGGCGTGCGTCGCCCAGCCGCTGTCGACGCCCCAGACCATGCCCTTCGAGAAGGGCGAGAAGGCGGCGCACGACGTCGGGTAGCGCGGGAGGTCAGGGCCGGAGTCGTCGACCCGCTGGCGCTCCCAGGTGTTCGGGCAGAAGCCGAAGAGGCCGCCTGCCGCCCAGACTCCCTGCGCGTTGCGCACGGTGACCTGGAGGAAGCCCGAGAGGCCGTACCAGTCGTTGAGCACGTCCTCGGGCAGGTCGCGCAGCACGGCGCCGGTGACGGCGTCGACCTGGGTGATGTCGATCGGCGAGTCGTAGTCGGGCCGTGCGACGCGAAGCTCGAAGTCGCCGCCCGTTGCGGCGACCCAGGCGCTGAGGTCGAGCGGGACCAGGCCGCCCTGGTAGCGGGGCAACTTCACGGTGCCGCCGGGCCCGGCGAGCTTCAGGCTCGGGCTTTGAGCTGACGCGCCTGCGGGCCACGCGAGGACGGTGACGACCGCAAGGGCGAGGACGATGAACGAAAGACGTGTGCGCATGAGTTCTCCTCCCACGGGGTGCGCCAACAGTACGGAGCCGAACTACGAATGAACACTCCCCGGAGGTCCTGCCTGGGAAGGGATGCGCGCAAGGAGGGAGAATTTCCCTGGTCCCGCTAGGCTTTTCTCCTCTCATGCGAACGATCTGGAACGGCTCCATCAACTTCGGCCTGGTCAACATCCCGATCGGGCTGGCCGTGGCGCAGCAGCGGAAGGACGTGTCCTTCCGGACGCTCCACCGCGAGTGCGGGACGCCGATCAAGCAGAAGCGCTGGTGCCCGTTCCACGAGCGCGACGTGGAGGCGGACGAGCTCGTGAAGGGCTGGGAGTTCACGAAGGGCCAGTTCGTCCTCGTGGAGGAGTCCGACCTCGAGGCCGTCGCCCTCACGCGCTCGCAGTCGATCGACATCAAGCGCTTCGTCTCGCTCGACGACGTCGACCCGATCTACTTCGACCGCGCCTACTACCTCTCGCCGAGCGACAACGACGCGCAGCGGCGGCCGTACGTCCTGCTCCTGCGCGCGATGCAGGAGGCGAACGTCGCCGCGATCGGGAAGTTCGTCCTCTGGGGCAAGGAGAACCTGTGCCTCATCCGCCCGCTCGGCGAAGGGCTCGCCCTCGAGACGCTCTACTACGCCGAGGACATCCGCCCGCGCGCGGAGATCGACGAGGCCGTCCAGGAGATCGAGGTCTCCGACCCGGAGCTCGACATGGCGCGGCAGCTCGTGTCCAGCATGGTCGGCGACTTCGACCCGGAGGACTACGCGAACGAGTACCGGGGCGAGCTGCGTGCGATGCTCGATGCGAAGCTCGAGGGCAAGGAGATCACGGCGCCTGAGCCCGTGGAGACCGCGCCGGTGATCGACCTCATGGAGGCGCTCAAGGAGAGCGTCTCGCAGGCCCAGAAAGCCAAGACTGCGGCCGCGAAGGCCAAGAAGGCGCCGGCGCGCAAGAAGCGCGCGGGGTCAGGCTCTCGCTAGCCGCCTAGTCCGCCGGCGGTGCCGGGGCGCCGGCCGCCAGGTGCGCCTGGAAGAGGGTCTTGTCGATCTTGCCCTGGTAGATCGGGATGGACTCCTCGACGCACACGCGGATGATCTCCTCGCGCTCGATCCCCGTCTCCTTCGCAAGCTCTTCCGGCGTCAAGTGGTTGGGCAACGCTTTGCCTCCTTCGGCTCAGGGCGCAAAAAAGCCCGCCGGCAGGGCTCGGGCGGGCACGGTGCGCACACTCGGGTTGGCAGCCTCGAAGCTCAACGGCTTCGTGCTCCTTCATCGACCATGATCACAGGATACGGTCTCCGGGGTGAGCGCGGCAACGCTCCTTCGGGGGTTCTCGCAGCGAGTCGGGGAGATCGCGGGGCTCCGGACGCGCTACTGGGTCGGAGGTGACGGCCCGCCGCTCGTGCTCGTGCACGGCCTGGGCGGGGCGGCGTGGAACTTCACCGACCTCGCTCCGCTCCTGGCCGCGCGCCACCGGGTGCTGATCCCCGACCTGCCCGGGCACGGCGGAACCGACCCGCTGCGGGAGCTCGAGAGCCTGTCCGCGCTCTCCGCGCATGTCGCCGCCGTCGTGGAGCACGAGGAGATGGCGCCGGCGGCCGTGGTCGGCTACTCGATGGGCGGCCCCGTCGCCCTCCGGCTCGCCGTCGACCGGCCCGAGGCGGTGTCAGCGCTCGTCCTCGTCGCGCCCGCCGGGATCGTCTCGACGACCAGGCGCGCGGAGCTCTGGCTCGGCGCCATCGCGGCGTTCCGCCCGGCGCGCAAGGTCGCCCGCTTCCGGCACCTCCTGGCCCGCAGGCCGAACCTGCGGCTGCCGATCTTCGGCTACTGGGGCGCCGAGGACCCAAGGGCTCTCTCGCCGGAGTCCGTGGTTGGCTTCCTCGAGGCCCAGCCCGAGCACGCGGACGTCGACGCGGCCGCGAAGGCGCTGCTCCACGACGACCCGCGGCCGGACCTGGGCCGCGTGAAGTGCCAGACGGCGGTGGTCTGGGGCGCGCGCGACCGCCTGATCCCGCTCGAGGACGGGTTCGAGTACGCGCGGCGCCTCCGCTGCCCGCTGCGGGTGCTTCCCGCCGCCGGCCATCTCCTGGTCGGCGAGTGCCCGGACGAGCTCGCCGCGGTCGTCGAGGACCTCCTCGCAACGACTCTGCCCGCAGCGGTGTAGTCCCGGTGTGAGGTACGTGCTCGCGCTGGCCGTGGTGCTGTCCCTCGCCGCGTGCGGCGGGGACGAGGAGAGCGCGCCGACGACCGGCGCCGAGGGGCCTCTCGTGACGTTCCAGGCCGCCGGCTGTCCCGTCGACGACCCGGCGGCCTGTGAGCGGGCTGCCCTCGCGGCGACGGCCTTCCAGGAGGGCGACACCGCCGCCCTATTGGAGCTGAGCTACGCAGACACCTTCGTCTGCGACGACCTCCCGGCGGAGATGTTCCCGGACTGCGCGCCGGGCGAGACACTCGAGGGCCACGCCGTGACGGGGGCGGACGGCCAGATCGCGATCCTCTCCGCGGAGGAGTACGAGGCCCGGCTGGCCGAGCTCGGCGAGGTCACGATCGCCGGCGTCGGCACCTGCGGCCCCGACGACCCCGATCGCCGCTCGTACCACCTGGCGTTCTGGGCCCCGGACGGCTCGGAAGGCGGCTCGCTCGAGCTCGTCAGGCGCGAGGGCGACTGGTCGATCGGGATCGTCTACGCGGACTCCCTGGAGAACTGGAAGGCGGTGTACGACGACCCCCGGGCCGAGCTCGCCTGCGGCAACGTCGAGGCCTGGGACTAGACCGGGTTCGGGAGGTCGACGAACTCCCAGGAGAGGTCGAAGCGCTCGGCGAGCTTCTCCGTGAGCGCGCGCACGCCCAGCGTCTCCGTCGCGTAGTGGCCGGCCGCGATGAAGTGGACGCCGGTCTCCTTGGCGGCGTGTTTCGTCGGCTCGTCCGCCTCGCCGGTGAGGAAGCAGTCGTAGCCCTCCGCCGCGGCCTGCGCCAGATATCGGGCGGCGCCGCCGGAGCAGACCGCGAACCGCTCGACGACCTCGGGCCCGTAGGAGAAGACGAGCGGCATGCGGCCGAGCTTCTCCTGGACGCGCTCGGCCAGGTCGCTCACGGGAGCCGGGCTCGAGAGCCGGCCGCCGAAGCCGAGGCCGTCCGCGAAGCGCCCGTCGCGCTCCACGCCGAGCTCGTCGCAGAGGAGCGCGTTGTTTCCCACCTCCGGATGGGCATCGAGCGCCAGGTGGTAGGAGACGAGGCTCAGGTCGGCGTCGAAGAGCGCGCGCAGGCGCTCCCGCATGACCGGCCCGATCGCGCGCGGCTCCTTCTCCCAGAAGAGCCCGTGGTGTACGAGCACGAGCTGCGCGCCGGCCTCCGCGGCGCGCTCGAAGAGCTCGCGCGAGGCGGAGACGCCGCAGACGATCTTCCGCACCTCATCGGCGCCGACGACCTGGAGGCCCATCGGGCCGTAGTCGGGGTAGGCGGCGACGTCGAGGTACGAGTCCGCCCAAGCGACGATCTCGTCGCGGCTGGCCATTGCGGCTGCAACCTAGCTGCTGCGCCTGTTGACGGTCGGGCCGCGCCGACCTAGAGTCAGGGCGCACGAATCGCCTCGACCTCCGGCGTAGGGGTTTGCGTATGACGATCGTGATGTGGGCGGTCCTCGGAGTTCTCCTGCTCACGGTCCTGGCGCTCGGCTGGCTCCTCCTTCAGGTCTTGCGGCAGCAGGGGCGGCTGCTCCTTCGCATCGAGGCCCTCGAGGGGCGGGGCGGCGCAGTCGACATGCCCGACGCGGGCAATATCCGCGGAGGCCTTCCGCTCGCGACCCCGTTCCCGCCGTTCCGACTGACCAGCGTCGAGGGAGCCGAGGTCGGTCTCGAGGACTTTCAGGGAAAGCGGGTCCTGCTCGTCCACTGGAGCCCCGAGTGCGGCTTCTGCCGGCAAATCGCGGCCGACCTGGCGCGACTCAGCGGCGACCTCTCGCGGCGGAAGACCGAGCTCGTCTTCGTCAGCTACGGGAGTCCCGAGGCGAACAGAGTGCTCATGGAGCAGCACGGCCTTCGGAGCCCGCTGCTTCTCCAGCCCGATGGGCAGACCGTCGCCGGGTTCGCCCGCATGGGAACGCCC
>DASSCF010000043.1:0-13254 GCA_035698025.1 Gaiellaceae bacterium
GGTCAAGGAGATCAAGCTCCGCCCAAAGATCGGCGTGCACGACTACGAGACGAAGAAGGGGCACGTCGTGAGGTTCCTGGGCAACCGGGCCAAGGTGAAGGTGACGATCATGTTCAGGGGCCGCGAGCAGACGCATCCGGAACGCGGTCGCGACCTGCTCTTGCGCCTCGCCGAGGACGTGAAGGAGCTCGGCATGATCGAGTCGCCGCCGCTCCAGGACGGACGCAACATGGTCATGGTCCTCGCGCCTCACAGGAACGTCGGACGAGAGGTGGGTGCAGCTCAAAGTGCCTAAGCAGAAGCCCAAATCAGCCGCGAAGAAGCGGTTCAAGATCACCGGCACGGGCCGCGTGTTGCGGCGCCATGCCATGCAGAGCCACAATCTCGAGAAGAAGTCCGCGAAGCGCGGGCGGGATTTCCGCAACGACCAGGCCGTGGACGAGAGCGACGTCCGCGAGGTCAAGCGCCTGCTCGGCCGCTAGCTGTAGGAGGAGGAAGCAATGCCCCGCGTCAAGCGATCCGTCCACGCGCGCAAGAAGCGCCGCAAGGTGCTCGACGCCGCCAAGGGCTACGTCGGCCAGAGCTCCGTCTCCTATCGCAAGGCGAAGGAAGCCGTCCAGAAGGCGGACAACCACGCCTACCGCGACCGCAAGCGCAAGAAGCGCGTGTTCCGCCGCCTCTGGATCGTGCGGATCAACGCGGCCGCGCGCCAGGAGGGGCTCTCGTACAACCAGTTCGTCGCCGGCTGCCGGAAGGCGAACATCGAGCTCGACCGGAAGGCGCTCGCCGACATCGCGGTCAACGACCCGCCCGCGTTCTCGAAGATCGCCGAGCGGGCGAAGGCCGCGCTCGAGGCCTAGCCTCTTCGCGTGATCACGTCCGCGGCCAACCCGCGGGTCAAGCTCGTCCGGAAGCTCGAGTCGCGCCGCCAGCGCGACAAGCTCGGGCTGTTCGCCTGCGAGGGCGAAGAC
Source organism: Gaiellaceae bacterium (assembly GCA_035698025.1). GTDB lineage: Bacteria > Actinomycetota > Thermoleophilia > Gaiellales > Gaiellaceae > JAIBJN01. Next base: position 972 of record DASSCF010000043.1, read on the forward strand.
CTCGTCGAGGCCGGATTGGATGCGGGCCTCGAGCCGGTGGAGGCGCTCGTCGACGCCGACCGGCCCGCGCTTTCTGAGCGCTTGCCCGGCGCCGAGACGGTCGCGCCCGACGTGATGGCGGGCCTCTCGACCCTCGCGCATCCCCCGCGCGTGGTCGCGGTGTTCCGGCAGGCCGACCTTCCGCGTGGGGCCGCGCTTCCGGTCGGGCTCGCACTCTGGCGGGTCGTCGATCCGGGCAACCTCGGGACGCTCCTGCGGACGGCTGATGCGCTCGGGCCGGCGTTCGTCGCCCTCTCGGCGGCGTCCGGCGACCCCACGGCACCCAAGGCCCTACGGGCTTCGGCGGGCGCCGTCTTCCGGGTGCCGCTCGCGTCGTTCGACGAGGCCACCACGGGGCGCGTCGCGCTCGTTCCGCGCGAGGGCACGCCGCTGGCCGAGCTCACGCTTCCCGACCCGGTGACGTTTCTCCTCGGCGCGGAGCGCAAGGGCCTCCCGGAGGACGTGCTGGCCACGTGCGAGGCGACCGCGACCATTCCGCAGGCAGAGGGGTCGGAGTCGCTGAACGTCGCGGTCGCGGGCGCGATCGCGCTCCACGAGTGGCGGCGGCGGCGATGACGGCCGCTGCCGCACGCTCCGGGCGTACTGGAACGTGGAGCAGGGCCGTCGCGATCCGCACCCCGGTTGGGGTTCTAGCTAGTACTCCAGGTCGTCCATCGTGTACGTCGTCAGCCCGTACACGACCAGCAGGTTGAGCGTGATGTGCAGGACGCTCGCCAGCGGATAGCTGAAGATCCAGAAGATGTTGATGATCGCCCCGAGGCACGCGATCGCGATGGCGACGTTCGTCGCCCAGAACGCCCGCCGCAGGACGAAGATGCCGGTCACGATCAGCACGACGCCCACGAGGAGGTAGAGCCAGCCCCAGGCCTCGAGGTTGTCGCCCCAGAAGACGGTGTCTATTGCCGTGTCCTGCCGGTCCAGCGCCCACAGGCCGTCCATGAACTGCATCACGCCCGCGAGGATGAGGAGGATGCCGGCGAAAAATCGCCACCCGCGTCCTCGAGCACGACCTGGTGTAGAGGTTGCTGCCATCTCTTGCTCCTTTCGTTCGGCCGCAACGACCCCCTTCGCGCCTAGTACGGCCCCCTCCTCGGCCTTCCTGCCTGGAACATGAAGACGAGCGTGAGCGCCAGCATCACGATGCCTGCGATCATGAGGATCAGGCCGACGATCGCGATGTCGATCCCCGCGGGCTCCCACGTGACGGCGTAACGCAGGATGGCGCCGACCGTGATGAGGAAGAGCGCACCCCCGAACCCGCCTGCGGTCACGCGGGCGAGCCTAACACCGGTGCTGACAGGCGTCTACGCGCCTGCGTCTGGCCGCCGCGCGAGCCAGATGGAATCCTCGCCGCCGGCGTACGGGCGCAGGTCGAACCAGCCGTAGCAGGCGAGGATCTCGAAGCCCGCCGCCTCGAGAAGGCGGCGCCACTCCTCGGTGGGGATCCAGGCGAGCGTCATGGACGTCTCGGCCGCGTCGCCCCGCACGCGCAGCGTCAGGATGCTGCGCTCGATGTCCCAGTCGGCCCGCTCCCAGATGCCTGGCTCGCGCTCGAGCCAGCGGCCGTTCGTCTCCTCGACGTCCTCGGGGCTCGGGGCGAAGACGTCGAAGACGAAGCGCCCGCCCGGGACGAGCAGGCGGAATGCGGCCGCGACGGCCGCGCGGCGGTCATCCTCGGTCTCCGCGTGGAGCAGCGCCCGGAACGGCGAGGTCACGAGGCGCACGCGCTCGGTCACGGGCGGATCCCGGAGATCCCCCTCGCGGAGATCCACGAGCCGCGCCACGCCGGCGGCCTCGGCGCGCCGCCGGCACACCTCCAGCATCCCCGCCGAGGAGTCGACCCCGATCACCGGCACGCCGGCGGAGGCGACCGGGACGGCGATGCGGCCGGTGCCGACCCCGAGCTCCACCACCGTCGAGCCGGCCTTGCGGGCCTCGGCGACGTAGAACCCGACGTCCTCGGTGACGCTCCGGCTCCAGGGGTCGTAGAGCTCGGCGATGGCGTCGTAGACCGACACAAAGCCGATGATACGCTCACGCGATGGACCCGCAGGCCCTGGAAAACGAGGCACGAAGCGCGATTGCGGGCGCTTCGACCCTCGCGGAGCTCGACGAGGCGCGCGTTCGCTACCTGGGCCGGCGCAGCGACCTGAAGCAGGCGCTGCGCGAGGTTCGCGACGCCGAGACCGGCAGCGTGCTCAACACATTGCGCGAAGGGCTCGAGGGCGCGGTGGCCGAGCGGCAGGCCGAGCTGGAGCGCGCCGACCTCGATCGGAGGCTCACCGAGGAGGTCGCCGACATCACGCTGCCCGGCGAGCAAAGGCCGCGCGGGCACCTGCACCTGATCACCCAGATCCGCCGGGAGGTGGAGGACATCTTCCTCGGGCTCGGCTACCAGGTCGTGGACGGCCGGGAGGTGGAGACGACCCGGTACAACTTCGACGGGCTCAACTTCCCGCCGGACCATCCGGCGCGCTCGCCCCTCCAGTCGCTCTTCCTCAACGGCGACGTGCTGCTGCGGACGGAGACGTCGCCGTCGCAGGTCCGCGTGATGGAGACGCAGCCGCCGCCGATCTACATGGTCTCGCTCGGCCGCGTCTACCGGCGCGACACGCCGGACGCGACGCACACGCCCATCTTCCACCAGATCGAGGGGCTCGCGATCGACCGCGGCATCACCATGGGTGACCTCAAGGGCACGCTGCTCCACATGATGCGCGCGCTCTTCGGCGAGGAGCGCGAGATGCGCTTCCGCACGCACGACTTCCCCTTCACGGAGCCCTCCCTCGAGCCGGACGTGAGCTGCTTCCTGTGCGAGGGCAAGGGCTGCTCCGTGTGCCGTTATTCGGGTTGGATCGAGATCGCCGGCTCCGGGATGGTCGACCCGTCGCTCTTCGAGTTCGTCGGCCTCGATCCCGAGGAGTGGACGGGCTTCGCGTTCGGGATGGGCCTCGAGCGCGTCGCCATGCTGCGCCACGGCCTGCCCGCGCTCGGGCTCCTCTGGGAGAACGACCTCCGTGTACTGAGTCAGTTCTGAGATGAAGGTCCCCGTCTCCTGGCTCCGCGAGTACGTCGACGTTGACGCGACGACGGCCGAGATCGCCGACCGGCTCGCCATCGCGACCGGCGAGGTGGAGCGCATCTCGTTCCGCGGCGTCGCCGACGTGGACGGCAACTACGGCCGCTACCTCGTCGGCCGCGTCCTCGAGGCCGGCAAGCACCCGAACGCCGACCGGCTCCAGCTCTGCAGCGTCGACGTGGGGGAGGGCGAGCCGCGTCAGATCGTCTGCGGCGCGTGGAACTTCGAGGCGGGCGCCACCGTCGCCGTCGCGCTGCCCGGCGCCGTGCTCCCCGACGGGCGCACCCTCGAGCGCGCGAAGCTCCGCGGCACGGTCTCAGACGGGATGATCCTCTCCGAGTCGGAGCTTTCCATCAGCGACGAGCACGCCGGGATCATGGTGCTCCCGGAGCCGTGGGATCCCGGCACGCCGCTCGGCGACGTTCTCACGCTCGGGGAAGAGGTGCTCGAGATCGAGATGACGCGCAACCGCCCCGACTGCCTCTCGGTCTACGGGATCGCGCGCGAGGTGGCGGCGCTCTTCGGCGGCGAGCTCCGGGCGATGCCGGGTCTCGACCCCGAGCCGGCCGGTGACGAGCAGCTCGACATCACCATCGAGGACCTCGAGGGCTGCCCGCGCTACATCGGGCGCCTGTTCCGGGACGTCACGATCGGCGAGGCGCCGCCCTGGATGAAGGCACGGCTCACGGCGGCCGGGATGCGCCCGATCTCGAACGTCGTCGACGTGACCAACTACGTCATGCTCGCGCTCGGCAACCCGCTCCACGCCTTCGACTTCGACACGCTCGGCGGCGGGCGCATCGTCGTGCGGCGCGCACGGCCGGGAGAGGAGTTCACGAGCCTGGACGGAAACCTCCGCAAGCTCGACCCTGCCGATCTCGTCATCGCCGACGGCGAGCGCGCGATCGCCTTCGCCGGGATCATGGGCGGGCTCGACACCGAGGTCACGGACACGACGACGTCCGTCCTCCTCGAGGCCGCCAACTTCGAGCCGGGCACGATCCTCTGGAGCTCCGAGCGGCACTCGCTCCGCACCGAGGGGTCGAACCGCTGGGAGAAGGGCGTCGACCCGTACCTCGCCCCGCATGCCGCCCGGCTCGCGACGCAGCTCCTGGTCGAGCTCTCGGGCGCCCGCTGGGCCGGCCACGCCGACGTGGTCGGGGAGCTGCCGGAGCCGCCCGTGATCGTGTTTCGCACAGAGCGCGCGAACAAGATCGTCGGTATCGAGATCCCCGAGCAGGAGCAGAAGGATGCACTCGAGAGGCTCGGCTTCGACGTGGAGCCCGGCTGGGAGGTGACCGTCCCGACCTGGCGGGCCCGCGACGTCACGCGCGAGATCGACCTGGTCGAGGAGGTCGCCCGCGTTCACGGGCTGGAGAAGGTTCTGTTCACGCTTCCGCTCCGCAGCGCGATGTCGGGACGCCTCACGAAGGACCAGCGCCTTCGCCGACTCGTCGAGGACGTCCTCGTGGGCGCGGGGCTCTTCGAGGTCTACACGCTCAGCTTCGTCGGCGAGGACCCGGAGCCGGATGCGATCAGGCTTCCCGACCCGCTCTCCTCGGAGCACGCCATCCTGCGGACGACCCTGCTCCACGGCCTCGTCGGAGCTGCGCGCCACAACGTCAACGCCGGCAACGAGGGCATCCGGCTCTTCGAGATCGCGCGCGTCTACCTGCCGACCGGCGAGGAGCTCCCGGACGAGCGTTGGCGCGCCGGCGCGATCGTCCAGGGCGGCTACGGGCAGGCGAAGGGTGTGCTGGAGACGCTCTGCGAGGCGTTCGGCATCGAGCCCCGCCTGCAGCGGACGACCCGGCCGTTCCTCCATCCGGGCAAGGCCGCGGAGCTCGAGGCGGGCTGGGTCGGCGAGCTCCACCCGACGCTGCTGGAGGGCTCGTGGGGCGCGTTCGAGCTCGACCTGCCGACGCTCTTCGACCAGGTGCCGGAGCGGCGCGAGTACGAGGACGTGGTCACCTTCCCCGCCGTGCACCAGGACCTCGCCTTCGTGGTCGCCGAGGACGTGCTGGCAGGGGACCTCGTGACCGCGGCGCGCGCGGCTGCCGGACCCGAGCTCCGCGACATCCGGATCTTCGACGTCTACCGCGGCGACCCGATCCCGGGGGACAAGAAATCGGTCGCCCTCCACGTCTCCTTCCAGTCGCCCGAGCGCACGCTCTCGGACGAGGACGCCCGTGAGATCCGCGAGCGCATCGTCGCCGCGCTGAAGGAGCAGTTCGATGCCGAGCTCCGCACCGCCTGAGCGGCTCGTCGTCGTCCTCGGCTACTCGCGCGGGCGCAAGGGCGAGCTTCACCCGATCTGCGCGGCGCGGCTCGAGCATGCGGCCACGCTCGCGGGCGAGAACGACGTCGTCCTCCTCTCCGGCTGGTCGCGGCACCCGTCCGCCCTTCCGGAGGCCGAGCTGATGCGCCGGGCCTGGACCGGCGCGACCGAGGGGCTGGTGTGCGACCCGGACGCAAGGATCACGGCCGAGAACGCGGCGAACGCCGCCGCGCATGCGCGCGAGCTGGGCGTGAGCGAGGTCGTCGTCGTCACGTCGAGGTGGCACCGGTTCCGCGCCGGGATCCTCTTCCGGTCGCTCCTGCCGGGCGTGCGCGTCTCCGTCTCGGGCGCCGACACACCGGCGCCGCCACAGGTGCTCCTGCGCGAGATCGCGGTCTTCCCGCTCGTGCCCTTCCAGCTCGCCCGCGCCCGCCGGCGCGCGGCCGAGCTCAGCGGAACAGGTTCCGCAGCCGCGTGAAGAAGCCTCCGGCCGGCTCGAGGGTCTCGATGACAGGCTCCTCGTAGGGCGGCAGGCCCTTCAGCTCGTCCAGCGTCGCGTCGACCTCGACGCGTTGCGGCCAGATCGCCCGCACGCGCTCTGCGGGCAGGTGGCGGTTCCTGTCGAGCATGCCGAGGTTGACGACGAGCCCGTTGAAGATGTCGGCGGCCGGGTCGCCCACGATCTCAGTCACCCGCGCGGACTCGTCGCCGTCGGACGTGACGATCGTGGCGTCCTTCTCGAGCGCCTTCCAGGAAACCTGAGGCTCCGGCTCGCTCACACCGAGCGTCCGTCCACCCGCCAGACCGGGCCCTGCGTGGAGACCGGGTTCGTGTCGGAGAGGACGCGGAGGACGCGGACGCGTCCGCCGAGGCCTTCGTCGTCGAGCCGCTCGAGCGCCCGGCGGGCCATGCCCGGCGCGACGCCGTAGCCCGTCCGGCTCGCCGCGCGGAAGCGGAAGCTCGACGTGTCGCGGTAGCGGGCGGGGTTGACCGGGGCGAGCAGGAGCGCACCGCGCTCCAGATAGTCGGTCGAGTCGAGCTCGACCTCCGCGTAGAGATCCGACCAGTCCGGCGGAAGGCGGCTCAGGAGCCCGTCCCAGGAGGGCGCCAGCTTCGCCGGCTCCCCATCCTGCACGGCCGGTGCCGATGCCGGCTCCTCCGGCGCAACGGCCTCCTCGTGCGCAGCGAGGCGGACGCGGCCGCGAATCCCGGCTGCGTCCAGACGCCCCACGACCCGTTTCACGGGCCCCGCCGTGGGCGTGAGCCCGCTCGTCTCGCCGTGGATGTAGAGCGTGAAGGAGCGGCCCTGGCGCCCGGGCGTCGCGGACGCAAGCAGGAGCGACGCGCGGTCGGCGTCCTCCGGCTCCTCCACGGTCAGCTCCAGGCGGGCGCGCTCCCAGCCGCGCGGGAGCCCGCGGAGGATCTCGTCGACGCGATCTGCAAGGGCCATGAACGCGCAGATTATTCACTCCGACTGCTAGCTTGTCGGCGCCGTGGCAACACTCGAGGAGAAGGGTCAGACCGTGTCCGCGGAACGCCTCAAGGACTTCCTTCGGGAGATGCTCCTGATCCGGCGTTTCGAGGAGAAGGTCGAGGAGCGCTTTCGCGCCGGCGAGCTGCCGGGCTTCCTGCACGTGGCCATCGGCCAGGAGGCCGTCGCGGTCGGCGTCTGCCGGGCGCTCGAGGAGGGCGACGTCATCGCGTCGACCCACCGCGCGCACGGGCACACGATCGCCAAGGGCACCCATCCCAACGAGGTCATGGCCGAGCTGTACGGGAAGGTCGAGGGCTGCAGCCACGGCTACGGCGGCTCGATGCACCTCTACGACTTCGAGCGCGGGAACCTCGGCGCGAACGCGGTCGTGGGCGGCGGGCTGCCCGGGATCGTCGGCGCCGGCCTCGCATTCAAGATGCGCGGCGAGCCGAGGGTCGCGGTCGCCTTCTTCGGCGACGGGGCGACCAACATCGGGACGTTCCACGAGGCACTCAACCTCGCGCAGCTCTGGACGGTGCCCGCGATCTTCGTCTGCGAGCACAACCGCTACGCGGAGTCGACGCCCTCCACGCAGCACCTGCCCATCGAGGACATGACGAAGCGGGCTGAGGCATTCGGCATGGTCTCCATGACCGTCGACGGCCAGGACGTCGAGGCTGTCTTCGACACGGCCAAGAAGGCGCTCCGGCACGCGCGCGACGGCAAGGGGCCCGTCTTCATCGTCGCCGACTGCGTGCGGCTCTCCGGGCACTACGTCGGCGACCCGCAGGTGTACCGCCCGAAGGAGGAGATCAACGAGCTGCGCAAGAACCGCGACCCGATCGAGCTCCTCCGCACGCGGCTCGAGCTCTCCGACGAGGAGTTCGGGGAGATGGACGGCGAGGCGACGCGCATCGCCGAGGACTCCGTCGAGTTCGCGAAGAAGGGCACCGATCCGAAGCCCGAGGACGCCCTCAAGAACGTCTATGCCTGAGCTGACCTACCGCGAGGCGGTCCGCGACGCGATGAGCGAGGCCATGCGTCGCGACGACGACGTGTTCATCATGGGTGAGGACATCGCCGAGATGGGCGGGTCGATGGGGGTGACGCAGGGGATGCTCGACGAGTTCGGGCCCGACCGCGTCCGCAACACGCCCATCTCCGAGATGGCGATCGTCGGCGCGGGCATCGGCGCCGCCGTCGCGGGGATGCGCCCGATCGTCGAGGTCATGTACCAGGACTTCATGACCCTGGCGATGGAGCAGCTCGTCCAGCAGGCCGCCAAGCACCGCTACATGTCGGGCGGCCAGACCAAGGTTCCGCTCACGATCAGAACACAGGGAGGCGCCGGCTGGTCGCCGGGCGCCCAGCACGCGCAGCAGGTCGAGGCGTGGTTCGTCCACGTCCCCGGTATCAAGGTCGTTTTCCCCTCGACGCCCGAGGACGTGCGCGGCCTTCTCTGGACCTCGATCTACGACGACAACCCGGTCGTCTTCTTCGAGCACCGGACGCTCTACAACCTCAAGAACGAGGTGCCCGAGGCGATCGAGGGGATGGAGCTCGGCAAGGCGCGCATCCACCGCGAGGGCGAGGACGTCACCGTCGTCGCCACCGGGCGGCTCGTCCACGAGGCGCTCTCCGCGGCCAAGGAGGCCGAGGAGGACGGCATCTCGGTCGAGGTCGTCGACCCCCGCACGCTCCTGCCGCTCGACGAGGAGTCGATCATCGGCTCTGTCAAGAAGACGAACCGCTGCGTCGTCGCGCACGAGGCGGTCGTCCGCATGGGCTTCGGCGCCGAGATCGCCGCGCTCGTGCAGCACCAGGCGTTCGACTACCTCGACGCGCCGGTGGAGCGCGTCGGGGCGAAGTTCGCCCCGATCCCGTTCGCCCCTGTCATGGAGGAGTACGTCATCCCGCACGCCGGCGACGTGCTCGCCGCCGTCAAGCGCACCGTCGGCAAGGAGTAAGCAATGTCCAGCCAGGTCACGCTTCCGCGGCTCGGCCAGGGCATGGAGTCCGGGACGATCGTGCGCTGGCTCAAGTCCGAGGGCGACCAGGTCGAGAAGGGCGAGCCGCTCTACGAGCTCGACACCGAGAAGGTCACGCAGGAGGTCGAGGCGGACGCCTCGGGCGTCCTGCTGAAGATCCTGGCCGGAGAGGGCGAGGAGATCGAGGTCGGGAAGGCCATCGCCGTCATCGGCGAGGAGGGCGAGGACGTGCCCGATGCCGAGCCGGAGGCGAAGGAGGAGCCCGCCGAGGCGGACGAGGAGAAGGAAGAGGAGCCGAAGGAGGCCGCGCCCAAGTCCGAGAACGGCCGCCCCGAGGAGCCCGATGCGCCCGCCGCCGCTCCGGAGCCGCAGCCCGACGACGGAGGGCGGGTCAAGGCCTCGCCGCTCGCACGCCGCATCGCGCGCGAGAAGGGGATCGACCTGCGCGCGTTGCGCGGAACCGGCCCCGAGGGCCGCATCGTCGCGGAGGACGTCGAGCGCGCCGAGGCCGCGCCCGCGCCTGCTGCGGTCACGGCGGCAGCGCCTGCCGGCGAGGCGGAGGTGATCCCGCTCACCGGCATGCGCAAGACGATCGCGCGGCGCATGACCGAGGCTTGGGAGGCGCCCGCCTTCCAGATCACCATGACCGCGGACATGGGCGCCGCGATCCGACTCCGCGAAGCGCTGGTCGCGCGCATGGCCGAAGGGGACGCGAAGCCGACCTACTCCGACATCCTCACGAAGGTCTGCGCGGTCGCGCTCATGCGCCACCGTGCCGTGAACGCGCTCTTTGCCGGCGACGAGATCCACCTCCAGCCGACCGCCAGCGTGGGCATCGCCGTGGCGGTTCCCAACGGGCTGGTCGTCCCCGTTCTGCGCAGCTGCGAGACGAAGACGATCCCGCAGCTCGCCGCCGAGCGCGCGGACGTCGTCCAGCGCACCCGCGAGAACAAGCTCAAGCAGGAAGACCTCGAGGGCGGCACGTTCACGATCTCCAACCTCGGCATGTACGGCGTCGAGCGCTTCGTCGCCGTCCTCAACCCGCCGCAGGCCGCGATCCTCGCGGTCGGTGCGATCGAGGAGCGCGCGGTCGTCCGCGACGGCGAGCTCGCCGCCAGGCCGGTGATGGAGATGACGCTCTCCTGCGACCACCGCTCCGTCGACGGCGCCACGGCCTCCGAGTTCCTGCGCACCGTCAAGCAGTTCCTCGAAGAGCCCGGCCTCGCCCTCTAGTGTCGATCTGGTACCGCGTCCGTGATCTCGAGGAGGCGCGGGCGTTCTACCGCGACCGGCTCGGCTTCGAGGAGGCCTACGTGGACGAGGAGGACCGCTGGGCACGGTTGGTGCGCGGCCAGTCCGAGCTCGCGATCGCCGAGGGCGAGCGCGAGGAGGGCGACGCGGTCCTGACCGTCGACGTCACCGACATCAAGCAGGAGGCCGAGCGCCTCCGCGGAGCCGGGGTCGAGGTCGGCACCGTGCTCGAGATCCCGGGGACGATCCGGCTCCTGGACGTCTTCGACCCCGACGGCAACCGCGTCCAGCTCTCCGAGGAGATCTAGTGGGGATCGAGCGGGCGGTCGTCGTTCCGCCCGGTAAGGGTCATCAGGTCGGGAACGTCGAGTTCCTCGCGAGGACACAGGACACGCCTCGTTTCAACCTCTCGGTCATCACGATCCAGCCGCGGCGCGACGGCCCGCCGATCCACCAGCATGCGGCCGAGGACGACTCCTTCTACATGCTCGACGGCGAGCTCACGTTCATCGTCGACGACGAGGAGGTCGTCGCCGGTCCGGGGACCTTCGTCCTCGTCCCGCCGGAGGTTCCGCACACGTTCGCGAACCGCGGCGACGAGCCCGCGCGCTTCGTCAACGTCCACGCTCCCGCGGGCTTCGACCTCCGTCTCGAAGCGGACTGAGCCCGGTTTCACCGTTCGAGGGATCGACCGGGCCGCCCGGGCGGCCGTTACTTGCCTCGAACCGGATTCAACCCCGGGTCACGTGTGAGGGCGGCACAGGGGCCGCCCTCCCGTTTTTTTGAAATGGTCGGAGGCCCTGCGCGGATAGGATCGGTTAGGAACCGAACCGAACGGAAAGGGCACAGATCATGGAATTCGACGTCGCCGTCCTCGGTGGCGGTCCCGGCGGCTATACGGCCGCCATCAGGGCCGCTCAGCTCGGGGCGAAGACCGTCTGCATCGAGAAGGAAGACCGGCTCGGAGGCACCTGCCTCCGCGTCGGGTGCATCCCGACCAAGGCGTGGGTGCAGACCGCGTTCGCGATCAAGGAGGCGGAGGAGACCTTCGCCAAGATCGGCGTCAACGTGAGCGCGCCCGAGCTCGACTTCGCCAAGGCGAACGAGTGGAAAGACGGGATCGTCCACCAGCTGACGAGCGGCGTCGCGGGGCTCTTCAAGGCCAACGGCGTCGAGTGGGTCAAGGGCGCGGGGCGCTTCAAGGACGCGAACACGATCTCCGTCGAGGGCGGGGAGGACGTCTCGTTCAAGAGCGCGATCATCGCGACCGGCTCCTATCCGCTGCGGCCGCCGATCGACGGGATCGACTCGGAGCGCTGCATCGACTCGACCGGGCTCCTGGCGCAGACCGAGGTGCCGAAGCGCATCGTCATCCTCGGCGGAGGCATCATCGGCTGCGAGTTCGCGTCGATCCTCCAGCGCTTCGGCAGCGAGGTGACCATCGTCGAGATGCTGCCGACCCTCATCCCACAGGAGGACGACGACGCGGCCAAGGAGCTCCTGAAGCAGTTCAAGAAGCGGGAGATCGCCGTCCACCTCGAGTCGCAGTGCGACAGGATCGAGGACACCGGCAGCGGTCTGAAGGTGCATTTCGGCGGCGAGTCCGTCGAGTGCGACCTCATGCTGGTCGCCACCGGCCGCGGCCCGGTCACGCAGGATCTCGGCCTGGAGGAGATCGGCGTCGAGCTCGACCCGAAGAAGGGCATCGCGGCCGACGAGCACAGGCGGACGACCGTCCCGCACATCTACGCGGTCGGCGACTGCGCCGGCTACTGGCAGCTCGCCCATACCGCGTTCCGCGAGGGCGAGGTCGCGGCCGAGAACGCCATGGGGCACGACGCCGTGGTCGACAACCGCGGCGTGCCGCGCCCGATCTACACCGACCCCGAGATCGCGGGCGTCGGGCTGACCGAGCGCGAGGCGCGCGAGGCCTACGGCGACGACGTGCTCGTGGGCACGTTCCCGTTCTCGGTCAACGGCCGCGCGATGATGCAGAACGAGACGGTCGGGTGGGTGAAGTCGATCCACGAGGCCCGCTACGGCGAGCTGCTCGGGATCATCATGGTCGGCCCGCACGTCACCGACCTGATCGAGGCCGGCGTCGTCGCGCTCGACGCCGAGGCGACGGTCGAGACGGTCGCCGACGGCATGAC
>DASSCF010000044.1:0-2393 GCA_035698025.1 Gaiellaceae bacterium
GCTTGAAGTACGTCCGCATGTCGGCGACGTCGAGGACGGCGATCTCGTCGCCGTCGACCGCACCGACCCGGCCCTCGTCGAAGGTGACGAGCTTCACTCCGCTACCCCACAGACTGCTTTCGCCACGTTCGCGTACACCTCCGCCGTCTTGACCAGGCCCTCGATCTCGAGGTTCTCCCCCAGCTCCGCGTCGGGCAGCCCGCTCGACGCCCCGTAGTTCACGGTAGCGATGCCGTACCGCGTGAGGACGGAGGCATCGGAGAACCAGCGCGTCACGTCGCGCTCGGGCGCCGCGCCGAAGACCTCCTCGTGCGCTGCCTCCAGCGCCTGCACGAGCTCGTGGCCCTCGTCGATCTCCGCGCCCGGCGCCGTGACGTAGACCTCGGCGTCCACCCCGTCGAAGCCGCGCGCGAACTCGAGCGCCCTGCGCCGGGCCTCGGCCATCGGCACCGACGGCGGCACGCGCAGGTCGACGAAGAGATCGGTCTCGTGCGGCGTGCGGGAGACGCGCCAGCCGAAGCCGCCGCGGATCGCGCCGACGTTGGCGACGCCGCGCTCGCCCTCGTAGCTCATCTCCTCTTCCCAGCGCGGGAGCCACTCGAGCACCGCGTCGAGCACGCTGCGCATGCGCACGATCGAGTTCTCCTCCAGCCGGCCGGCGCTGAACGCCGTGTGAATGAACGGCCCGCGTGTGCGCAGGCGCATCCAGAGCGTCCCGAAGTGCGCGAGGACGACCTTGTTCTCGGTCGGCTCGCCGAGCACGCACATGTCGGCGGCGCCGCCGTGCCCGACGAGATAGCGGGAGCCGGCCGCGTAGCCCCGGTACTCGGCGCCCTCCGCGTCGCCCTGCTGCGTCTTCTCGATCTCGCCCGCGACGGCGGCGATCTGGACGTCGCCCTTCAGCCGCACGCCCGCATCCTGGAGCGCCCGCACGGCTTCCACATAGCACGCGACAGCGCCCTTCATGTTCGAGATCCCGAGGCCGTAGATCCGCCCGTCCCGCTCGAAGCCGGCGGGCTGGAACCCGGGGATGCCCTGGAGCCACGGCTCGCGGCCGGAGTACGACGTGTCGAGGTGCCCGTTGAACATGAGCGTCGGGCCACCGCCCGTCCCGGCCCACGTTCCGAGCACGTTCGCGCGGCCCTCCTCGACCTGCTGCCATTGCACCTGGAGCCCGAGCGACGCGAGCTCGTCGCGCATCAGCTCGGCCGCCGCCTGCTCCGAGCCGGTGAAGGATGCGGTCGAGACGAGCCGCAGCGCAAGCTCGACGAGACGGCGCTCGTCGATCATCGGACCTGCGGGAGCACCCGCTCGCCGAAGAGCTCGAGCTGGCGGTGCCGGTCGTCGCCCCAGAGCTCGAGCATCACGTGCGTGCAGCCTGCCTCGCGGTACTCCTCGATCGCCGCGATGCACTCGTCCGGCGTCCCGGCGATCGGCTTGCAGCGGTCGAGGAGGGAGTCGGTCACCTTCTCTTTGGCGGCGAGACGCCCACCGTGCTCCATCGCCTCCGCGACCGGCGCCAGCTCCTCCATCTCGATCTCGGCGAGCTCGAGCAGCGTGTCGGCCGACCCCTTGATGTTCTGGAACTTGTTCGCGAGGTACATGCCCGCGATCTCGCGCGCGCCGTCGCGGCCCGCATCACGGTCGGACTCGTGGATCGAGGCGACGATCGTGCACCCGATGTCGATGTCCGCCTGCACGTTGTCCCTGGTGTAGCGCACGAACGCGGGCGTCGTGATCGAGGGCGTCAGGCACCCATCGCCGATCTCGCCGGCGAGCGCCTGCATCTTGGGCGCCGTCGCGGCCACGTAGACCGGCGGGACGTCGCGCGGCGCCTCCGCCTCCTCGGACAGCGCGGGCACGGACGCGCTCCACGTGTCGCCCTCGTACTCGAAGGCCTCGCCGCCGAGCACACCGCGGGCGATCGCGACGGCATCGCGCATCGGGCCGAGAGTCTTGTTCGTCTGCATGCGGGCGTTGTTGAGGAAGATCTTCGACGTCCCGAAGCCGAGCAGGAAGCGTCCCGGCCCGGCGGCCTCCTGGACGACGCGCGCGTCCATGGCGACCTGCACCGGATGGCGGGTGAACGGCGAGATGATGCCCCAGCCGACCGCGAGCCGCTCGGTGCGCTCGGCGATCAGCGCCGAGACGACCGTCGAAGAGCGCGCCTCCATCCCGTGCTTGCGCCACCAGGGGTAGGCCTCGGCGAGCCAGATCGTGTCCATGCCGACGCGGTCCATGACCTGGGCCGACTCGAGCATCTCCTCGAGCGGCTCCATCGTCAGCTGCATGACGCCGATGCGGAACGGCTGGCCCATGGCGTCGATGCCCGCGGGCCTACGCGGAGTGCGTGGGCCCTTTCGGGTCGTCGGAGTAGGCCTCCGGCGAGCCCG
>DASSCF010000045.1:0-44886 GCA_035698025.1 Gaiellaceae bacterium
CCGAGTATGGCTGGCGGCTCGGAGGGCTAAGCCTCGCGCTCTGGTGGGCCCTCGTAGGGGCGCTGCCACAGCCGATACGCCGTCGCGAGAGATGCAGATCCGAGCACGGAAGCGGCGGCGAAGGCGAGCAGGCTCCATCCGCCCGCGCCGGCCGTGATCAGCGCGACTCCCGCCAGGACGAGGAAGACCGCGAGGAGCCCTAGCCCGAGCGCGCCGCCGTAGAGGAAGGGTCGGTCGGCAGGGCCCGCTGCGCCTGCGGGGACGGTAACCGGCGTCACGCTCTCCGGCAGGCGCGTGATCCGCACCGCCTCTGCGCGCGCGTGCTGCTCGCCCGGCGACGGCTCGACCGCCTTCGCGGGGTCGAGCTCGAGCGCTTCGTCCAGCTCCGCGGCCGGTTGCGCGAGTGTGACGGCGAGGGCCGAGTGGTCGACCGCCTCGACCGACTCCCAGGGGACGGCCCGGCGGTCGTGCGTCAGCGGAGGCGCGCCGCGGTCGACGACGACATAGACGTCGTCCTCGGCTTCGAGCACGACCGTGACCTTCCCGACGGGCTCTCCGTCCACGGCGTACACGACGTACTCCTCCAGGCCGCCGGTCTCACCACCGGCGGCCGGCAGCTCGTATGTCCACGGCGCCCGGCTCACTGGAAAGCGCGTACCCGACGCTGCCGCACACGAACCGTCGAGCCTTCCTTACGGCTTGTGTAAGGTGCGCCTGACATCGACCCGAAGGGAGAGGTGCGTAGTGATTCGTACCAGAGCACTGGCGCCGCTCGTTGCAACGGGGATCGCCGCTCTGGCACTCGGAGCCTGCGGCGGTGACGACGAGCCGGCGGCAGATGACAACGGAGGAGCGGCAACCACGACCGAGTCGGCCGCCGCGCCCCAGCTCGACGGCGTCAAGGACTACCTCCTCGACCACACCGAGCAGCTGGCGGGCTTCACCGCCGACTTCAAGTCGGCGGCAGAGGAGTATCACGGGCTCGCAGAGGAGGCCGGCTTCGACTACGAAGCGCTCTGGGCCGAGCACGGCGAGGACCTCGGGCCGATGCTCGAGGAGATGAAGTCGAACTGGATCGAGGGCAACCCCTACTACGAGCAGATGGAGGGCGTGGTTGCCGGGACGCCGTCGCTCGCCGAGTACGACGTCATCCTCGACGCCGGCTCGAGCGCCGCCGAGGATCCCGAGAGCGCGGTGCCGTTCGATCTCGAGCTCTCCGACGGCACGACGCTGAAGCAGCCGGGCAACCTTTTCAACCTGACCGAGGGCGCCCTCTGGGGGACGCTCCCGGAGGCCATGCCGCAGAGCACGCCGGCCGACCTGGACGGGAACGGCACGGAGGACTTCGGCGAGGTGCTGCCGGACGCCGCATTCCTCCTCGCGGCCGCTGAGGCGTTCGACCGCTACTCGGGCGAGCTCGCCGACTCCGCCCAGGCATGGGCCCCGAGCGAGTCCGACGCCTTCACGGCGCTGGTCGTGATGGTGCCGACCATGAGCGAGTACTTCAGCCAGTGGAAGGAGTCGCGCTTCGTCCTCGGCGACGCCTCCGGGTCGGAGTCGTTCAACGTCGTCTCGCGGCTCTCGGACATCAACGACATCCTCACGGGCCTCGAGGTCATCTTCGACGGCGTCGAGGGGCGCCTCTCGGAGGTCGACCCGGCACAGGCCGAGCAGACCGGCCGCGAGCTCTCCGACCTGCGCGCCTTCGTCGAGGATCTCTACTCGCGCGAGCAGGGCGGCGAGCGCTTCGAGCCCGAGCAGGCAGAAGTGCTCGGCACCGAGGCGCAGGAGCGCGCGACCGCGATCGCCGGCCAGGTCTCTCAGGCCGCGGCCGAGCTCGGGGTGACGATCGAGCAGTAGCCGAATGGCGCATCGGCCGCTCATCGTCGCGGCAACGGCCGCCGTCCTCCTGGCTCTTGCAGGCACTGCTCCGGCAGCGCCCCGGGAGCCTTGGCAGGCGGCGGCCGACGTTCGCACCACGCTCGCCGAGGCGCAGCGTGCGCTCGTTCTCGGCGAGCCCGCGAAGGCCAAGGCTCTCGTGGCGAAAGCGGCCGCCTTCGAGCTCGGCCTGCTCGAGCCCGCCGCCCGCCCGGGGCTGCGGGAGGCAGGTCGTGCGGTCGCCGCCGGAGACCCGGTCGCCATGGAGGTCGCGCGCGCCGCGACCTGGACGGCGATCCTCGCCGAGGCGCTCGAGCGCGCGACCGCGGCCGCGTCGGCGGGGGACGTCGACGAGGCGCGCGCGTGGCTCCTCGTGCGGGAGTTCCGCAAGCCGACGCGCTTCACCCGCCCAGGGGCCGACGCAACGCTCGCGCTCCAGGCGCTCGAGGGCGGTCGGATGGGGCCGAAACCCGCGGCTGCCGCCGTTCGCGCCGACCTTCTCGACACCTATCAGGCGCGCCTGCGCTCGGCACTCGACACGGTCGTCGCCTCGGGCGGCCAGGGCTTCGACATCAGCCGCGCGGGCGCGGCAGCCCTCGCGCGCGGGTACTTCGCGACCCTTGTCGAGGCATACGAGAAGCAGCGCAACGCCTCCGATGCGGCCTCGGCGACGCGCGAACTCGAGAGCCTGGTAGCCGCCGCCGAGGCAGGGGACGACGCGGCCGTCGAAGCCGAGCTCGCCGAGATCGAGGGGGCCATCGAAGGGTTCCGCGCCGCGCCGCTGAGCGAGGAGGAGGAGCTGCGCCGCGCCGGCCAGCTCCAGCGCTTCCTCGCGCTCGTGCCGATCGAGTACGGGCGGGGCGTCAAGGACGGTCGCGTCACGCTCGACTTCGAGATCCAGGAGGCGGTGACGTTCCGCGACGGCGCTGCGCAGGCGTTCGGCGACCTCGAGCACCTCCTCGCGCTCGAGAACCAGGAGGACACCCGCCGGCTCGGCGAGCTCCTCGACGGCCTGGCCGCGGATCTCGGCGCCGCGGCCCGGCACGAGGAGGTCGCCGACCCCGACGACGTGCAGGGGGCCACGGACGAGGCGCTCGACCTGATCGAGTCGCTCTACCCCGACGAGTGGGAGGAGGCCGGCGCGACCGCGGACTTCGACGTCATCGCCGCAACGCTCGACCGGCTCGAATCGGCGATCGCGGCGGGTCAGTTCTCACAGGCGGAGCAGGCAAGGCTCGAGGCGTACGCGTTCTTCGAGTTCGGCCCGGAGCAGCGGCTCCGCGGCCTGGCGAACGACCTCTTCGTCGAGGTCGAAGGGCTCTTCTGGTACGGCAGCGACGGCCTGCCGGGCCTCGCGCAGCTTGTGAAGCGCAAGGCCGAGCCCGAGGAGGTGGCCGAGACGCGGAAGGCGCTCGACCTCGCGCTCGCCGACGCGGAGGCGGCGGTCGGAGCAGGGCCGACCTCCAACACCGCGGTCATCTCGAACACGGCGATCATCGTCTTCCGCGAGGGCCTCGAGGCCGTGCTGATCCTCGCCGCCCTGATGGCGGGGATGGTGGGCGCGCAGGCCGGGCTTCGCAAGCCGCTCCTGCTCGGCGCAGCCGCGGCGTTCGTGGCTACCGTCGCCACCTGGGGGATCGCACAGACGGTGCTCGGGAGCCTGAGCCGCTACGGCGAGAAGCTCGAGGCGATGGTGTCGCTCGTCGCCATCGGGGTGCTGCTCCTCATCCTCAACTGGTTCTACCACCGCGTGTACTGGGGCGAGCACCTCGCCGGGCTGCACTCGAGGAAGAAGAAGATCATCGGGATCGGCGTCGGCGCCGTCCTGGCACAGATCGTCGGGCTGGTCATGCTCGGCTTCACGAGCGTCTACCGCGAGGGCTTCGAGACCGTCCTCTTCCTCCAGGCGATCGTGCTCGAGGCCGGCGCCGGAATCGTGCTGATCGGCGTCGCCATCGGCCTCGCCGCCACGCTGGCCGTCGGCTACCTGACCATCCGCCTCCAGCGCAAGCTGCCGCACAAGAAGATGCTCGTGGCCACCGGCCTCCTGATCCTCTGGGTGCTCGTGATCATGGTCGGGACGACCGTGCAGACCCTGCAGGTGGTGGGGTGGATCCCGGTCACGCCTGTCGAGGGGCTGCGGCTCCCGTACTGGGCGGGGCTCTGGCTCGGAGTCTTCCCGACGTGGGAAGGGCTGCTCGCCCAGGGAGCCGCCGTCGTCTTCGTGCTCGGGAGCTACGTCCTCGCCGAGCAGCTGCGCGCCCGGCGCCGCCGCGCGATCCTCGACAGGCCGCTCACCGAGACGTCCTCGTAGCCGCAGCGTCCGCGCGTCACAATCCGGTCATGGGCCGGCGTGACGAAACCGGTGCGCTGCGTCGTATGAGGGTCGTGAATGCGCTCGCGCCCCCGCTGCCGAGGCGCGCTCCGCTCCGGCGGGGCTTCGCCGAGGTCGCGGAGGAGCACCTAGACGACGTGCACCGCTACCTGCTCATGTTCACCGCCGACCACGCACTTGCCGAGGATCTCAGCGCCGAGACGTTCGAGAAGGCGTTCAAGTCCTGGCGCCGCTACGACCCACGGCGCGCTTCCGAACGCACGTGGCTCTGCCGCATCGCGCGGAACGTCGCACTCGACTACTTCCGGAGCGAGTCGCGGCGGCGCAAGTGCGAGGAGCGCTACGCGCTCGAGACCGCCGTCGCGGCCGGGATGCCCGACCTCGGGTTCGGGCCGGAGCTCGAGGCCGCGCTCGCCACGCTGAGCGCCGGCGAGCGCGATGTCCTCGCGCTGCGGATCGTGCTCGACCTGGACGCCGACGCCGCCGCGCGCGTTCTCGGGATCGGCAGGTCGGCGTGCTCGATGCGGCTCGCGCGGGCGCTCGGAAAGCTCGAGGAGAGGATGGCTGCAGATGCCCTCGCCTGACCTGATCGCTCCAGACCGGCTCGAGGAGCTCCTCGGCGGTGCATTCCCGGAGGGAGAGCAGGAAGCGCGCCTCCAGGGGCTGGCCAGGGAGCTGCGCGCCGAGGCGCCGCCGGCTCCGCCGACGCTCCTGGAGCGCGTGCGCGAGATCGGCGAGCAGCCACCGCGCCGGCGTCGGATCAACCTCCTGCCGCGGCGTCAGGTGCTCGCGCTTGCGGCCTTGGTTCTCTGCCTTGCCGCGTTCGCCGGGCTGCTCTCTCAGGTCGACGCGGGCGACGACGACTCCGCCGATAGCGCGGCCGCCGAGGTGACCGTCGAGGCTGCGGCGGTAGAGGAGTCAGCCGACCTGGCGCCTCCGCGGCCGATGGAGCCGGAGTCGGGCGGCGTCGAGCTCGATGCCGGCAAGGCCGCTCAGTCCGATCAGCGGTCGGCCCTCTCGGACATGCAGCCGCGCTTCCCGCCCTTGGACCGCGCCACCGACGTCAAGCTCTGGATGGAGGTGCGCCTCGCCGACGCCGAGGAGCTCTCCGACGCCGCCAACGAGTCCATGACGATCACGCGCGAGCTGGGCGGCTGGGTCGCCGGCTCCGAGATCGACACGCAGGGCAACGAGGGCAGGGCCGAGCTGGCGCTCCGGGTGCCCGTGAACCGGGTCGAGGATGCGATCGTGCGGCTCGGCGAGCTCGGCACGGTCACCGGGCAGCAGGTCGAGACCGTCGACCTGCAGGCGGCGATCGACCGGCGCGAGGCCCGCATCGACCAGGTCGAGCGGGCGATCAGGGCGCTCGAGCTGAGGCTGGAGACCGAGAACCTCACGGCTGCACAGGAGATCGACATCAAGCTCCACCTCGCCGACCGGCGCAACGAGCTCGCGGATCTCCGCCGTGAGAACCGCAGCGACCGGCGCGAGGCGGCGACGTCGGAGCTCACGCTGGCCCTCCACACGCGCGAGGCCCCGGCGGCCCAAGAGGACGACGAGGGCGGAGCGGCCGGAGCGGCCGACGACGCCCTGCGGTTCCTCGGCGACGCCGGCGTGATCGCGCTCTTCCTCCTGATCGTGCTCAGCCCGGTAGTGCTCATCGGCGTCCTGATCTGGCTCGCCCTGCGCTCGCGGACGCGCCGGATCGAGACCCGGATCCTCGAGCGCCAGGCGCCCGCGGCGCCGCCCGCCCCGCCCGCTCGCTGACGCTGCGCCAACCTGCCTGAACGCGCCCTTCTCGGCGTGCCTTGACACGGTTGCGCTGATTGTCAGACAATCGGACAACCGTCGCAGGCCCGCGTGAAAGGGGAGGTAGGCAGATGGCTGACGACGTGCACGAGGAGGCGTTCGACGGGAGCATCTCGCGGCGCGAGCTGCTCCGGGGGGCCGCAGCAGGCGCGGCCTTTGCCGCCGGAGGTGGTGCGCTCCTGGCGGGCGCCGGCCCCGCCGGCGCTGCAGGAGGGGGGAAGTCGCAGAACCCGGACGTGTGCGACGGGACGCGCGACATCATCCTGCACAACGGAAAGTTCATCGACTATCGGGGCGCGGTCGCGTCCCAGCTCACCGTCAAGGACGGCCGCATCGTCTCCGTCGACCGAGGCAAGGACCTGGGGACATGCACGCGGCGGATCAACCTCCGCGGCCGCACGGTCATCCCGGGGCTGGTCGACTCGCACGCGCACTTCACGCGCACGGGCACGAACCCCGGTTACGAGACCCGCTGGATCGAGACGGTCTTTTCGATCGCCGAGCTCCAGCAGGCCGTCGCAGACCGGGCGGCGCAGATTCCGGCAGGCGCCTTCGTCACCGCCGCGGGCGGCTGGAATCAGAACCAGCTGGCCGAGGCGCGGCTGCCGACGCTTGCCGAGCTGAACGCGGCGACATCGACGCGTGCCGTCTACCTGAACGGTCGCACGAACAGCGTGGGCGCCGCGTTCTTCGCCGGCTTCGGCATTACGACAGATCCGGTCACGGGGCAGGTCTCGAACGCGGGAGCGGCAACCACCGCGCTCCGCTCGATCCAGACGTTCGAGGACAAGGTGCGCGGGACGGCCGATGCGATCGCGTTCGCGGCCGCCACCGGGCTGACCTCGATCCACGACACGAGCAACCTGACCAACCAGCCCGAGGACTACAAGGCGATGAACTCGCTGTACCAGGACAGCGGGCGGAGCCTGGACGTGCGCATGCGCCATTACCGCTACTTCGGGCCGGCGGCGACGACCGACCAGCTCCGCGTCTATTGCGACCCGATCTACCGCGAGGTCGGCGACGAGACGTACCGGATCAACGGCGTCGGCGAGCAGATCGGCAACGGCGACCAGTTCATGGACAACCTGCGCGTCGTGGCGCAGGCCGGCTGGCGCGTGCAGCAGCACACGCTCTCGGCCGATGACCACGAGCACCACATCGCGGACATGATCATGGTCGGGCAGGAGTTCGACATTGCTCCGCTGCGGTGGTCGCTCGCGCATCTCCCGCTTGCGACCGAGGCGGACATTCAGGGTCTCAAGGCGGTTGGTGCCGGCGCGACGCTGCAGGACTGGCTGTACCTGAGCTCCAACGTGGGGCCGCCCTTCCGCATGATCTACGACAGCGGGATCCCGGTCGGCGCAGGGACGGACTCGACCAACGTGGCACCGCTCAACCCGTGGCTCGGGCTCTTCTACATGTCCACGGGCCGGAACCTCGCAGGTGTCGAGACGAATGCGGCCCAGAAGGTGACGAGGCTGCAGGCGCTCGAGATGTACACCGTCGGGAGCGCCTGGTTCTCGGAGGAGGAGAACGATCTGGGCTCGTTCGAGGTCGGCAAGAAGTGCGACCTCGCGGTGCTGTCGGACGACTACCTCAAGGTCTCGGATGAGAAGCTTCGCAAGATGACCTCGCTCCTCACACTCCAGGGCGGCAGGGTCACCCACGCAACCGGACCGTTCGCGGACCTGGCTTGAGGCAGGCAGGCTGACCCGGCCCTGGGACGATCCCCGTGTTGCAAGCGGCCTTCGTGCGCAGCTGGCGCAGCGCGGGAAGCGGATCGGGGCCGGGTCTGCACATCTCGGCTGGAAGGCCGGCTTCGGCTCGCCCGCCGCCCTCGAGCGACTCGGCACCACCGGCTCGCTCGTCGGCTACCTCCTCCAGGAAGCGGTGGTGCCTTCCGGCGGCGTCGTCTCGGTCGCCGGCTGGACGAAGGCCGTGCTCGAGCCCGAGATCGCCGTGCACCTCTCGAACGACCTTCCCGGCGGTGCCGGAGAGGAGGCAGCCCGCGAGGCGATCGGCGCGCTCGGCGCCGCGTTCGAGCTCGCCGACATCGACTTCCCGCCCGACGATCCCGAGGCTGTCCTCGCGGCGAACGTCTACCAGCGAGCGGTCGTGCTCGGCCCGCCGATGGAAGCGGGTGCCGGCGCAGACCTGACCGGCGTCGAGGCGCACGTCTTCCGCGACGGCGCCGAGGTCGCGCACACCGGTGACCCGGAGGAGATGACCGGCGGGATCGTCGAGCTCGTCAGCTACCTCGCCGACCTCCTCGATGCGTTCGGCGAGCAGCTGCGCGCCGGCGACGTGCTCATCGCGGGGACCGTTGTCCCGGCGCTCGACGTGGCCGGCGGCGGCGACATCCGCTTCGAGCTCGGCCCGCTGGGCTCGGTGGACGTGACCGTCACGCCCTGAGCAGCCGCATACGCCAGAATCTCCGTATGGCGGTCGAGCCAGACGTCCGTACGTGGGAGACGCTCTTCGCCGCGCGCACGCGCGCGGGCGGGGGCGACGGCCTGCTCCAGATCCTGGCGCTCGCCGGCGCCAAGGACGTCATCTCCTTCGCGGGCGGGTTCCCCGACCCGGCGACGTTCCCCGGCCCCGTGATCGCCGAGATCCTCGCCGAGCTCGCAGAGCAGGGCGACGCATCGCCCTTCCAGTACGCGCCGACCGAGGGGCTGGCCGGCCCGCGCGAGCTCGTCGCCGACCGGCTCGAGCGCCTGGAGGGCCTGCGGCCCGCCGACGGTGAGCTGATGTTGACGAGCGGCGCGATCGAGGCGATGGAGCTCGTCGGCAAGGCGTTCGTCGACTCCGGCGACCGTGTCCTCGTGGAGGCGCCCACGTACCTCGGCGCGATCATGGCCTTCCAGGGGTTCGAGGCGCAGGTCGAGGGCGTCCCGCTCGACGCCGAGGGCCTCGCCGTGGACGAGCTCGAGCGGATGCTCGCGACCGGGCGGGCGCCCAAGCTCCTGTACACGATCCCCGACTTCCAGAACCCGGCCGGCGTGTCGCTCTCCATTGAGAGGCGTCACGCGCTCGTCGGGCTCGCCCGCGCGCACGGCCTGCTCGTCCTCGAAGACGTGGCCTACCGGGAGCTGTCCTTCAGCGACGAGCGGCCGCCGAGCCTCTGGAGCCTCGCGCCGGACGTCGTCGTCCAGGCCGGGACGTTCTCCAAGACCTTCTTCCCGGGCGTCCGCCTCGGCTGGGCGGCCGGCCCGTCGGACATCGTGGCGAAGCTCGTGTGGGCCAAGCAGAACACCGACCAGTGCGCGGGCGCGATGGGCCAGCGGCTCATGGAGGAGTACGCGCGGCGCGGGCATCTCGACCGCCAGATCGAGCAGGCGCGCGCCCTCTACAAGGGGAGGCGCGACGCGCTCCTCGACGCGCTCGACCGCCACGTCGGCGAGCGCGCGACCTGGACGCGGCCGCAGGGCGGGTTCTTCGCCTGGCTCGAGCTCGCCGAGGGCGCAGACGCGGTCTCCGTCGCTGGCAAGGCCCTCGAGGCCGGCGTCGCCGTCGTCCCCGGACCGCCGTTCTTCCCGGCAGGCGGCGGCGAGCGCCACGTGCGCCTCTCCTACAGCCGCGTCACAGAGGACGAGATCGAGGCCGGCATCGAGCGCCTCGCCTCGCTCCTCTAGAAGTCTTCGACCACCTGGATCTCGTCGGCGCAGGCCTCGTCGGGCTCGCCTTCCGGGCACGGGGTCGTCCAGACCGCGGCGATCGCCCGATAGCCCTCGCGCTCGAAGACGATGGCGGTGCCGCCGCCCTGGCGCTCGCGCTCGGCGACTTCCCAGCCCGCGGCTTCGGCCGTGCGGACGAGGTCGTCAGCGCGCTCGTCCTCGTCGCCGTCGGAGATGAGGAAGACACGCGCGCAGGCCGGGTTCCCGTCGATCTGGACGCACGCGCCCTCGCTGATGTCGAGGATCTCGGCCGACTCGGGAACCAGCGCCTCGGCCTGGACGCGCAGCTCGCCGGCGCCGGGATCGGGCTTGCCTCCGGAGCAGCCGGCGGCGAGGACGAGGAGACAGACGAGAGCGGCGAGGCGCATGCGCGCCCCAATGGTGCCTAGGGAACGCCGACCGGGGAGCGGCGGGCGCGCGCAAACGTACCGCGCGTCGCTCCGCTCGCGCGGGCGAAGCTCCAGGTGGCGCGCTCGTCGACGGCGAGCGTGACCGGGCCGTGCACGATCAGCGACTCGCCGGCCTGCTCCTTCAGCAGGTCGGTGAAGAATCCCTCGGCGAGCCACTCGCGGCCCGGTGCGACGGTCGTCCGCAGGCGGATCCTGGTCAGGTTGTGCGAGAGCTCGTCGATCTGCTCGATCCAGGGGCGGCGGACGAAGGTCGTCGGCCCCTCCGGGAGGATGGAGGCGACGTCGGCGACGAGCCGCTCGCCCTCCTCGCGCTTGCTGACGAAGATCTCGATCGCGAGCTCCTTCACGCCGCGCGGGAGCACCTGAACGGCGGTGATCTGCGAGTTGTGGATGTGGATGACCTCGCCGGTGACCGCGCGCAGGCGGGTCCGGCGGAGCGAGACCTCCTCGACGACGCCCTGGAGCTCGACGCCGGCGTGGACGGTGACGGTGTCGCCGACCGAGAACCAGCGCTCGGCGAACATCGTCAGCCCCGCGAGGATGTCCACGAGGATCCTCTGCGTGGCGAAGCCGGCCACGATGATCAGGAACGACGCTCCCGCGATGGCCGTCAGCCGGTCCACGCCGCCTGTGAGCTGCGCGATGGAGAGGACGATCGCAGCGCCGAACGCCAGGTAGATGATCCCCGCTCGGATCATCGAGACGAGCGTCTCGCGGCGCTTGAGGTTCGCGATCTTGCCCGTGGCCTCGCCGTCAGAGCTGTGGCGCCGGTCGTGCCAGGCGAGCACGCGCATGGCCACCCACCCGCTCGAGCGTGCGACGAGCCAGGCCAGGCCGAACAGGCCGACGATGACCACGAGCCGCCCGAGAGGCGGGTACAGGGGTGTCTTCGTGTTGAGGAGGTCGATCAGAGGGTCGAGCATGCCTGCGGTTCCCTTCGCATTGGGACTTCACTCACCGTAACCACAGTCCCGTCCGATCGATTCCCCGCTGGTCGGTCCTAATCCGAGCTTAATGTCGGGTCAGCCTGAACAGGTCTCGGAGTCGGGACACCGTGCGAGCACGCGCACCGCCGGGATCACGCCGGTCGTCCGGCGCAGCTGGATGAGGAGGGAGGCGGCGTTGTTTTCGTAGTCGCTCTCCTCGAGGGCCGAGTCCGGGTTGGCGCGGTGGACGAGCAGGTAGCGGCCGGGCGGGACGCTCGTCACGTCGAGGAACTGTCCCTCGCGCGCCGGCGCGTAGTCGTCCCCGTATCCGGGCGAGATTCCCTCGCTCACCGTGAGAAGCCCCGGCTGCCGGCGCCCGCACTCCTCCGTCCAGACCGCCTCGTCCGGCTCGCCCTCGAGCTGGGTCTCGCGGCTGGTCTCGTAGCGGTCGCCGAGGCAGAAGCCGGTCTTTGCGTCGGGCTCCACGAGCTCGCCGCTCTCCGCCTCGCGCAGCTCGTAGCGCTCGAAGCCGAGGAGGTGCCAGTGCGCGTGCGTCTCCGAGCGGACGTAGCGAATCTCGCCCTCGACCGGTCGCTCCCGCGCCGAGCCGTCCGTGCTGCGCACGAGCTGCCGCACCTCCATGGCGCGCTGGGAGCGGTCGGGGCGCTCGCCTTCGACGAGGAGCGGGCCGCGGCCGACGTTGTCGACCGCCGACGCGAACACGAGCCGATACGTGTCGCCCTCCTGGACGATGGCGACCTCCGTCGGGAGGGCCTGGTCGAGGTCGGGAAGGAGCTCCTCCGCCTCCTCGCCGCCGAGCAGAGCGAGGCCTGTCAAGGCCAGGGCGACGCCGGCGGCGGCGACGACGAGTGCGAGGAGCCAGCGCATCCGGGCTCAGGCCCGCGGCGGGGGAAAGGTCAGCTGCCCGGCCTGCCGCCCCCGCCCGGGCCGGTGGGGCCGGAATCGGGGAGGCCGGGGCCCGGAAGCGGGGCGCCGGGAACGCGGTCGCCGGGTGGCGAGGTCGGAACCGGCGGCGCCGGAGTCGGCGTCTGCCTCGGAGGCGGCGCCGGAGGCTCCTCGGGCGGTGGGGGTGGCGGCGCGGGAGGAGGAGTCGGCCGGACGACTGGCCCGCTGCTGCCGCCTCCCTTGGAAGACGCCGGCTTCTCCTCGGTGAACTCGCCGGACGTCCTCGTCGTTCTGCGCGCGGGATTCGAGACTGCGACGGTCTCGGGGCCCGGGTTAGCGGCACCGCGGGCGCCGGGCTCATTGTCGAAGACGACGACCTCGGGCTGCGGCCGGGCGGTCAGGCCGCTCGCCAGGTCGATCTCGGCGGAGACGGTCGAACGCGCGAAGGCCGCTGCGGCGTACTCGGCCGGCGCCGGCTGGAACGCCGCGTCCGGGCTGAAGACCCGCATCCAGAGGTAGATCGTGGCCGCGGTGCCCGCCGCGAGGAGCGCGAGGTTCGCGCCCACGAGCATCGGCGGGCGTTCGCTCGCCGCGCGTGCCACGGGCAGCGTCGCGGCGCCTGCCACGGCGACGGCCGGAAGCGCGAGAGCCGGTCGCGCCGCGGCGACCGGAAGGGGCGGCGGGCTCTCGATGAGAGGGACGCCCGTCGCGCTCGCCTCGAGCGCGCACTCGACCCGGTCGAACCCCATGCCGAGCCCAGGCACGACGACCTGGAAACCGCGCGGATTGAACTCTCGGCCGCAAACCCGGCAGTGCATCGCGCCGACTTATATCAATCCGGGCGCCGCGCGTCCTCCCGCGTCGAGACGACACGGTTCTTCCCGGCCGCCTTCGCCTGGTAGAGCGCTCCGTCCGCCGCGGAGAGGAGCTCCTCGGCGTTGCGTGCCGCGGGGAACGCGGCGACGCCGAAGCTGGCCGTGACCGGAGGCCGGTCGCCGCCGATCTCCGGGAGCCGCAGGCGCAGGAGCGCCGTCTGGAGGCGGCGGGCGAGTTGCTCTCCGCCGTCCAGGCCCGTCTCGGGGAGGAGGACTGCGAACTCCTCGCCGCCGTAGCGCACCGGCAGGTCGAAGTCGCGCACGTTCTCGCGCAGGACGTCGGCGAAGCGCCGCAGCACCTCGTCGCCCGCCTGGTGTCCGTACCGGTCGTTGATCTGCTTGAAGTCGTCGAGGTCGGCGAGGACGAGCGAGAGCGGGTCCCCGAAGCGCTCCGCGCGCCGAACCTCGACCGCGAGCGTCTCCGTGAACCGGCGCCGGTTCGAGAGCTGCGTGAGCTCGTCCGTGATCGCCTGCCGCTTCACCGTGCGGTGCAGCCGCTCGTTCTCGATCGCGATCGACGCCTGCGCGGCCAGCCAATGGGCAAGCTGCTCGGACTCGCCGTCGAAGGAGCCGCCGCGCGGCGGGTAGAGCATGAGCTTCCCGATGCCCTGCTCGTCCGTCCCGAGCTTGAGGGCGAGCGGCTTGCCTCCCTCGTCCGGCTTCCCGGCGCGGACGACTTCGGTCCCCCCGCTGACGAGCCGGGCGCCCACCGCTCCGGTTGCCTCGATGGAACTCTGGAGGATGACGGGGAGGAGCGCCTCGGGATCGTGCGTGGCCGCGAGCGCGTCTCCGACGAGGGCGACGGCCTCGCGCATGCGCGCCTCGTCCGCGCTCGAGCGCACGTCGCGGGCGCGCCGGCGACCTGTGGCCTCCACTTCGTCCTTTGCCTCGCCGCGTCGCCGTAGGAGACCGCTGATCGTCCAGGCGAGGAGGAGCGTGAGGGCGACCGTGGCCAGCGCCGCGATAAACGCGCGCTGGCGCGTGTCGTCGACCGCGGCCGACACGGGCGCCTCCGAGGAGAGCGCCGCGAGCCGAACGTCCGTGCCCTCGAGCAGCGGCGTGGAGACGTAGCGATAGGCCTCTCCGCCCTGGCGCGTCGTCCCTTCCGTCCCGGGCGGGATGACGGTGCTCTCGGGGACCGGGGGCGAGGAGGCGACCACCTCGCCGCCCTCCGTGACGACCATCGCGTCCATCTCGAGGACGCCGGCGGCCCGGGCCAGGCGCTCGACGAGCCCCTCGTCGAGCGGCACCCCGACCACGACGCGGCCGATAGTCTCCCCGTTTTCTCCGACCACGTCGACGGCTCTGCTGGCCGGCCACGAGTCGCTGCCCGCCAGGAGCTCGTCGCCGGCGATGAGGCCGACGTTCCCCTCGGCGTCGGCGATCCGCTGGGCGGCCTCCGCGTTCTCCGTGGCCAGCGCGCGCTGCACCTGTGTGGAGGAGGCAAGGCGGTCGGCGTGGACCTGGGCCTCCGTCAATGCGTCAGCGAACTCCTCGCGTCCGACGCGCATGTTGGCGGCGAGCCGCGAGTCGACGGTGTCGCGCTCCTGGCTCTCCGCGATCCGGCCCGCGACCCAGGTCGCGAGCACGACGACGACCGACGCGAGCGCGAGCGCCCAGAGAGCCACCGCGAGCCTCCCGCGGGTCGCTCGCGGTGGAAATCTCGCCAGCGTTGCCGTCGTGCCTCCCTCCTTACGGGCCAAAAAGTTTAGAACGTGGCCGCCCGCACGTTGGTCACGATCAGCAGGACGATCACGGCCGCCGCGATCAGGCGGTAGACGACGAAGATCGTGTAGTCGTGCCGGCGCACGTAGCCGAGGAGGCCCCAGATCGCCAGGAGGCCGCTGCCGGCCGCCGCGATCATCCCCACGACGAACGGCCCTTCCCACCCCGGCGGCAGGTCGCCGAGCAGGACGTCGGTGACGCCCTTCCAGAGCGATGCGCCGAAGACGATGGGGATGAGGAGCAGGAAGGAGAAGCGCGCCGCGGAGTCCCTGTCGAGGCCGAGGAAGCGCGCCATCGTGATCGTGATCCCGGAGCGCGAGACCCCGGGCATGAGGGCGAGGCTCTGCGCGAAGCCGACCGCGAGCGCGGTCCCGGGCCCGAGATCCGACATCTGCTTCGTCGCGGGTGTCTTGTCCGCGATCCAGAGGAGAACGCCGAAGACGGCGAGGAAGATGGCGATCTGCCACGGCTCGCCGAGGTTGTCCGCGATCAGGTTCTCGCCGAGCGCGCCGATCGCCGCGGCCGGGACGGTGGCGATGGCGACGAACCAGGCGATCCGCTCGTCCGGCGAGGTGATGCTGCGGCGGCGGACGCTCGCCAGCCAGGCGGCGATCAGGCGGGTGACGTCGTTCCAGAAGTAGGCCACCACGGCGACCAGCGTCCCGACGTGGAGCGCGACGTCGAACGTCTGGTTGAACTCCTCGTGCGTCTCGAGGTACTCCCACTCGAAGAGCCACGGGACGAGGATCAGGTGGCCGGACGAGGAGATCGGGAGGAGCTCGGTGGCGCCCTGCACGACGCCGAGCACGAACGCCTGCCAGTTCGTCAGCGCCCCCGGCACCTCGCCGACGCCGGCGATGGCCAGGAGGGCGGCGACGGCGAGAGCCCCGCCGGCGACGACCAGGATGCCGGCGCGACGCATGGACGGGTTATCGTACGGCCCCGGTGAGCCGAAATGACGTCATCCTCGGGGTCGTCGCGCTCGTCCTCGTGGTCTTCAGCCTCGTCGTCTCGCTGGTCATCCCGCGGCGGGACCCGGGCTTTCCCGGACGGAACATCCGCGTGTTCACGGTCGTCGCGATCCTGCTCGTGGTGGCGATGCTCGCGGCGGTCGAGGTCCTCGGCGAGGCGCACGAGAGCGAGGGCGGAGCCGAGCACACCGAGTCCGGCGCGACGGACACCGGCGAGCAGGGCGACACGGGCGGCGGTGGAGGCGGCGGGGGCGACCTCGCGGCCGGCCAGGAGATCTTCGTGGCCAACTGCGGCAGCTGCCACACGCTCGAGGCGGCCGGTACGACCGGGAACGTCGGGCCGAACCTCAACGACTCGAGCTTCGACCAGGGCGCGGTCGAGGACCAGGTCGCGCAGGGAGGCGGCGGGATGCCGGCCTTCGAGGGTCAGCTCTCC
Organism: Gaiellaceae bacterium; assembly: GCA_035698025.1. Lineage (GTDB taxonomy): Bacteria > Actinomycetota > Thermoleophilia > Gaiellales > Gaiellaceae > JAIBJN01. The sequence continues at coordinate 15,952 of DASSCF010000045.1, forward strand.
GAGGAGGAGATCCAGAACGTCGCCGCCTTCGTGGTCGCCAACGAGGACGGCTAGCTCCTAGCGCGCATCACTGCCTCCCGATCGTGGAGAGCTGGAACTACACGGTGAGGCTGTACCGCCCGCGTCCCGAGATCCTCGACGGCTCCGGACGTTCCCCTCGTTCGAGGGGAGATGAGGCGGAGAGGGCGGGATTCGAACCCGCGACCCAGCTTTCACCGGGTACGCGATTTCCAGTCGCGCTCCTTAGGCCAACTCGGACACCTCTCCGCGGCTGTCCCATCCTAGCTTCCCCTGTTTCGCGACTGTTCCTCGCGGTACAAGGACGAGGAAAGCGAAACAGGAGGATTCATGCCGCCTCGTGGGGTCAAGAAGGGTACGAAGCGCGCAAGGCAGTACGAGCACATCAAGAAGAGCGCCAAGGAACAGGGCGCCTCGACCGACCGCGCCGAGGAGATCGCGGCGCGGACGGTCAACAAGGAACGCGCCCGGTCGGGCGAGGCGCGCGAGAGGTCGCGCACCTCCACGCGCGACATGTCCTCGAGCCGCCGCGGCGGGCTTCGCTCGGGCACGAATCGCCCCAAGGGCCGCACCAAGGAGCAGCTCTACAACGAGGCCAAGAACCTCGGCATCGAGGGCCGCTCCCGCATGACGAAGGCCCAGCTCCAGCGCGCGATCGGCGGGAAGAAGTCGTAAGCGAGGGAGGGCTACCCTGCCGGCGGTGACCCGCCGCCGGCAGGCGTACCGCTCGCTCGTCTCGCTCCAGCGGGACAACCGCGCCTGCCGAGTCTGCGCCGAGGCCGGGTTCCCGCTCGAGTCACTGTCCGCTTTCGAGGGCCGCCCCGGCCAGCGGGCGATGATCGTCGGCCAGGCGCCGGGCGTGGTCGAGGGCGTCGAGCGTAGACCGTGGCGGGGCAGGGCCGGCCGCACGCTGCGGAAGTGGCTCGGCTTCGACGAGGACGCCTTCTACGAGACCTTCTACTGCGCCTCCGTCACGCGCTGTTACCCGGGAAAGCATCCGTCCGGGCGCGGCGACCGGCCGCCGACCCCCGCGGAGCTCGACCTCTGCTCCTTCTGGCTCGGCTGGGAGCTTCGCCTCCTCCAGCCGGGGCTCGTGCTCGTCGTCGGCGGTCTGGCCGTCCGGCGCCTCCTCGGCCTTCCTCGCCTGACCGAGACGATCGGTCGACGCTATCCCCTCGGCGACGCCACGGCGGTACCGCTGCCCCACCCATCCGGCGCCAGCGGCTGGCTCAACGACCACGCCAACCGCGTGCGCCTCGAGAATGCGCTGGCGGTCGTGCGGGAGGAGCTCGCGCGCCTCTAGCCGGTCAGTCCTGGAGCCGCCGCCAGAGCGGGAAGGCGTACCAGAAGAGGACGAACGCGGCCGCGACGAAGCCCGTGACGATCGCCGTCGCCGGCTCGCCGAAGAGGTAGTCCGTGATCAGGTAGACGGAGGCCGTCATCGCCGCCGCGATGAAGACCGTTGCCGCGATGGCCGACCTCGTGGCCATGCGGAGCAGCGCCTCCTTGTCCTGCCGCCGCCAGCGGATGCGGTGCGCCGCGGTCGGCGCGATGAGGAGGACGATCGCGATGGTCGCGCAGATGAGCGCGGAGTAGTAGACGTACTCCTGGTTCGTCGTCAGGCGCTCGAAGCGATTCTGGAACGGCAGGATGAGGAGGAAGGCGAACAGCACCTGCACGCCCGGCATGGCGAGCCGGTGCTCCTCGACGAGCTCGCCCCACTCCTGATCAAGCTCCTCCTTCGTGCGCTGCTCGGCCACTCGGGCAGCCTACTCAGCGACCCGCGGCGCCGAGTAGGGGTTCGGGACCGCGAACCAGAGGACGACGGTCTCCTCGCTCTCCGACGGGTTCCGCCACCAGTGCGGGTCGCGCGGGGAATAGGTGAAGGTTTCGCCGGCCTCGACGGTGACGACCTCGGAGCCCACGTTCAGCTCCAGCACGCCCGCGAGCACGTAGACGAGCTCGACGTCTGCCGGGAACGTGTAGACGCCGTCGCCGGCGCTTACCCCCGGCGGGATCCGCGACTCGATCAGGTTGAGCCGCTGCTCCTCGGGCGGGCTGAGAACGAGGTCCTCGTGGTTGCCGACCTCGGTCCAGCGGATCGCCGACGCACGGTGGATGACGGACCCCATCGGCGGCTCGTCGAGCACGTCGCCGAAGCGGACGCCGAGGGCCGAGCAGATCCGCGCGAGCGCGGCGAGGGAGACCGACGTGAGGTTGCGCTCGAGCTGGCTGATGAAGCCTTTCGTGAGGCCCGTGCTTTGCGCGACCTGCGCGATCGAGAGCCCGCGCTCATGCCGAAGCGCGCGCAGGCGCTCTCCCAGCTGTGCCCCTCCGGGTGGATCCGACGGCAACGCACGGCGAGCCTAACGCCGACGGTTGACACACGCGGAGGTCTTGTTTAGCCTCACTAATCTAGTTAAGTGGTACGTAACCCTGCGCCGGGCACGGCGATGGGAGCGGGCTCGGCCATCGGGACAGAAGGGGGAGCTTTCGGAGGAGCCGTAGGAGGGACCTCGATCTGTCAGGCACTGGCGGAGCGGGGCGCGATGCGCCGCAGACGCTTCGCCGAGAGATCAGGAGGTAGGTGGTGAAAGCACGGTTCTTGCTTGCACTGGCCGTGGTGGGGGTAGCAATTCTCGCCGCCCCGCTCGCGGCCACGCCACGCGTCGACGTCGTCGACGGGTGGGCGAAGACGGACAACATGACCGCTCTGGGCTTCTCGCCCAGGCTGGTGCCGTTCCCCGGCCCCGCGTCGGGCCGCATCAACTCCGACCTTGCCTTCTGGGGAGACATGGTCGTGCAGGGCACGTACGAGGGCTTCCGCCTCATCGACGTGACCTTCCCCTCGCGCCCGAGGGAGATCATCAACTACGAGGAGTGCGCTCCGGACTCGACGGCCGGAAACCAGGGAGACGTCCTCATCTACGGCGACATCCTGGTGCGCTCCTGGAACTCGAACGCGCCGTCGGCGACCCCGGTCACCTGTGACGGGCAGACGGTGCCGGGCGGGTTCGAGGGCCTGCACATCTTCTCGATCGCGAACAAGCAGAACCCGCAGCTCCTCACGTCGATCGACCTGGCGTGCGGGTCGCACACAGCGACGATGCTGCCCGACCTCGGCAACGGCCGTCTGGTCGTCTACAACGGCTCGTCGAGCGGCACCTGCGAGAACATCGACATCATCGGCATCCCGCTGGCCAACCCGGCCGCGGCGGCCGTGATCCGGCAGGAGCCCACCGAGGATCATCCCTGCCACGACATCGGGATCATCTACAACGCCGAGGCGAAGAAGATCGGCTGCGCCGGCGGGACGGGCTTCGAGATCTACTCGCTCGACCCGATGGACGGGGCGACGCTCGAGGATCCGGTCGCCATGCACCACGTCGAGGTTCCCGACGTCACGGTCGGCCACTCGGCCATCTGGTCGACCGACGGCAAGGTCCTCGTCTTCGGGCATGAGCCCGGCGGCGGAACGAACCCGCGCTGCACCGCGACGGGCACGGTCCTGCCCGGCGGCCTCGTGCAGACGGACGACATGAAGTCGTACTTCTTCTACGACGGGGAGACCGGCGAGCAGCTCGGCAAGTTCGTCCTCCCGCGGAACCAGACCGTGCAGGAGAACTGCACGATCCACAACTACAACATGATCCCGCTCAAGAAGAAGAACGGGAAGCCGCGCTACGTGCTCGTGGCAGGCAACTACCAGGCGGGCATCTCCGTGGTCGACTTCTCCGACCCGACGAACGCCAAGGAGATCGCGTACGTCGATCCCCCGCCGGTCGTCCCCGAGGCCGACTACGGCGACTGGTCGACCTACTGGTACAACGGCAGGATCTACCAGTCCGACATCCAGCGCGGCCTGATCATCTGGCGGCTGGACGACGACCGGGTCGGCACGTACCTGCGCACGCCTTACCTCAATCCGCAGACGCAGGAGTACCTGATCGACCGCTAGGAAGACCCACGGACCGGGGGCGGCCACCCCCAGGTGTCGCCCCCAACGGTCCACACGGATACTCGACGCCGGTCGCGCCGCACGGCCGGCGATCGGGTGCTGGGGGGATGCTCGGGGCGGGCGGCCTGCTCCCAAGAGGGCCGCCCGTTCCGGCACCTCGGCGGCGGGGATCGTACGAGGAGAAGCCCGGCTTCGGGCCTGCCGACCTGATAGGGCTTCTCCTTCCCCGTCCGAGCAATTATCGCGGGATGGCGCGGGCAAGCCCGAAAGGGCTGCCCTCGGAGTCGCGACAGATCGCCCAGCGCTCGCCCGAGTGGATGACCTCGCCGCCGAGCTCGCGGACGCGCGCGAGCGCCTCGCCGACGTCGTCGACCGTGAAATACGGAAGCGAGACACGGTCGCCCGGGCCAGGCCCTCGCTCGTGGATGCCGACGGCGACGGCCGCGCTGCGCGTCTGGCGGCCCCGGCCCTCGACGGGCTCTCGCTCGGTCAGCGGCTCCCCGAGCAGCCCTTCCCAGAACAGGCGGGCCCGTTCCGGGTCGTCTGCCGGAAACTCGACGAGCGACAGCTCGGCCATGGCGCGGCTAGACGGCCTGGCGGGCGAGCCAGCGCTCGCGCTTCTTCTCCGCCTCGGCCTCGCGGTCCTTCGGCGCGGCGTTCGTGACCAGCTCGTCCAGGAGGCGGCTCGTCGCGGCCTCGACGGCGTCGACGGCGCGCTCGAAGGCCGCCTCGTTCGCCTGAGACGGCTTGGTGTAGCCGCTCACCTTGCGGACGTACTGGAGCGCGGCTGCGCGCATCTCTTCCTGCGTCGCAGGCGGCTCGAAATTGTGGAGCGTATGGATGCTTCGGCACATGGTGTGAGCCTACCTGTGGGAATGCAGGCACCCCCCGAGACGTTTAAGTAACTGAGGCAACGAACTGGGAGGAGAGGATTCATGGCGGCGTACATCGTGCTCGCATTCGTGCTCGTCGTCGCACCGCTTTCGTACTTCTACGGAGTGGATTCGAGACTGCTCGGCGACCGCGGCTGGTTCCCCGACCGGCGCTAGTTTCGACGCATGAGGCGGCTGGCCGACGACGTGGCCCGCGCCCGGGTCGCCCGGTTGGCGACGGTCGACCGCGACGGCCGGCCGCATCTCGTGCCGATCGTGTTCGCCCTGGTCGGTGACACGCTCTACTCGGCGGTCGACGCGAAGCCGAAGCGCTCGCGCACGCTCAGGCGCATCGAGAACGCGCGCGAGCGGCCCGACGTGACGGTGCTCGTCGACCGCTACGACGAGGACTGGACGCAGCTCTGGTGGGTGCGGATTCGCGGGCGGGCGCGCGTGCTCGACGAGGGCGACGAGGCGGCCGCGGCCCTCGAGGCGCTTGGGGCCAAGTACGCGCAGTACCGCGCGGAGCCACCTGGTCTGCCCGTGCTTGCGATCGACGTCGAGGACTGGCGTCCCTGGTCGGCGTCCTAGGATTCGCCCCATGCCGCACCTGGCGCTCGCAGTGCACGACGAGAAGCGGTCGCGCGGCTTCTACGAACGTTACTTCGGGTTCGACGCCGAGCCCGCTCAGCGCATGGACGACGGCGTCCTCATGCTCCACGACGGGCACGGCTTCGCGCTTGCGCTGCAGGAGACCGCCGAGCCGATCTCTCTGCCGGCGTTCTTGCACTTCGGCTTCCGCGGAGCGGAGAGCCCGGACGAGGTGCGCGCGCTCCGGACGCGGTTCCAACGCGAGGGCGTCCCGGTCGCCGATTGGTGGGACGAGCCCGACTACGTCAGCGTCAAGTGCCTCGATCCCGACGGCTACGTCGTCGAGCACGCCTGGGAGCCGGAGTAGGGCGGACACTCAGGTGGCGGGATCGGCCGACCTGTCCTAAGCTGGCGCTTCGCCGTCACGGGGGGGTTCCGTAAACGGCCGGTTGGGGGATTGCACGTCCTGGTTGGTGGGACCGGGCGGTCTGACAGCGCGGCGCGGCGGTGCTCTCCCCAACAGGGAAGGGGGTATGCCCATGCGATCCGGGAAGCGTTTCGCGCTACCGATGTTCGCGCTGGTAGTGACCATCCTCGCTGTGGTCCCCATCGGAGCGGCCTCGCCGCCGCCGGAGGACACACCCGACCGGCCGCACAGCGACAACATGCGGTTGGACGGAGCCAGTCTGCGGCCGGGCGCCGTGACCGGTCCGCCGCCTACGGGCCCGGGCACTGTCCCGTGGGACACGAGGAACACCGACCTGGCCTTCTGGGGCAAGCGAGTTGTCCAGGGGCGCTACGACGGGTTCCGCATCGTCGACATCTCGAACCTGAAGAAGCCCGAGGAGATCGCGTACTTCCAGTGCGTCAGCCCGCAGGGTGACATCGGTGTGTACGGGAACCTGGTCTTCCGCTCGGTGGACTCGCCACAGCGGACCGACGGATGCACGACGTCGAGCCAGAGCGGCTCTCCGACCGACTGCACCCCGGTGCCTGCGCCGTGTACCGGGTTCGAGGGCATCCAGATCTTCGACATCGCCAACCTGAACGACATCAAGCTGATCGCGTCCGTGGCGCTCGACTGCGGCTCGCACACGCACACTGTCGTTCCGGACGAGGAGAACGACCGCGTTCTCCTCTACAACAGCGTGAGCGGGAACGGGCTGCAGGCGAACCCGGGCAAGTACGGCAACCGCTGTCCCGGCCCGCCGTTCAACCGTGAGGACATCGTCGAGGTCCCGCTCGACGACCCGGCCTCGGCGGAGCTTCTGGGCTCCTTCGACCTCGGCGAGCACGAGGGCGATCCAGTGGAGATCTGCCACGACTTCGGGGTCATCCTCGGCGACGTGAACAAGGGCGCGTGCGCGGGTCACGGGATCTCGGTCTTCGACCTGACCGACCCGGCGAACCCCGAGCACCTGTACACGACGACTGCGCCGACCGTCGATCGCTTCCACTCGGCGGCGTTCACCTGGGACGGCAAGATCATCATCTCCGGCTGGGAGCCGGGCGGCGGCACGGAGCCGCGCTGCCAGGCGACGGGGGCGACCACGGGGTTCCCGACCGGTCAGTCGCAGACCGAGGAGATGAAGACAGCCTGGTTCCACGACGCCGAAACCGGCGAGATCATCGGCAAGTACGTCCTGCCGCGACCGCAGTCGCAGTGGGAGAACTGCACGGTCCACAACTACAACATCGTCCCGAGCACGAAGCGCTACCTGCTCGTGCACGGCTCCTATCAGTCCGGGACTGCGCTCGTCGACTTCACCGATCCGGACAACGCGTACGAGATCGCCTGGATGGATCCCCTCCCGCTCGACCCGCCGTCGCCGACGGACCCCGCGGCCGGCGGGCGCCCGACCTATCGCGGCGGGGACTGGGCTTCCTACTGGTACGGCGGTGAGATCATCGAGAGCGACACGAGGCGCGGCCTCTACATCTGGAGCGTCAAGGCCCAGGAGCTGAAGCCGCACAAGATCAAGACCGAGTACCTCAACCCGCAGACCCAGCACTTCTCGATCAACGATCGCGGGAGGCGGGTGGACTAGACCCACTGGCGATGCGGGCCGGCACGGCGCCGGCCCGCATCGTCTCCTCACCCGGACGCGCCGGCCTGGGCCGCGAGCCACTCATCGAACGTCGTTCGCTCGAGGCGGGCGTCGGGGCCGGGCAGGAGGATCTCGCCCGCCATCTCGGCGCCGAAGTTTCCTTCCCAGCTGGGAATGAGCCGGATGCTCTCCCCGCGGGCCGCGAGCGTCCGGCGTGCCATGTCCACGAAGTCCTGCGGCTCGGGGCCGGCCAGGTCGATCGTGCCGCGCACGTCCCCGACGGCGAGCTCCGCGAGGGCTCTTCCGACGTCTGACGCGGCGACCGGCTGGATCAGGAGCGGCGGGACCGTGGCCACGTCCCCCTGCCGAGTCCAGTCGACGACCATGCCTGCGAACTCGTGGAACATGGCGGCTCGCAGGATCGTGGCCGGGATCGGCCCGTCGAGCACGAGCGCTTCCTGCGCGCGCTTGCCCGCGTAGTGCGGGTTGCCGCGGACACGATCGAGGCCGAGGATGGAGAGCAGGACGTGGTGCCGGACGCCGGCCGCCGCCTCGGCCGCGAGGAGGTGGGCCGCCGCGGCGCCGAAGAGCGCCTCCGACTCCTCAGGAGTCGCCGCCGAAAAGTTGAGGACGTCCACGACGGACTCGGCGCCGGCCAGGGCCTCGGTCAGGCCGTCGCCCGTGAGAACGTCGGCGCCGGTCGAGCGGGCGACGACGACGGGCTCGTGCCCGGAGCGGCGCAGCGCGTCCACGACATACCGTCCGACGAGGCCGGTGCCTCCTGCGACCGCGACGGTCATTGTGCGTCCTTTCGTCTTGCATGCACGCTACGTGAAAGGGCATTCGCGGGCACACTGGTTGAATGCCCCCCGCAGACACCCTGGGCGGTGATCTCGAGGGCGCGCTGGAGCGCGTCAACGTCCCCAGCTTCATCCTGGATCAGACCGGGGTGGTCCGCTGGATCAACTTAGCCGCCCGGCGCCTGGTCGGTGATGTGCTCGGCCGCCACTTCACGTCGGTGGCGGCTCCGGAGGAGAAGCTCCGCTCCCAGGAGAGATTCGCACAGAACGTGCTGGGCGTCACGGCCGTGAGAGACGCCGAGATCGTGCTCATGGACGCTCACCGCCAGCGGGTCGTCGTCGAGATAACGTCGGTTCCTCTTCGTCGCGGCCAGCGGGTGATCGGTGTCTTCGGCCAAGCCAAGGAACCCCCGAAACGTCCGCCTGCGTCCCCCCATCCAGCTCTGACGCCCCGCCAGGCCCAGGTGCTGGGGCTTCTCGAGCTGGGGCGCTCGACGAAGCAGATTGCCGACGATCTCCATCTCAGCCGGGAGACGGTGCGAAACCACGTGCGCCACCTCCTGAGTGCGCTCGGAGTCAAATCGAGGCTCGAAGCAGTCGCCCTGTCGCGCATGGCGCGTTTGGGTGGCTAGGAGCTAGCGGGTAAACCGCGTCGACGAGAGGCCGGACTCGAACCGTGTCAGATCGTGGGGGTTGTGGACCTCGAAGCGATACCGCTGATGATTCACGTTGCCGGCGTACGTCTCCTGAACGAAGACGACCGGAAACTGACTGGCGAAGTACGCGGCCAGCCAGGGCTCGGTGGTGGCTCCGGACTGGGCTGCGTCGTCCCAGGGGACGGCGAACGTCGAGCCCCGCCAGTCGGCCGGAAGGTCGAAGGCCGACCGCATGGCACCGAGGCCCTGAGCCACGTCGGACTTGACCCGCGCCTGTCTGGTCGCGTCGTCTTCGCCGAACCGGCACGGGTAGAAGCGATGGCAGCTGGGATCTGCAGGGTCGCGGACAAAGGCGTGTCCCAACGGGCCGGCGTGAAATTGCAGGATCCATGGGCCGGCCGCTCTCATCTCTTCAAGCTCGTCCCAGCTCAGATACCAGTCTTTCTCGCCGTTCGGGCCGCCGAAGTCCCCGTCCGCGAACCCGGATGCCACGTACATCGTCGCGGCGAAACCGTAGTCCTCGAGGACGGGAGTGGCGAGCTGCGCAGACGCCTGACCGTCGTCGAAGGTGATGAGGATCGGTCTTGCCGGTAGCGAGACGTCCTCGCCGTACACCCACTTCTTGTACTGCGTCGGCGTGATCGTGTCGTAGCCCGCATCGTCGAGGTACCTCATCTGCGCCCGGAAGGTGGGCAGCCTGACGTCGAAGAAGCGTTGGTCGGCCCCGTTTTCCACGACGGCTGAATCCGTTGTGATGCCGTGGTAGGCGAGGACGGGGATGCGCGACGGCTCGGGTTCGTCGCGGGAGTCCAGCACGAGCCCGAGCACCGCGGCGCCAAGCACGAGCGCCAATCCGGCCAGAAAAAGAGCTGTTCGACCAGTCGTGGCTCCGGCCTGCCAGAACGCCCGTCTGGGGGCGCTACGTGATCTCGGCAGGCTTGCCCCGGACCGCCAGGATGCCCAGCGAAGCGTCATGGGCCCGCCGTGCGAGCGGAGCTCGCGGGAGGTCGTGCGAAAACGATGATCCGCTGCGAGGCTGAATAGAGCGGGTGGCAGGCCGAAAGGACCAGCTTCTCGAACGGCCGGGGGAGGAGGATCGACCAGTCGCGGTCGTCGACGATCGCGTCTGCATAGACGACGTAGCGGAAGCTTCCGTACGGCATCTCGAGGTAGATGCTGTCGCCCGGGCGCAGCGCATCGAGGTGGCGGAACGGCTGGAGGTGCGTCGTACGATGCCCGGCGATGGCAACCGTGCCTCCGAGCCCGGGCAGGGACGTCATCCGGTAGCGGCCTGGGCCGCGAGCCAGCTGGGACGCGCCGGTCCCCTCCACGACGACCATTCGTAGCCCGAGACGTGGCACGACGATCGTCCCGACGGCCTTCCCCTCGCGTAGGCGGGCGCGGAACGCGGCGGCACGGCGACGCAGGTCGGTCGGCGCCTCTGTCCGGTCAGCGGGCTCCGACAGCGCGTTCCTTTCCGCGAGCTCGAGGCGCAGCGCGGCCTGCGCCCGCGACGTCGTGATCGCCGAAAAGGGCTCGCCCCACACGAGGGTGACGGCAACCCAGCCGAAGACGGCCATCCCGGCGAGTGCCAGGATGGCCGCAAACGGGCGTGCGTACGCCCTCACTCCTATGCCAGCTTGCGCGGAACGATCCGCCAGAGGGCGGTCGCCGCCATCACGAGGGCGAACGCGGCCACAACGAACCACACGAGGCCGAGACCGCTGAACGGGAGGGTCCCGAGGTCACCGCCTGCTGCGGCGGCTCCGCCGCCGGCGAGCACTCCGCCGGCACCGATTCCACCGCTGAGAACTCCGCTGTTGTACATGTCACCACTTCCTTTCGTTTCGCATGAGGGCGTCCCAAATCGCCTTCGCATGGACTCCCTGAAGAAAGATGTCGAAGGACATCTCGACGACCACCGTTGCGGCTATCGCCATCTGTAGCGGCCCGCGTGCCCGCACGGTCACGAAACGCTCCGCGACGAACACGCAGGTCACCGCCAACCAGATCGGATGTATGTGGACCGCTCCGTCGACGGCCAGCGACCAGGTGAGCGAGAGCAGGTACGCGAGCGTCACGACGATCCCGGACAACGTGAGTATCTGTCGCCCCCAGTACCTGGCGGTCACCCGCGTCAGCCCGTAGTCGCGCAGGTTTTCGAGCGCGCCGCGCTTCCACCGCAGTCGTTGCCGGTACAGGTCGCGCCAGGACTCCATCACCTCTGTCGTCAGGCGGCAGCCTCTTGGCGAGACAACCTTGTACCCGAGGTGGAGCAAGGCGAGCGTGAGCTCGTTGTCCTCCGTGAGCACGTTCGTGTCGTACACCTGTGGAAAGCGGCCGGGAAGGACGCCCTCGGCTCGTGCCCAGACGACATGGCGAAGCGTCTGCGCCGAGAAGAGGGTTGCCGTGCCGGTGAGCACGAGCACCTTTCCCTTCAGCCGTGCGACATCGCGTGCGTACCGCGCATATTCGTTGCGCTGCAGCATGCCGACGAAGCCTCCGCCGGAACGGCCTGTGAACACACCGCCGACACCGCCGACCCCGTCACGGAGGTGTTTCTGCGCCTCGGAGAGGAAGGTCGATACGAGGATCGAGTCGGCATCCATGACGAGGATCGAATCTTCGTCGCGGAGCGCCGGCAGCAAGCGGTCGAGGGCTTGGTTCAAGGCCCCGGCCTTCTTGTGCTCGTTCCCCACGGTCACGAAGACGGAGGCGCCCGCGGCCTCGGCAACGCGCGCGGTGCCGTCGGTGCAGTTGTCTGCGCAGACGACGATCATGTTCGGCGGCGCCTCCTGCTCGTGCAGCGACCGGATCGCGTCGGCGATCTGCTTCTCCTCGTTGTGCGCCGGGATGAGCGCGATGACAAGCGCGTGCTCGTTGGCGGGGCCGCCTGCTCCGCCCCGCTCGGGGATCGGGAGACGTGAGGTGTCGCGCGACTGTGTCTTGACGCTCACCTCTTCTACGTCGGACGGCCGGCTCACGCACCATCTGACCCACCTGTGTCATTCGCTGCTCGGGGCGGGCGTCACCCCGCCATCGACTCTTCGCGTGGCTCAGGATCCGGCTGCGCGGGAGGTGCGCAAGACCACGGCACGCCGCGGGCGGCCCCTGCGCTGGAGCAGGCGCTCGCGATCGCCGAGCGCAAGAACCACCTCGTGTATGCGCGGCGGATCCGCGGCCGCGGAGAGAGCTAGCGGCCGAGCAGCGCCGGGTGGCGGCCGGCGTCGAAGTCCCAGATGAAGCGGCTGAGGCCGTGCTCGAACTGGATGCCCGGGCCGTACGCGCGGCGGTAGTCGACGACCACGACTCCCAGATCCTCGAACGCGCGCTCGAGCACGCATCCGCCCCCGTCCCAGGCCGTGCAGGCGGCGGGAAGCTCGTAGAGCGGGTCGGCGCCGTGCTCGACGCGGATCCGATTCACGCGTCGCAACACGTCGTCGAGCGGGCTCTCGACCTCGGTGAAGGTCGGCGTCTCGCGAACTGGAACGCTCACCGTTCCAGTGTACGCGCGCTCGCGTGGCAAGATCCGGCGCGTGCCGCGACTTCATGCCGACAGCTCCGTCCTCGTCGTCGTGGACACGCAGCCCGGCTTTCTCGACAAGCTCTCGGGTGACGAAGCCGCGCGCGTGGCGGACAGGATCCGGTGGCTCTGCCGGCTCGCGGGCTGGCTCGGCGTGCCGGTGGTGGTCACCGAGGAGGAGCCCGGGCGCAACGGCGAGACCGCCGCGCCCGTCCAGGGGGCGCTGCCAGCCGGAATGGTCAGGCACGTGAAGCCCACCTTCGACCTCGCCGCGTCGCCGGAGATCCTCGCGGACGTCTCGCGCCACGAGCGCGACGCGGCCGTCCTCTGCGGCCTCGAGACGGACGTGTGCGTCGCCCAGTCCGCCCTCGGCCTGCTCGGGATCGGGAAGCGTGTGGTGGTCGTCGAGGACGCCGTCGCCTCGCCGGGCACCGCCCACGACCAGGGTCTGGCGCGTTTGACCCGTGCCGGCGTGGAGCTGATCGGCGTGAAGGGCCTCGCCTACGAGTGGCTCGGGACGGTCGAGCGCGCGCACGAGTTCGCCGCCGCGACCGACCGCGACGCCCCCGAGGGAATCGTCCTCTAGCGCGTGCGCGCGAAGGCGGGGAGCTGGAGCTTGCGCCGGTAGACGCCCGGAGGCACGCCCGTGATGCGCTTGAACAGACGGCGGAACGACGCCGGATCCTCGTAGCCGACGGCGTAGCTGATCCGGTCGACCGGGTCGGACGTGCGCTCGAGGCGGCGCTTCGCCTCCTCGACGCGGACGTGCTGGACGTACGCGATCGGCGAGTGCCCGGTCGCCCGGGCGAAGCGCCGCTTGAACGTCCGCTCGGGAAGCCCGGAGCGCTCGACGAGCTCGCTCACGGGCGCCGCCACGGCGTAGCCGGTCCGCAGCCACTCCTGGGCTTCGAGCACGATCGCGTCGCCGTGGTCCGTCGGAGGGTTGAAGGGCACGTACGGCGCCTGCCCGTCCACATGCCACTGGAGCAGCCAGAACTTGGCCACCGCCTGCGCCGCGGTCGGTCCGACGTGGCGCGCGACGAGGTAGAGGACGAGGTCGTGCCAGGACGCCGAGGCGCCGGCCATCACGAGCTCCTGCCGGTCGCCGGTCGCGATCAGGACCTCGTCGAGGTTGAGCGGGACGTCCGGGTAGTTGTCCCTGAAGGTGGGCGCGTAGGCGGGATGCATCGTGACGCAGTGACCCGAGAGGAGCCCCGTCTCGGCGATCAGGAGCACCCCGGAGCAGGCCGAGCAGATGAGCCCACCGTCCGCGTGCACCCGCCGTAGCCAGTTCACCTGGTCGGGATAACGGCCCTGGACCCAGCCGCCGCCGCGGACGAGGAGCGAAGGAACGATCGCGATGTCCGTGCGGCCCGTCTCGGCGATCGTGCGGTGCACGGACAGGGCAATGCCGCTGGCCGTCGGCTGGGGGTTGGCGTCTGCTCCGACGAGCTCGACGGCGAACGGCGACGTGGAGGGGACGGCGGCGTCGAAAGCGCCGACGAGCGGGAAGGCCGAGAGCGTGTCGTACATGCCCGTGAGCGTGCCGAGGCCCGCGTCGGGGAGCACGAGCAGCGAGACCCGCAAGGGGCCGCGGCTGGTGGATCGAGTGTCCGGTGGCACGTTTGGACCCATTCTGACCGCACTCACCCTTCCGCCTCCAGACCGCTGCAGACAACGTGTCCTCAGACACAGAAACCAGGACACGGAGGTCGAAAATGGCAGTGCAAGAGAGATCGACGGAGGCGTTCATCGGACAGGCGCTGAACGACCTGGCGGCCTCCTACGCGGGCGTGATGATCAGCACCGGCCACAAGCTCGGGCTGTATCGGGCGCTCGCAGGGCAGGGGCCGCTGAGCTCGCACGAGGTCGCCGCGCGCACCGAGCTCGACGAGCGGTACGTCCGGGAGTGGCTCAACTCGCAGGTCGTCGGGGGCTACCTCGCCTACCACGAGGAGTCGGAGACCTACGAGCTGCCGGTGGAGCACGAGCCCGTGCTCACCGACGAGTCGAGCCCGGTCTTCCTCCCGCCGGCGTTCGACATCCCGGCGTCGATGTGGGCCGACCAGGAGCGGACCATCGAGGCCTTCCGCACGGGCGGCGGCGTCGCCTGGGGCGAGCACGACCCGCGCCTCCAGCACGGCATCGCCGTCTTCTACCGGAACGCCTACAGCGCCACGCTGGTGCCCGAGTGGCTCCCGGCGCTCGACGGCGTCGTCGAGAAGCTCGAGCGCGGCGCGCGCGTCGCGGACATCGGCTCCGGCCACGGGCACTCAACGATCCTGATGGCGCAGGCGTTCGAGAAGTCCAGCTTCGTCGGCCTCGACACGCATGAGGCCTCGATCGAGGCCGCGCGTGTGAACGCCCAGGAGGCAGGGGTCGCGGACAGGGTCGACTTCCGGGTCGACGACGCGAGCTCGTACGCCGGGAGCGGCTTCGACCTGATCACGTTCTTCGACGCCCTCCACGACCTCGGCGATCCGATCGGGGCAGCACGGCATGCGTACGAGGCGCTGGCCGAGGACGGGACGCTGATGGTCGTCGAGCCGTTCGCGGGCGACAGCCTGCTCGAGAACGAGGGCACCGTTGGCCGGCTCTACTACACCGCCTCGGCGGCGATGTGCGTCCCGCACTCCCTCTCGGAGGACGTCGGCCTCGCGCTCGGCGCCCAGGCCGGCCCCGCCCGCCTCACCGCGGTGCTGGAGGAGGCCGGGTTCCGCGACGTGCGCGTCGCCCACGAGAGCCCGTTCAACATCGTGCTCGAGGCACGGCGTTAGTCGAGAGGCTCCGGCGGGCCGCGCCCATGTGGCCCGGCCCGCCGGCGTTCATCCGCCCTTAGCGGATCGCGTCCAGCTCGGGCGCCGCGCTCAGCGCCTCCCGGAGGCGTGCCAGCGCGCTGAACGTCCGGCTCTTCACGGTCCCGTGAGGGATCTCGAGCACGGTCGCGATCTCCGACTGGGTCAGGCCGCACCAGTAGGCGAGGCCCAGGACTTCGCGCTCGACCTTCGAGAGCGTCGCCAGCGCCGCTTTCAGCTCGGGTCGCGCCCCTTGAAGGACGATGTCGTCGTTGGCACTCGCGGCGTCGGCCATCTGAGCTGCCAGCGCCTCGAGCCGGTCGGATGGCCCCTGGGAGCGGGCTTCGCTGCGCACGATGTCGACGGCCCGTCGGTGCACGAGCATGAGGATCCAGGCCGCCGCCCTCCCGCGGGAGCGGTCGTACCTCCTCGCCTGGCGCCAGACGGTGAGGAACGCCTCCTGCACCGCGTCCTCCGCAAGGGCCGCGTCACGCACCACGCGGAGCGCGAGACCGTAGGCGATCCTCCCGAACCGATCGTAGAGCGAGCTCAGCGCCTGCTCGTCACCTTCTGCGCAGGCGAGGAGCAGATCCTCGTCGTCGCGACTGGGCATATCTGGGTAGAGACCCGACCCGCTCGGGTGTTACGCGCTACGGTGTCGTCCGTGGCCGGCTCGCGGACCGTCGCGATCGAGCCCGCGGAAGAGCGAATCCTTGCCCAGCTGCGGGACGGAGACGAGGAGGCCTTCTGCATTCTGGTTCGGCGCCACTCGCCGTCGATGACGCGGGTCGCGATGGCGTTCGTCTCACGCCGCGCGGTGGCCGAAGAGGTCGTCCAGGAGACGTGGCTCAATGTCGTCCGAGGCCTGGACGGGTTCGAGGCGAAGTCGTCGCTTCGAACCTGGATCTGGGTGATTCTTCGCAACTGTGCCAGCAGGCGCGCGGAGCAGGAGCAACGGCTCGTTCCGCTCTCCGAGCTCGCAGCCGAGGAGGCGTCGGGCGACGACATCGGCGTCAGCCCTGACCAGTTCTTCGAAGAAGGCCGCTGGGCCGGAATGTGGTCGAGCGGAGTGGCGCCGTGGGACGATCTACCCGAGGAGCGCCTGCTGTCGAGCGAGCTGCAGGCCGCGCTGCTCGAAGCGCTCGATACGCTGCCGCGAATGCAGCGGGCAGTGATCACGCTTCGCGATGTCGAAGGCTGGCCCCCGCGAGAAGTCTGTGAGTATCTCGGCGTCGCGGACGGCAACCAGCGGGTGCTCCTCCACCGTGCGCGAGCCGCTGCACGTGCGGCGATCGAGCGGTACCTCGAAGAAGGAACGCGGTGATGGTGACCTGCGCCGACATCGTCAAGCTCATTACCGATTACAACGAGGAGCGCATGACGCCGGCCGAGCGTCGCCGCTTCGAGGAGCACGTCGCGATCTGTCCGCCGTGTCGTTCGTTCCTCGCCCAGATGAGGACGACGGTCGAGCTTCTCGGAGAGCTGCGCGAGGAGGATGTCCCCCCGGACATGGAGGAGCATCTCCTCACCGCGTTCCGTGACTGGAAGCGGGACACGTGATCGCGTACAAGTTCCTCTCGGCCGATCGAGTGGGGCTCTTCAGCGGGTTCAGGTGGCCGGAGCCTGGGATCTGGATCGACGCCGAGGGGAAGGCCGATTCGCGCGTCTCGGGGATCCACGCGCTGTCCGCCGAGGGGCTCCTGGACTGGATCGACGACGAGCTGTGGACCTGCGAGCTCGCAGGCATCGTGGAGGACGACCGTCATGTGCTCGTCGCCGAGCGAGGACGGCTCCTGGAGCGCGTGGAGGCGTGGGACGAGAGCATGGCCCTCGACTTCGCTCGCGCGTGCGCGGCGAGAGGGCGCGAGCAGGTGGTCGAAGCGCTCCGTCTGGAGGGTCACGAAGACGAGGCGCAGGAGCTCGGGGGTTGTGACGCCGAGGGCTTCGTGAAGAGCGCACCCGCTCTTGCAGCGCGGCTGCCGGTCGAGATCGGCGGCCTCGTGCTCATGGCCGCCGATACGACGGCGATCGCCGAGGGCCTTCGCCTGGAGGCTCGCAGGCCGGCGCTCAAGTCGCATCTCGAGGCGGTCGCCGCCAGCGGCGCTACGCCCGGCGCGATCGCCGCGAACGTGGCCTTCGTCGTCGCCCACTCGGCAGCGGGGCTTCACCCTGCGGGATACGAGGCCGGGGTGGCGGCGGAGCGCGCGTGGCAGCGCGACCGCCTCGCCGAACGGCTCGGTCTCGCCGACGCGGCTTGACGCCGTAACGGCTAGGGGCTCAGCAGGCCTGGTTGTCGAGCCTCACAGAGCTGATGGCAGAACGGTTGCCGGCGCTGTCGATCGCCTGGACGGAGAACGTGTTCGAGCTCTGCGTCCCGTAGGTGATCCAGCGGTCCGTGTTGGTCTGGCTGCCGTCGGAGACGCCGTTCACGAAGATCTCGTAACGGATCGAGACCTGCGGGTCGACGTCGTCGACCGACTTCGTCCAGAAGAGCCATGTCTCGCAGCCGAAGTCCCACGCCACGAGGTCTCCCGGCGCGCTTGGCCCGGTCGTGTCGCTCGTCGGCTGTGTGGTCGCGGTCACGGTCGTGCTCGGTGCCGACACGTTGCGCGACGGGTCGACCGCGACCACCGAGAACGAGTGCGTCGTCGCGGCCGCGAGCCGCAGCACGGTCACGGCCCGCTCGCCGGTCCAGACGAGGTTGTCGAGCGAGACCTGGGTGCCGTTCGCGAAGACCCGGTAGGTGCAGCAGGTGTGGTCGTCGTCCGCGACGGTGGGCCACGAGAGGCCGACGCTCGAGGAGGTCACCCCGGTCACCGACACCACGGGCGCGGCCGGCGGCGTCCGGTCGACGGGCAGCGTGACTGTCACCTTGTTGCTCTTCGCCGACTCCCTGCCCTTCGCATCGCCCGCCCACATGACGAACGAGTACGTCTTGCCGGGGCTCATGTCGCGCGTCCACGTGAAGCTCGTGCTCGGCGGCTTGACGCCGACCCGGTAGCCGAAGCTCGCCTCGATCACGTAGGTGAAGCTGCCGGGATTCGTCGCGGCGTTCCACGCGAGCGTGACGCTGTGCGGTGTGATGGCGGCGACGCGCAGGTTCGTCGGTCCCGCGAGCGGTGCCGCCGAGCCTGAAGGTGCGACGACCAGCACCGTGACAAGCGCGGCTGCGGCGCACGCGGCGCGCCGGGCCAAAGGACTGCGGCTCATCCTGTTCCTCCCTCGGTGACGGCGCCTCGGCGCCGGTTGCCTACCCACTCGCCTCTACGGGCGAAGGTCGGGAACGGATCTGAGGGGATGAATCGGGCCTGGTTCTGGCGTACTGTCCAGATGCCGAGAGTGCGGGCGCCACTGCGTTGCCGGACGGAATGACACCCGCTGGCTCTCGGCTCCACCGCCGGCCGTCCGGAAACGGCTCGGCGACGAGGCGCCGGTGCTTCCCGAGAGGCAGTCAGGGTAGACCGGCGCCTGGTGTCAGAGGCTATAACGGATTAGAACCTGAGGCAAGGCTACGCGCGCCGGCGGGCGCGGTAGTCCCGCTGGGCCGCCCGGTCGGCGCAGAGCTCGCAGCAGTACCGCTTGCTTCGATTCTTGGTGCGGTCGACGTAGGCACACGTGCACGGGTCTGCACCGCACGTTCCGAAGCGGGTGAGCCCGTGCGCTCGCACGCTCTCGATCAGCGCGACGGTGGCCGTCGCTCCGAGGCGGCCGGTGATCGACCCGTCCTCCGGCCCGAACTCGAGGCTCCAGCCGTCGGCGCCCGGCGCCAGGCGCGGAACCGCGCCGCTCTCTGCCGCGATCGCGTTCAGCACGCTCGCCGCCTCCGCGGCGTCGTCCGTCTCGAACACGCGCCGCAGGCGGCCGCGGAGGTTCTTGAACTCCGCGAGGTCGCGATCCGTGACCGCGGCGGCGGCTTCGGCGCGCCCGACCGCGCGGAGGAAGATGCGGAGGTCCTCGACGTCCTCCAGCCCTTCGTGGGGAGTGGGGAGCGACTCCCAGGTGTTGACGATGTTGACCGCGAGGTCTGCGCCCGACTCCTGTGGCTTTCCAGTGATGACCATGTCAGATTCAAACGGATGTTAGTCCCTAGTTCTGTGTCCGGATGCGGTCGTGGATGCTGAAGGTCGCCTCCATCCTGGCCGGGTGCGCGTCGCAGAAGTAGATGTACGCCTGCGGCTCCTGGAAGTTGACCACGGCCGTCTTCTCGCCCGTGCCCTCGATTTCGGTGGCCAGGTCGGCCCCGGTCGCCCGCGCCGCCAGGTGAAAGTTGTGCATCGTCGACCGGTCGTCGATCTCGAGCCGGTACTCGCCGGGCTCCAGCACCGTCGTGACCTCGTCCCCGTCCTCGGTCCTGAGGCTGATCTCGTACGCGTCCGGGTCGTCGGGGGCTCCGACCGTGGCGATGAGCTTCGGAAGGTCGTTCCCGCCGCCGCAGCCGCCGGTCGCGAGAGCGACGACCGCGAGCCCGACGGGCAGCGCCAGGCGAGGATCTCTCATCCGCGTCCAAGGTACCGGCAGGTGCGACGAGCTCGTCTCGGCTCAGTGCGTGAGGGCGTTCCGGACGAGCCGGCTCAGATCCGCGTTGGGAAGCGTGCGGGTCTCCCCACCGACGTCCAGCACGGTCTCGCCGTCGATGATCCGGATGCTTGCGACGAGCTGGATCTCGACGTCGTCGCCGTCGCCGCCGTCGAGGACGTCGACTCCCGGGCCCCCGATGAGCACGTCGTCCCCGTCGCCGCCGAGCAGGAGCCCGAAACGTGTCTATAAGGAGAAGAGGCGGAGGGCGAAAGGCGAGCGCCGAACAGCCGCTACGTCGAATCCTCTGGCGCGTACTTCGACGGGCACTTCGTCATCAGTGAGTCTGGAACCGCGACGAAGAGACTCTCGCGAACCCGGCCGCGCACGTACACCTGCCTCCCGATCCTGAACAGGTCCGGCAGGGAGCCGCGATAGAGGACTCGCACGCTCGTCGTGCCGTCGATGTCGCGGATCGCGAAGCGCAGGCCGGCGCCGTGCGCGTCGCCCCTCACGGGGCCGACGACTATCCCCGTGAGACCGACCTCGCCGCTGTGGCCGGGAAGCTGACTCGGCGTGAGCGACGCCGTCGCTCCGCCCGCGAGGCTGGTGTAGAGAAGGAAGACGGCCAACGCAGCCGCGACCGAGAGCGCGATCACGAGCCGGACTGGGTTCCTGCTCGATCTCATCGCCCGTTGTCGCCGAGCCCGAAGAGGTGTTCAACTGCGGAGACGTAGGCAGGACCATCCGGCTGGAGCGCGGCCTGCTTCATACGCACGGTCGGCGTGTGGAGCAGCTTCCTCACGATCTTCGCCGTGAGAGCTTCGACGGCGTGTCGTTCGGACGCAGAGAGCGAGTCGAGGCGGTGTTCGGCCCGCTCCAGCTCGGCCGTGCGGATGTCCTCTGCGAGCCGCCGTAGCGAGGCGATCGTCGGGACGACGCCGAGGGAGCGCCGCCAGGCACCGAACGTCGCCATCTCCCCGGCGAGAATTGCTTCGGCCTTCACGATCTGGCGACGGCGGTCGGTACGGCGTTCAGCGGCGGCATCGCCGAGATCGTCGATGTCGTAGAGGTAGCAGCCATCGACCTGCCCGATCGCCGGATCGAGGTCACGGGGGAGGGCGATGTCGATGAAGAGCAGTCGTCGGCCCCGCCGGCGGCGAATGCCCTCAGCCGCCTCCTCGACGGTGAGTACGAGGCGAGGGGAGCGCGTTGATGAGATCACGACGTCTGCCCGCTCGAGCTCCTTTGCGAGCTGTTCGAATCCCACTGCCACGCCGCCGAACCGATCGGCGAGCTCCTTCGCTCTCGAAGGCTCGCGGTTGACTACGACGAGTCCCTCGGCGCCGCAGGAGGCGAAATCGAGGGCTACGAGCTCGCTCATCTTGCCCGCCCCGATGATGAGGATGCGCCGTCCTTCGAGCCCACCGTAGAACTGCCGGGCGAGCTGGGCGGCGGCGGCCGGGACGGAGCTCGGCTGCTCGCCGAATGCAGCTTCGGTGTGGATGCGCTTCGCTGCATGGAGCACTTGGCGGAAAAGGTGGTTCAGGATCGGCCCGCTCGTGCCGAGGCTGAGCGCGGCTTCGTGTGCGGCGCGAACCTGGCCGAGGATCTGCCACTCGCCGGGAATGAGCGACTCCAGCCCGGCGGCGACGCGAAACAGCTGGAGAGCCGCGGCATCCTCGTAAAGGACATAGACCGCCGAGCCGAGCTCAGCCTCCGGCAGGCGGGCAAGTCGAGCCAGCTCGGCGTGGGCGCGAGCGGCGCTCCGTTGCGGCTCCGGGTGCGCCAGGTAGACCTCGGTCCGGTTGCAGGTGGAGAGTCCGACCGCTTCGCCACCGCGGTCGCTCAGTCTGCCGGCGAGGGCGGCGGCCTCGCCGGACGCAAGATAGAGGCGTTCGCGGAGCTCCACCGGCGCTCGACGATGGTCCGTCCCGACGACGACGAGGGTCTTTCGTTCCGGCTGCGACCGACGGGTCGCCATCGGCTACAAGCTCTTCAGGAACTGGACGAGGTCGCTCTTCTCCCGGGCCTCGAGACGCAGGCTGAGGCAGCTGTCGTAGTGCTCGACGAGTGCGTCCAGCGTCGGGAAGCGACCGTCGTGATAGAAGCCGCCTTTCGAGCGGGTGAAGAGCCCCCTGAGGGGCGTCGTCCGGTATCGCTCGTCCGGCGAGCGGTCGGCCTGGAACGAGTCGGTGCAGATCTCGGCGGGCTCGCGCATGTTCCAGCCGGGCTCCGTGTAGAGGGGCGGCACGTGGCAGTCCGCGCACGTCGCCTTGCCGTTGAAGAGCGCCTTGCCCCGTTGGGCCGCCGCCGGGTCGAAGCTCCCCTTGGGCGGCTTCGGTGCGAGCAGTCCCTTCTGGTAGAACTCGAGCGCGCCGAGCTTCGGCGTGATCAGGTCGGGCTCGTTCCGCACGTCGAAGAAGCCCGCCTTGGTTGCGATCGGGAACTTCACCGGGTCGTTCAGGCGAGCGTCGACGAATGTCCCTTGTCCGTGCATCTCGAGGTTGGCGACGAACGCGTTCCAGTACGTCACCGAGCCCCAGCCGGTGTAGGTGTGCAGGTTCACGCCGGCGAGGCCGAAGGCAGCAGGAAGGAGCGTCGCCGCCGACCCGCCGTCGGGGCGGAATCCCTTGCCGTCCAGGAAGAGCTCCGCGTCGAACTTCCCCGGGCCCCAGGCGGCGAGCACGGCGTTCACCGTCGCCTCGTCGACGCCGAGGAGGTCGGTGATCGGCTTCTTGTTCGGGGCAAGCGAGATGATCGCCCCGACGTTGAGGTCGCGGTTCGGCCAGCCGTCGAGCCGGCGTCCGATGCCGGGGGCGAACGAGGCGTCGACTGTCGAGTGGCAGGAGGCACACGTAAGCCCGATCGACGTGAGCTTGTCGCCCTCGAAAAAGCCCTTGAGGCCGAGCACGGCGTCCAACTTCAGGAGCGCCAGCGTGTTGGCAGGGTCGTCGAGGTCGACGTCGCCCCGGCGCAGGGCATTCTTCAGCGACTTGGGGAGCGCCGTCTCGTCCACCTTGAGGCCGACTGCCAGGGCGGTGCGCGGGCTGACACCGGGACCGACGCCGCCGAGCTTCTCGCCGGCTATCGCTCTGTGAAGCTGAAGGGCGCCGCCCCAGAACGCCTCGTCCCCGAAGGTGTCGAAGCGGAAGATCTCCCGACCTTCCTCGAAGAACCGGTCCGCTTGCTTTTCGGCCGCGCGGTCGGGATTCTGGGGTCGGCCGCTCTTCGACCCGGTGATGGCGCTGACCGTGCCGTTGAAGACGATCCCGCCCAGGAGGAGCAGCGTTCCCACAGCCAACAAGGCTCCGAGAAAACCCGCCGCTCTTCTGACGATGCCCATCAGGAGCCCCCGTTGATCAGGTTGTCGGCGAACGATCGCTGGCGGAGGCGCGATGCTACCGCCGAGGGCCCGAACCCTCCGTGATCGTTCTCACATTTCGACGCCGTTTCCCTCGGATGTAAGAACGCCCGAACGTGTGACACGAACACACCTGACGAAGAGCGACGCGCCCGTCGCAGCAATCCCCGGACAAGGACGAGCGACGCCTGAGGATCTTCAGCAACCGCCAGTGAAGAGGGAACGTCGGTTCACCCCTTCCACCGACAGCTGGCTGCTCGATGGACTGGACGAGGGCGACAGGAAGCTCGCGGCCGGAATCCTGAGCTCCTGCGCGGCGCTTCGCCTGGCGGCGGGGGCAAGGCGACGCCTCGGCGACGTGGAGAATGTCGCAGCGCTGGTCGTCGAGAAGGGGTTCCTCGTCGTCCGCGCCTCTCCGCCGTCAGGGCGTCACGTGGTGGTCGTGGAGGCCGGCGAAAGCTCCATCCTCGTTCCCCCAAGCGCCCGGGAGCATCTACAGGCGCTCACGGACTGCTGGATCACCGTTGTTTCCGTTCCCCAGCTCGAGGCCTTGCTGGCGATACCGGGTGCGGCGGCCACGCTCGTCCGGGGGCTAGGCGGCGCTCTCCGGAGGAGGCAGGACGCAGCGAGCTACCTCGCCAGTGTCCACCACGTCGATCGCGTTCGCCAGAAGCTCGTCCAGTTGGCGCGCGAGTACGGGAGAGTCAAGCCAGACGGCGTCCGGATCGAGTTCCCCCTCACGCACGACCTCCTCGCCGAGATGGTCGCCTCGGCGCGAGAGACGGTTACCCGCGGTTTGGACGAGCTCCAACGGAGCGGCTTCGTGGCTCGCGACGGCCACTCGTACAAGCTGCTCATCCCGCCGGAAGCACTGGACAGGGCCGAGTGAGAATCTCTGCGGCTGCCGGGAAACTGGGAAAGCGGAGGGGGAGGGATTCGAACCCTCGATCCGCCTAACGACGGATAACGGTTTTCGAGACCGCCGCATTCGTCCGCTCTGCCACCCCTCCACGGGTTGTCGTGCGGGCGCTACGGAGCGGAGAAGGAGGGATTCGAACCCTCGAGGGAGGAATTCACCCCCCTAACGCCTTAGCAGGGCGCCGCCTTCAGCCACTCGGCCACTTCTCCGTGCCGGGCAATGGTACCAAGGTGCTTCCCCGCCCCCAACAAACGACGAAGCCCGCCTCGGTGGGGTAGGAGCCGCACAGCCGAAACGGGCATTCGCCAGACGCCGGGGGTATGTGAGGGGAGCCGGCACCCCGGATGATGACCGAGGGTCCGGCCTGTGCCCTCCCTTAAAAGGGGGATTCGCTCGGCGGCCTTACTTGCGCCCGAGCAGGCCCGCGACCGTGGGGTCGCCCTTGCGCGGGCGCGGGCGGACCTGGTCGACGGTGCACTGCTCCGGGTCCTTGTCCGGGCGGAAGCGGAGGAACCGCGAGTTGTGGCGGAAGCGGCCCTTCTGCCACTTGTCGTAGCGCACCTCGACGACGAGCTCGGGCGGCACGGAGCTCCACTCGAGATCGACGCCGCGCTTCCAACGGCTCGGCGCGCCCCGTGGCTTGCGCTCCGGGTTGGGGCCGAGGAGGGGCTCCACGCGCTCGAGTATCTCCGCGCGCTTCTTCCCGGTCGCGGGCGCCGAGCCGACGGGGACGAGCTTGCCGTCGATCCAAAGCCCGAGGGCGAGGCTGGCGATGCCGGTGCCCTTCTCGCTCCACGTGACGCCGACGACCACGCAGTCGGCCGTTCTCTCGGCCTTCACCTTCAGGACGGCCTCGCGCGAGCCGGGCATGTACGGGAGCCCGAGGCGCTTGGCGATGACGCCGTCGAAGCCGGCCACCTCGAGGCGGTCGAGCCACTTCTGCGCCTCCTTGCGGTCGTGTGTTACCGGCGAGATGTCGAAGGGCAGCTTTTCCACATGCTTGCGCCGCTCCTCGATCGGCTTCCCGTGCAGGTCCTTGCCGTCCCAGAGGAGCACGTCGAAGACGACGAAGCCGGCGGGGATCTCGCCCGAGAGCCGGCGGATCCGGCTCTCGGCGGGGTGAAGCCTCATCTGGAGCGCGTCGAAGTCGAGGGCGCCCTCGCGCTCGACCACGATCTCGCCGTCGAGGGCCGACTTCCTCGGGAGCCGCTCGCCGAGCTCGACCAGCTCGGGGAAGTAGCGCAGGAGCGGCCGGCCGTTGCGGCTCCAGAGGTGGACCTCGCCGTCGAGGTTCTCCAGGATGCCGCGGAACCCGTCCCACTTCGGCTCGAACTGCCACCCGTCGCCCTCCGGAAGCTCGTCCACGAGCTCCGCCTCCATCGGCGGGTAGGGCAGGCTCTTGGGCGGCTCCGGCTCGACCTTGGCTTCGGGCACGTCGCCGATTCTGCCAGTCCCGGGGAAACCGTCTGCGGCCCCAGCGCGTCTAACTAGCCATGAGACGCGTTGCGATCACCGGTCTGGGCGCGGTCACGCCGCTCGGGAACGACCTGCCGACCACCTGGGGCAACCTGACGGCCGGGCGGAGCGGGATCGCCGAGATCCAGGCGTTCGACGTGAGCGAGTTCCCTGTGAGGATCGCCGGCGAGGTCAAGGACTACGACCCGACGGGCGCCGCCGCCCCGAAGGAGGTGCGCAAGCTCGACCGCAACGTCCTCTTCGCCCTCACGGCTGCGAAGGAGGCCCTGGCCGACGCGAACATGAACGGCCACCGCTACGAGCCCGAGCGCATGGGCGTGATCGTCGGCAACTGCATCGGCGGCTTCAACGAGCTGATGCGCCAGCACGACGTCCTGCGCGAGCGCGGGCCCGACCGCGTCTCCCCGACCTTCCTCGCCAACGTCCTCGTCGACTCCGCGAGCGGGCAGCTCGCGATCGAGCTCGGCTTCCGCGGGCCCAACTACGCGGTCGTCTCCGCGTGCGCGACCGGCTCGCACGCACTAGGCGAAGCGGCCGAGCTCGTCCGCCGCGGTGACGCCGACGCGGTCATCGCCGGCGGGACCGAGAGCTGCATCCATCCCCTGATCCTCGCCGGGTTCTGCTCCATGCGGGGGCTCGCCGTCGGTGACGGCGACCCGGCCAAGGCCGCGCGCCCGTTCGACGCGCGTCGCGAGGGCTTCGTCATGGCCGAGGGCGCGGCGCTCTTCGTGCTCGAGGAGCTCGAGGCGGCCCGCGCACGCGGGGCTCGCGTGTACGCGGAGGTGCTCGGCTACGGGGCCTCCAACGACGCGCACCACATGCTCCAGCCCGACCCGGAGTTCGGCGGCGTCGTCTCGATGATGCGCGCCGCGCTCGACCGGGCCGGGGTCGACCCGGGCGACGTCGACTACATCAACGCGCATGGGACGGGCACGCCGCTCGGCGACCTGGCGGAGACGCAGGCGATCAAGGAGGTCTTCGGCGACCACGCGTACGAGCTGGCCGTCTCGTCCACGAAGTCGATGCTCGGGCACATGTTCGGCGCGGCCGGGGCGATCGAGGCCATGGCGTGCGTGCTCGCGATCCACGAGGGCGTGATCCCCCCGACGATCAACTACGAGGAGCCGGATCCCGACTGCGACCTCGACTACGTCCCGAACGAGGCGCGTGAGGCCCACATCAGGGTCGCGCTCTCGAACGCGATGGGCCTCGGCGGACACAACGGCTGCGTCCTCGTCGGCCGCGTGGACGACTGACCGGCCCCTATCTTTTTCCGGGCGAAGGGTTCAGAATCGAGGCCGCTTTGCGGAGAGGGGTCTTGAGCATTGCGCTCCTTGCTGTCCTCCTCGTGACGGGGTCGAGCCAGGGAGCGCAGAAGGGCACGAGCGGGCCGCTCCAGGCCCGCGGCGCCGACGCCGAGTTCGTGCCCGGCGAGCTGATCGTCCAGTTCGAGAGCGACGTGTCCCTGGCGGAGCGGCGCGACGTGCTGGACGGGGCCCGCGTGGTGAAGTCGCTCGGCATGCCCGGACTCGTGCTCGTCAGGCTCGAGGAGGGCGCGTCGGTGCGCGCCTCCGCGGCTGCGCTCACCCGTGAGGCCGGGATCGCGTTCGCCGAGCCGAACTACATCCGCCAGGCCACGCAGGTGCCGCCGGACGATCCCCGCTACGGGGAGCTCTGGGGCCTGAACCAGCTCTCGGACGCCGACATCGACGCGCCCGAGGCCTGGGCCACGACCACGGGCTCGAGCACCGTGATCGTCGGCGTGATCGACACCGGCGTCGCCTACGACCACCCGGACCTCGCCGGGAACATCTGGGTCAACGACGACGATGACGGCGACGACACCGACGACGACAACAACGGGTACTTCGACGACCTCCGTGGCTGGGACTTCGTGCAGGACGACAACACCCCGCTGGACTACGAGGGACACGGAACCCACGTGGCCGGCACGGTCGGCGCCGTCGGCAACAACGCCGTCGGCGTCACCGGCGTCAACCAGGACGTGGCGATCATGCCGCTTCGCGCCGGCGGGCCCGGAGGGTTTGCGCTTTCGGACACCATCGAGGCCTTCAATTACGCGTGCGACAACGGGGCCCGCGTCGTCAACGGCAGCTTCGCCGGGCCGGGCAAGTCGCTGGCCGAAGCCAACGTCCTGAAGTCGGTTGACTGCCGGAACACCCTCTTCGTCTTTGCGGCCGGGAACGACGGCGTGTTCCTGACGAACAACACGAGCGCGACCAACGCGTATCCCTGCGAGTATCACCGGCCTTCGCCGCACGGCTTCAGCGTCCCGAACATCGTCTGCGTCGCCGCCTCGACCAAGGGCGACGGGCTGGCCTCGTTCTCCAACCGCGGGCCCACCGCCGTGCACCTCGCCGCTCCCGGCGGCGGCGGCAGCGGGGCGGCGGCGCAGATCCTCAGCACCTGGCCGGCCTACGACGCCGTCTTCGGGCCCGACGACATGGAGACAGCGGGTACGTGGGGCGACCAGATCAATGTTCCCGACCTGCCGCCCGTTCCGGCCGACAAGGCCTGGGATCGACGGGCCGGCATCGCCAGCTCGGGCACGAACGCCCTCTCGGATTCCGTTGGCAACTACGCCAACGACGTCCTGACCACGATCCGCAACATGACAGCGATCAACCTGACCGGGGAACAGGGCTGCCTGATCGACTACGACCTTCGGCTCCAGACCGAGTCCAACTTCGACTTCTTCGGTGTCTTCGCCGGTCTCGACACCATCGCGAACGAGGAGGAGCTTGCCTCCTTCTCGGGCTCGACGAGCGGGGCGTTCTTCCCGTTGACCGCCGACCTGTCCGTCTTCGACGGCGAGTCGACGGTGTACCTGCGCTTCTTCCTCGAGAGCGATCCCACGTTCGCGTTCGACGGCGCCTACGTCGACGACGTCCTGGTCAAGTGCCTCCAGCCGAACGGCGCGGACTACAACGCGATCCCGGGGACGTCCATGGCCTCGCCGCACGTTGCCGGCGTCGCCGCACTGCTGCTCGCAGCGAAGCCTGCCCTGACGGTTGCCAAGCTCAAGAACGCGCTCCTCAAGGGCGTGGACAAGAAGGCCGCGTTCACGAACCGCGTCTCGACCGGCGGGCGGCTCAACGCCAACAAGTCGATGGCCGTCGCGCTCGACGTGACCCCGCCGAACACCACGATCACCGCCCGGCCGCCGTCGCCGACGAGGATGAAGACCGCGACCTTCAGGTTCACGTCCACGCAGCTGGGCTCGACCTTCCAGTGCCGCCACATGACGGGCCCGTGGACGGCCTGCGCCTCGGGGAAGACCTACACGGGCCTCAAGCCCGGCCTGCACACGTTCCGCGTCCGCGCGATCGACCCGGCCGGGAACGTGGATCCGACGCCCGCCGTGGACACCTGGCGCGTC
>DASSCF010000046.1:0-2081 GCA_035698025.1 Gaiellaceae bacterium
GATGCGGTCGCCGAGCAGGCTCAGGACCGCAGGCAGGAGGGTCAACGCCGCGACCACCGAGACGATGCCCACGAGGATCGCGCCGGTCGCAAGGCTCCGCATGATCGTGTTCGGCACGAGCAGGAGCCCGGTCATCGCAAGCACGAACGCGGCGCCGCTGAAGAGCACCGCCCGGCTCGCCGTCGCGCCTGCGGTGACGATGGCGTCGACCTTCTCGCGCGCCTCCCTGCGCTCCTCGCGGAAGCGGCTGAGGATGAACAGCGAGTAGTCGATCCCCAGCGCGAGGCCCATCCCGAAGATCATGTTGGTGACGAAGACCGAGAGCTCGAACACGTGGCCGACGAGCGCAGTCAGGGCGATGGCGACGAGGATCGAGAGGAGCGCCAGGACGAGCGGGATGACGCCCGCGACGACCGCGCCGAACACGAGCAGGAGAACGATCAGCGCGGCGGGCGCGCCGAAGAACAGCTCTCCCTCCTGAAGGTCCTCCTCGGAGAGGGCGCTGAAGTCCTCGTCGAGCACGATCTCTCCCGTGATCGCCGCGTCGAACCCGGGCTGCTCGTCGAGCCCGTGCACTGCGCTGACCACGTCGCCGATCGCATCCTCGTTCGGGCCGAGCCCGACGAGCACCGCGGTCGCCTGCCCGTCCTCCGCGACGAGATCCTCGTTCTCCTCGTAGGTGACGACGTTCGTCGCGCCGGCCTCGCGGATCTCCTCGGCGAGCGCCTGGACGCGCTCCTGGACGGCGGGATCGTCGAGCGTTCCCTGCTCGAGCGCGATCACGACGACCTCGCTGGTCTGCTGCCGGAAGTCCTCGACCGTTGGCCTGAAGCGCTCGAACCGGAGCTCGTCGACGCGCTTGGAGTCGGTCGCGCTGGTGACCTCGCCCTCGGTCGTCAGGTCCCCGAAGAACGTCGCGATGACCACGAAGGAGACCACGACGAGAACGACCCAGGCGCCGATGGTTCGCCAAGGGTGCCGGGCGCACGCGAGCGCAAGCGACTCGGTGGAGAGCTTCACGGCTCTCCGACGCTACCGGCTAGGGTCGGTCTTCGCTAGCCGGATTGGGACTGGTCGAGATCCGGGTCGATCTCGTCGGCCCGGCTCGCGTGTGCGTGCGCCGCGGCGCGTTCCCGTTCGGCGCGGTCGAGCTCGTCGCGGGCGGCTTTCTCGCGCTCTTTCGCGCGCATCGCCTGCAGCTCGGCCTTCTCGCGGTGCTCGCCGGCCTCGACGCGGCGTTCCTCCAACTGGCGCTCGCGTCTGGACCTGCGCTCGATGAGGAAGGCGATGACAATGGCGAGGGCCACGCCAATGGCCGCAATGATGATCCAGGTTGCCATACGGCCGTGGTGCCCGGCCCACGGAATCGCCAAACCAGCCGTGTAAGGTCTCGCCGTGCTTTCGATCACCGCAGGCAGCTTCCGCTTCACCGCGCGCCTGGAGGAGGCGGCGCCGAAGACCCTCGGCGTCCTGCGGGAGATGCTGCCCCTGCGCAGCCAGCTCGTGCAGGCCCGCTGGAGCGGGGAGTCGGCGTGGGTGCCGATGGGCTGGGAGCTCGACCTCGACCTCGGCCCGGAGAACGCCAACAGCTATCCGGCGGCCGGCGAGATCCTCCTCTACCCCGGCGGCGTCTCGGAGGTCGAGATCCTCTTCCCGTACGGGGCGACCTGCTTCGCGAGCAAGATGGGTCAGCTGGCCGGCAATCACTTCGCCACGATCGAGGAGGGCCGCGAGCAGCTGCCCGAGCTGGGACGCGTCGTCCTCTGGGAGGGCGCGCAGCCGATCGTCTTCGAGGAGATCTAGGAGGATTTGGCGGCACGGTGCTCGTCGCCGGGCTGCGATGGTCGTTCCGAGGCAAGACGCAGGGAGCGTTCGTAGCGAATGAGCTACGGGCGCGACTGAGGACGCGGCGCGCCCGAGTTCACGGCCGCGTACTCCCTCGACGGCCGCAACGTCCTCGAGTCGACGCTGATCAGGCTGCTTCTCCCCGAGCCGGTCGTGCACGGCCCGCGGTCCGCGCGGTCTAGCGACGCGGCAAGGAGATCGCGCCCTCCAGGAGCGCGCGCCCGACGACCGCGCCT
>DASSCF010000047.1:0-5354 GCA_035698025.1 Gaiellaceae bacterium
AAGAGGGGACGCGCGTGCTCGTGAGCGCGGTCGGCGCGGGCCTCACGTGGGGCTCGGCCTACATGACGTGGACGTCGAGGAACTGAGTAGGAGAGGAGAAATGAAGATCGCATTCTGCTTCCCGGGCCAGGGCTCGCAGATGGTGGGGATGGGCGCCGCGATCGCCGGGCAGTTTCCGACGGCGCGCGCCGCGTACGACGAGGCCTCCGCGGCCGTGGGCTTCGACGTGGCGAGGCTCTGCTTCGAGGGCTCGGAGGAGGAACTGACCCGCACCGAGCTCCAGCAGCCGGCGCTCGTGGCGACGTCCATCGCGTGCCTTCGCGCGGTGGAGACGCTCGGTATCCAGCCGCATTACGTGATCGGCCATTCCGTGGGGGAGTATTCGGCTCTGGCCGCCGCGGGCTCGATCCAGACCGGCGAGGCGGTCGCGCTCGTGCGCGAGCGGGGCGAGGCGATGGCCGAGGCGGCGCGTGAGACGCCCGGCGCGATGGCGGCGATCCTCGGGCTCGAGGACTCGATCGTCGAGGAGCTCTGCAGCGAGATCGAAGGCGTGTGGCCGGCGAACTACAACTGCCCGGGCCAGGTCGTCGTCTCCGGCGAGAACGAAGCGGTCGACAAGCTGATCGCCGAGGCGACGGAACGTGGCGCGCGCAAGGCGGTGAAGCTCCGCGTCAGCGGCGGCTTCCACAGCCCGCTCGTGGCGAGGGCCGCGGAGCGGCTCCGCCCGGCGCTCGCCAAGGTGCCCTGGCGCGATCCCGGCACGCCGTATATGTCCACGGTGTCCGCGCGCATCGAGGACGCCCAGCGGATCGCCGGTCTCCTCGCCGAGCAGCTGACCGCGCCCGTGCGCTTCACCCAGGCCGTTCGCGGGCTGGTGAAGGTCGGCGTCGAGACCTTCGTCGAGATCGGCCCGGGCCAGGTGCTCGGCGGCCTCCTGAAGCGCTGCGACCGTTCCCTCCGGACGATCTCGGTCGGCGATCCGGAGTCCCTGCGCAAGCTCGAGGAGGCGCTCTCCGCCGCATGAGCGGGTACGCCTCACTCGAGGGCAAGGTCGCGCTCGTCACCGGCGGCTCCCGCGGGATCGGAGCCGCCATCTCGCGGGAGCTTGGCCGCGCGGGCGCCCGCGTGGCCGTCAACTACCGCTCCGGCAAGGACGCGGCCGAGGAGATCGCCTCCGAGATCGGCGGCATCGCTCTCGGGGCGAACGTGGGCGACCCCGGCGAGGCGAAGGAGCTCATCGAGCGCGTCGAGTCCGAGCTCGGCGACGTCGACGTCCTCGTCAACAACGCCGGCATCACGCGCGACACCCTCATCGCCCGCATGAGCGACGAGGAATGGGAAGAGGTCATCGAGACCAACCTGCGCGGGACGTTCAACACGTGCCGCGCGGTCGCGAGGAAGATGCTGCGACGGCGCTCCGGGGCGATCGTGAACCTGACGAGCGTCGTGGGGATCCACGGCAACCCGGGCCAGGCGAACTACGCCGCCTCCAAGGCGGGCATCATCGGGCTCACGAAGGCGCTCGCGCGCGAGCTCGGCTCCCGCGGCGTGCGCGTCAACGCCGTCGCGCCCGGCTACATCGCCACCGAGCTGACCGGCGTCCTCTCCGAGGAGATCCGCGGGGCGATCCTCGGGAACACGCCCATGGGCCGGCTCGGCGATCCGGAGGACGTTGCCGCTGCGGTACGCTTTCTGTGCTCTGACGAGGCCGCGTTCATCACGGGCGATGTGCTGCTCGTCGACGGCGGACTGGGGATGTAAGTGGCTTCGGAGAACGGACGCAGGGTCGTCATCACAGGCATGGGGGCGGTCACCCCTCTCGGCAACGACGCCGAGACCTTCTGGGAGAACCTGACCGCCGGAAAGGGCGGCGCCGCTCCGATCACCGCCTTCGACCCCTCCGAGTTCGCCGTGCACTTCGCGTGCGAGCTGAAGGGCTTCGAGCCGACGAAGTGGATCGAGCATCGCAAGGCGCGGCGTATGGACCGCTTCGCGCAGATGATCATCGCCGCCGCCCGCATGGCCGAGGAGGACTCGGGTATCGATATCGAGGGCGAGACCGAGCGGACCGGCGTCTCCGTCGCCACCGGGATCGGCGGCCTCCAGAGCTTCCAGAACTGCTACGACCAGCTGCTCGAGCGCGGTCCCGACCGCATCAACCCGCTTGCGATCACCTCGATCATCCCCAACATGGGCGCCGCGTGGGTCTCGATGGAGCTCGGCGCGCGCGGCCCGCTGACCTCCGAGTGCACGGCGTGTGCCGCATCCAACATGGCCATCGGGGACGCGATGGACGCGATCCGCCTCAACCGCGCCGACGTCATGCTGGCCGGCGGAACGGAGGCGGGCATCACGAAGGTCGGGATCGGCGGGTTCTCGGCCATGCGCGCTCTCTCGCGGCGCAACGACGACCCGGCCGCGGCCAGCCGCCCGTTCGACGCCGAGCGCGACGGGTTCGTGATGGGGGAGGCGGGCGCGATCGTCGTGCTCGAGGAGCTGGAGCACGCGAAGAAGCGCGACGCGAAGATCTATGCCGAGCTCGTCGGCTACGGGCTCTCCTCGGACGCGCAGCACATCACGGAGCCCGACCCGACCGGCCGCCACCCCGCGCGGGCGATGCAGATGGCGCTGGACGACGCCGGCATGTCTTCCGACAGGATCGACTACATCAACGCGCACGGGACCTCGACCCCGCTCGGCGACTCGGCCGAGACGCGAGTGATCAAGGTCGCTCTCGGCGAGGAGAAGGCGCGCAAGACCCCCATCTCCTCTACGAAGGGCGCCACCGGCCACTGCCTGGGCGCCTCGGGCGCGATCGAGGCGATCATCACGACGCTCGCCGTCCAGCGCGACGTCGTCCCGCCCACGATCAACCAGGAGGTCGCCGACCCCGAGTGCGACCTCGACTACATCCCGAACGAGTCCCGGGAGTGGAAGACCGACGTCGCGCTCTCGAACAACTTCGGCTTCGGCGGGCACAACGCCTGCCTCGTGATCAAGAAGTTCGAGGGCTAAGCCAATGCCGCAGCGTTGGGCGACCTTCGACTGCTACGGCACGCTCGTGGACTGGGAGGGCGGCATCGGCTCCGAGCTCGGCCGGATCTGGCCGGACGAGGACGCCGACACGCTGCGCGAGCGCTACCACGAGATCGAGCCGCGGGTGCAGCTCGAAGGCTCGCTTCCGTACCGCGAGGTGCTGCGCCAGGCGCTCGTCCTCCTTGCCGAGAGCGAGGGGCTCGACCTGCCGCCGGGCGAGGAGACGGCACTCGGCGACTCCCTCCCGCGCTGGCCGGTCTTTCCCGAGGTCCCGGGCGCACTCGCCCAGCTGCGCGACCGGGGCTGGAAGCTCGTTCCGCTCTCGAACACCGATCCCGATTTCCTCGACGCGTCGATGCAGGCAATCGGCGTCCCCTTCGACGGCACGGTCGTCGCCGGCGAGATCGGCTCCTACAAGCCCGCCCATGGTCACTGGGAGGTGTTCTACGAGCGGTTCGGAGCGGACCCCGAGCGCCACGTGCACGTGGCTGCGAGCCTCTTCCACGACATCGCGCCGGCGGACGAGCTCGGGATCACGGCGGTCTGGATCAACCGACTGGACGAGACGAGCGACCTGCCGAGGGCGGCGGAGCTCCCCGACCTGGAGCGTCTGCCCGAGACCCTCGAGTCGCTTCTGCCGGGCCACGACGACTCGGGGTAGCCTGAGCCCGATGTCGCGCCTTCGCGCCCGCTGCCCCGACTGCAGGACGTTGACCGCCGTCGCCCTCGAGGCCGGCGAGTACGAGTGCCATTCCTGTGGGCGCACCTTCGCGGCCGGCCTCGTGCGCGTCCCGCGCGCGTGGGGCGCAGACGGCGAGTCGATGGTCGAGGCCGCGTTCCTCCCGCTTCCGTATCCGGAGGCCGCGGTCGTCGACGAGGACTCGCTGACGGAGCAGAACCTCGCCCTCGCGGCGGGCCTGCCGGACCTCCCGCTGATCCTCGGCGGATGTTGCTGCTCGCACGTGGGCGCCGTCGAGGGGCTGGCGACGCGCCACGACCGCCTGGCGGTCGTCTGGTTCGACGCGCACGGCGACCTGAACACGCCGGAGACCTCGCCGAGCGGGAACACGTGGGGCATGCCCCTGCGTATGCTCCTCGACTCGGGCACCGTCTCGCCTGCCGACGTCGCGCTCGTCGGGGCGCGCAACCTCGACCAGCCCGAGGTGGAGTTCATCGCCGCGTGCGGCCTGCACACGGACGAGACGAGCGTCGACCGTGCGCTCGAGGGCGCCGACGCGGTCTACGTCGCCTTCGACGTGGACGTGCTCGACCCCGACGACGACGTCGTCCCGTTCATGCCCGAGCCGGGCGGCCTGACGGTCGTCGAGGCGGCGGCGATGCTGCGGAAGATCGTCGCGGAGCGCCCGCTCGCAGGCGCAGGGCTCACGGGCGTTGCGAACAGCCCTGGCAACACCGAGCCGCTCGGTCGCCTCACTCAGGCGCTCGGTCTCTAGGAATAGGATAGGCCGGTCATGGAAGGCCGCATCGACGTGACCGTCGAGAACCGCGAGGCGGAGCGGGACCACGACGGGAAGCGGCACCCGAACACCTGCCCGCGCTGCCATTCGCACTACCGGGACGACGAGCTCGAGCGCACGCTCAGGGTGTGCCCCCAGTGCGGGCACCACTTCGCCGTGCGCGCCCGCGAGAGGGTCGCTCAGCTGGCAGACCGGGGGACGTTCGCGGAGGAGGACACCGAGCTGCGCTCGCACGATCCGCTCAACTTCTTCGACCTGCGCGCGTACAAGGACCGCCTGGCCGAGGCCGAGGTCGCCACGGGCCTCGGCGACGCGATCATCGCCGGCGGCGCCGCGATCGAGCGGCGGCCCTGCGAGCTCGCCGTCATGGACTTCGCGTTCATGGGCGGCTCCATGGGCAGCACCGTCGGGGAGAAGTTCGCGCGCGCCTGCGAGCGCGCCGTTTCGCGCCAGGTGCCGCTCGTGTGCGTGACCGCCTCGGGCGGAGCGCGGATGCAGGAGGGGATCCTCTCCCTCATGCAGCTGCCGAAGACCGTCTGCGCGGTCGACGAGCTCAACGAGGCCCGGAGCGCCTTCATCTGCGTCATGACGCACCCGACGACGGCCGGCGTGCTGGCGAGCTTCGCCAGCCTCGGCGACGTGATCGTCTCCGAGCCCGGGGCGCTGCTCGCGTTCACCGGCCCGCGGGTCGTCCAGCAGACCACGCGCGAGAAGCTCCCGGACGACTTCGGCCTCGCCGAGTCGAACGCGCGCTTCGGCCACGTCGACGCGATCATGCCGCGGGCGGAGCTGCGCCCGTTCGTCGGCCGCCTGCTCGCGATGTTCTCGCGGGGATCGTGA
>DASSCF010000048.1:0-28134 GCA_035698025.1 Gaiellaceae bacterium
CTGCGACCACCAGCCAGGCGGCCCGGTAGATCCGCGTCGAGACGGGCCGCTCCAGGGACCCGCGCCGCGGCCGGCGGCGTGGCGCTTCAGCGGCCATTGGCCACTTGAGTGTAGTCGAGGCCTCCGGCGTCCCTATCCTTATCCGGGCCATGGAACGGCGCTCGACGGTGCTCCTCGTCGATGACGAGGAGTCGGTGCAGAAACTCCTCACATACCCGCTCGAACGCGAGGGCTACACCGTCGTGCAAGCGCGCGACGGCGAGGAGGCGCTCGAGCGCTACCGGGAGACGCCGGTCGACCTCGTCATCCTCGACCTCATGCTCCCGCGGCTGGACGGGCTCGCCGTCTGCCGGCGCCTGCGGGAGGAGCGGAGCGCCGTCCCGATCATCATGCTCACCGCCCGCGGCGACGAGGGGGACAAGGTGCTCGGCCTGGAGCTCGGCGCCGACGACTACATCACGAAGCCGTTCTCCATCCGCGAGTTCATGAGCAGGGTGCGCGCGCTCCTGCGCCGTGCCCAGCTCTCGGCGGCCGGCGCCCGCGCGGAGCTGATCGAGGTCGACGACCTGCGGATCGACACGAGCCGCCGCACCGTCGAGGCCCGTGGCGAGCAGGTCCAGCTCACGTACCTCGAGTTCGAGCTGCTGCGCATGCTGGCGTCGAGCCCCGGGCGCGTTTTCACGCGAAAAGAGCTTCTCGACGAGCTCTGGGGCGGCTCCGAGTTCCGGGACCCGCGCACGATCGACGTGCACGTGCGCCATCTGCGCGAGAAGGTCGAGCGCGACCCGGCCGAGCCGGCCCTCATCTTCACTGTGCGCGGCGCCGGCTACCGCTTCCGCGACTCGCCGTGAGGAAGCCGCTCTTCAGCCTCAGCATCAAGGCCGGCCTCGCCCTCTTCCTGGTCGTGGCCGGGGCCCTGGCGATCGTCTACGCGGCTGTCGTGCCGCAGCTCGAGGACAGGCTGGTCGACGCGAAGGTGCGCGAGCTCGAGGTTGCCGTCCAGAACGTCGGCGGCCAGCTCCGCTCGCTGAACAGCGAGGTGGCGGAGACCGTTGTGGCAAGTAGCTCCGAGAGCCTCGGCATCCGGATCACGATCCTCCAGCCCATCACCGAGGGCCAGCTTCTCAACCTGCTCGACTCGCGCGTCGTCAACGTCGATGATCTGTCCACCGACGCAGTGGCACTGGAGGCGGCGCACACCGGGCTCCTGGTTTCGGGGCGGGTCGAGCGGGACGGAGCCCACTATGCGGAGGCCTCGCTCCCCATCGACGGCGACCGCGTGCTGCTCGTCTCCGCGCCGCTGGACGACGTCCTCGCGAACGTGAACGTCGTCCGTCGCAGCCTTCTCATCGCCGGCGGCGTCTCGCTCGCCATCTCCTGGCTCGTGGGCTACCTGATGGCGTGGTTCTTCACGCGCCGGATCCGCCGCCTGGAAAGCGCGGCCGAGCGCCTGTCGGCAGGGGACTTCGGGACGCCGATCCGCGACTCCGGCAGGGACGAGGTCGGCCAGCTCGCGGACGCCTTCGACTCCATGCGCACGCGTCTGGCGGTGCTCGACCGGGCCCGCGGCGAGTTCATCGCCAACGCCTCCCACGAGCTGCGGACGCCGCTCTTCTCGCTCGGCGGGTTCGTCGAGCTCCTCGGCGACGAGGACATGGATCCCGAGGTGCGGCGCGACTTCATGGCGGAGATGCGCGACCAGATCGACCGGCTCACGAGGCTCGCCACGGATCTCCTCGACCTGTCGCGGCTCGACGCCGGCCAGCTCGAGGTCGAGACCGCGCCCTTCGACCTCTGTGCGGTCGCGCGGCAGGTCGCGGACGAGTTTCGTCCGGTTGCGGAGGCGGGCGGCCGCGAGCTCACGCTGGACGGCGAGGAGGACTTGTACGCGCTCGGCGACGACGTCCGAGTGCAGCAGATCGCCCGCGCCTTCGTCGAGAACGCGATCAGGCACACGCCCGACGGTACGCCGGTCTCCGTCTCGGTCGAGGAGCGCGACGGCGCCGCGGTGCTGGAGGTGGCGGACGCCGGTCCGGGGATCCCGGAAGAGGATCAGGAGCACCTCTTCCAGCGCTTCTATCGCGCCGCGGGCGGCAAGGCGTCGGGCAGCGGGCTCGGGCTCGCCATCGCCGCAGAGCTTGCATCCCGCATGGATGCAACGATCGAGGTGCATTCGGTGCCCGGACGGACGGTTTTCACGTTGAAACTCCCGCTCGACCCGGCACAGCCGTTTTCACGTGAAAGCGATGCGGCCGACCCGGTCGCCACCGGTAGCTCGTAACATCTGCCACGAGCCGATATGACCCTCCTGAGGGAGGGAACCGTCACTACGATGAGTCGAACGTGATCCGCCCGGGGGTCGTAGCCGTCATCGCCATCGTCGCCGCCGTGGTCGGCGGCATGAGCGTGCTCGTCGTCGGAAAGGCGGCCGGCTGGCTCGACGAGGGCTCGCCCCAGGTCGAGACCGTCCTCGTCTCGACGCCGGACGGAGCGACGCCTGCCGCGAACCCCGTCGAGGGCGACGCCGCGAAGCCACTCGTCGGCAACGCGTTCGACGCGAGCGAGATCTACGAGAAGCGCGCTGCCGGCGTCGTGACCATCTACGCCGTCTTCGGCAACGGAGGCGCCCAGCAGCTGCAGTCCGAGGCGCAGGGGTCCGGCTTCGTCGTCTCCGACGACGGCTACGTCCTCACGAACTCGCACGTGATCACCACCGCCGGCGAGGAGGACGAGACGCAGACGCCCGAGGCGGCCACCCGTGTGTACGTCCAGTACCGGAACGGCGAGCGCGTCCCCGCCCGGATCATCGGGTGGGACCTCTACGACGACGTCGGCGTCCTCAAGGTCGATCCCGCGAACCACCCGGTGAGCCCGGTGCCGCTCGGCGACTCGGGCGTCGTCGTCGTCGGCGAGCCCGTCGCTGCCATCGGCAGCCCGTTCGGCCAGGAGAGCTCGCTGAGCGTGGGCGTCGTCTCGGCCACGGAGCGCTCCATCGACTCGCTGACCTCGAGCTACGACCTCATCGACGCGATCCAGACCGACGCGCCGATCAACCGGGGCAACTCGGGCGGCCCGATGTTCAACGCGCGCGGCGAGGTGATCGGCATCAACGCGCAGATTCGCAGCGAGAGCGGGACTGCCGAGGGTGTGGGCTTCGCCGTCCCGATCAATGCGGCGAAGCGCTCCATGGAGCAGCTGATCCAGACCGGCCGCGTCCGCTACGCGTGGCTCGGGATCACGACGCAGACCGTGACGCCGCGCATGGCGCGCCAGCTCGAGTACGGAGCGGAGCAGGGCGCGGCGGTGCAGGAGGTCGTCGACGGCAGCCCGGCCGACCGCGCCGGGTTGCGCGGCGGGGGCCAGGAGCGCGAGTACGAGGGCGTCGGGATCCTGATCGGCGGCGACCTGATCGTCGCTATCGACGGGCAGCCCGTCGACTCCGCCGAGGACGTCGTCCGCGCGGTCACGCAGCGCCTCCTTCCGGGCCAGAGCACGGAGCTGACGATCCTGCGCGACGGTGAGCGCGAGACGGTCACCGTCCGCCTCGGCGAGCGCCCGGCCTCGCCGCCCAGGCTCAACCGGTAGCGCCTCTACACTCGGGCGGGTGCCGCGGCCCGCCGAGGATCTCGTCCTGCTCGGGGACAATCTCGAGCTTCTGCCCGGCTTCGACGACGGGGCGTTCCAGCTCGTCTACGCCGACCCCCCGTTCAACACCGGCCGCACGCAGCGTCGCCGGACCGTCAGCTCCAGCGCGGACCCCGAGGGCGACCGCGTCGGCTTCGGCGGGCGCCGTTACGCCACGCGCCTGCTGGGCGAGTCGTCCTTCGAGGACAGCTACGACGACTACCTCGGGTTCCTCGAGCCGCGCGTGCGTGAGCTCCGCCGCGTGCTCGCGCCGACCGGGACGCTCTACCTCCACCTCGACTATCGCGAGGCGCATTACGCGAAGGTGCTCCTCGACGGCCTCTTCGGACGGGGGTGCTTCCTGAACGAGATCGTCTGGGCCTACGACTACGGCGCGCGGCCACGGCGGCGCTGGCCCGCGAAGCACGACACCATCCTCGTCTACGTCAAGGATCCGGAGCAGTACTGGTTCGATGCCGCCGAGGTCGAGCGCGAGCCGTACATGGCGCCCGGGCTCGTCACCGCGGAGAAGGCCGCGCGCGGGAAGCTGCCGACCGACGTCTGGTGGCACACGATCGTCTCGCCCACCGGCAAGGAGAAGACCGGCTATCCGACTCAGAAGCCGGAGGGCATCGTGCGGCGCATGGTGCAGGCCTCCACCCGGCCCGGCGACTGGTGCCTCGACCCGTTCGCGGGGTCGGGCACGCTCGGCGCCGTGTGCGGGTCGCTCGGCAGGCGCTTCGTCCTGATCGACTCCAGCGCCGAGGCCGTCGACGTCGCGCGCGCCCGCGTCGCGCGGTTTCTCCGGCCCGGCGTGCGGGTAGGAGCCGCCTCAGGACCTTGATCGTGCTCCGCCAGTTAGATTTCGGCCCCATCACTCAGCGCCTGCGGCCCAACAACGCCATATGAAAGACAACGGAGCGTCCGCGGCGAGCGTCGTCTCGCTCGTGATCCCCGCCAGGGCGGAGTACATCGCCCTCGGACGCCTCGCCCTGAGCGGGCTTCTTCGCCCGCTTGCGGTCGAGCCCGAGGTCATCGCCGACATGAAGCTCGCGCTGACCGAAGCGTGTTCCAACTCGATCCGGCACGCCTATGAGGACGGGCGCGACGGCGCGGTCGAGATCCGCTACGAGCTGGCGGCCGAAAGACTTGCCGTCGAGGTCTCCGACGACGGTGAGGGGTTCGACCCCGAGATCCTCGAGATCCAGCAGGGCGAGTTGGACGAGGGCGGTCTCGGCATCGCGATCATCCGCGCGCTCACGGACGATCTGAGCATCGGCCCGCGCTCCGGCGGGACCGGCTCCTGTCTTCGCTTCACGAAGACCCTCGGGTAGCTCCGCGGCGCTCGGTATCCTCAGCCGCCGTGCAGTTGCAGGCTGTCAACGTGGGGACGAAGCACCTCGGCGATTACGCATCGATCGCCGCGCGCGGGCTCATGGACGAGATCCGCGCGCTCGCGGAGCCGTTCGCCGGCAAGCGCGTGCTGCACCTCTCGGCCACGGCCTTCGGCGGCGGTGTGGCGGAGATCCTCTACACCCTCGTACCGCTCATGCGCGACGCGGGCCTCGACGCCGAGTGGCAGATCATCTACGGCCAGGACGAGTTCTTCGACGTCACGAAGACGATCCACAACGCGCTCCAGGGTGACCCGACCGGGTTGACCGAGGAGCAGCAGGAGATCTTCCGCCGCTACAACCGGCTGAACGCCGAGGCCCTCGAGGGCGAGTACGACTTCGTGATCGTCCACGATCCGCAGCCGGCCGGGATCATCGAGCAGGCACGCGACCACGGCGCGCACTGGATCTGGCGCTGCCACATCGACCTCTCGACGCCGAACCGGCAGGTGCTCGACTTCCTCGTGCCCTCGATCTGCCGTCACGACGCGGCGATCTTCCACCGGCAGGAATACATCCCGGACACCGACGCGCTGCCGCCGGCGTGGATCTGGCCGCCCGCCATCGATCCCCTCGCCCCGAAGAACATGGCGCTCTCGGCCGAGGACGCTGCCTACATCGTCGACCAGTTCGGGATCGACGTCGACCGGCCTCTGATCACGCAGGTCTCGCGGTTCGATCCCTGGAAGGACCCGCTCGGGGTGATCGAGGCCTGGCGCATCGTGCGCGAGTCGCACCCGTCCATCCAGCTCGCCCTCGTGGGCTCGATGGCGCACGACGACCCTGAGGGCTGGGAGTACTACAACCGCACGGTCGAAGCGGCCGGCGGCGACCCGGACATCTTCATCCTCTCGAACCTCAACAACGTCGGCTCGGTGGAGGTCAACGCGTTCCAGGTGCACTCGGCGGCTGTGATCCAGAAGTCGATCCGCGAAGGGTTCGGCCTCACCGTGACGGAGGCCCTGTGGAAGGGCCGGCCGACGGTCGCGGGCCGGGTTGGAGGAATCGTCGCCCAGATCCAGGACCGGGAGACCGGCTACCTCGTCGACTCGGTTGAGGAGTGCGCCGAGGCGATCCTCGCCATCCTCGAGGACCCGGTCGAGGCGCGCGCCATGGCGCTGCGCGGCAAGGAGTTCGTGCGGCGCAACTTCCTCACGCCGCGCCTGCTGCGCGACTGGCTGGCGCTCTTCAACGACCTCGACGGCAACGGCGAGGCCGTCTCCGAGCTCGTCATGGCGCTCCGCTCGGGCTGATTCCCAAGGGTCGTTAGGGTGTCCGGGGTGGCGACCCGGCGCAAGCTCATCGTCGTCTCGAACCGCGGGCCGGTCGTGTTCGACCGCGGCACCGGCGGAGAGCGCATCGCGAGGCGGGGCGGCGGCGGTCTCGTCACCGCCCTTCGCAGCCTCGTCGAGCACCACGACGTCACCTGGGTGGCGAGCGCGATGTCCGACGAGGACAGAGTCGTCGCCGAGGAGGCCGGCGGGGAGGCCATCGAGGAGACCGCGCGCGGAGGCGCCCCGTACCGGCTACGGCTCGTGGCGCACGATCCCTCGGCGTACGACTGGTACTACAACGTGATCGCGAACCCGATGCTGTGGTTCATCCAGCACTACCTCTGGGGCCTCGCGCGCGACCCGGACGTCGACCACGGGCTGCACCACGCCTGGAACGAGGGCTACGTCGCGGTCAACCGGAACTTCGCGGGCGCGGTCGTCGACGAGCTGGCGCGCGAGCCCGACGCGGCGGTGTCCTTTCACGACTATCACCTCTACATCGCGCCCGGCCTCGTCCGGCAACGGGCGCCAGAGGCGCTCCTCTCGCACTTCGTCCACATCCCGTGGCCGATGCCCGACTACTGGCGCGTGCTCCCGGAGACGATCCGGCGGGCGATCCACGAGAACCTGCTCGCGAGCGACGTGGTCAGCTTCCACACCCGCCGTTGGAGCCAGAGCTTCCTGCGCTGCTGCGCTGACATCCTCGGCGTCGAGCCCGACGCGGCCGCGTCGGAGATTCGCATCGGAGACCGCGTCACGCACGTCCGGGCGCGCCCGATCTCGGTCGACCCCCACGAGTTCGACGAGGTTGCGGAGACCGCCACCGTGCGCGGGCAGGAGTCCCTGATCGAGGCCGCGCGGCCCGAGTTCCTCATCCTCCGCGTCGACCGCACGGATCCGTCCAAGAACGTCGTGCGCGGCTTCCGCGCCTACGAGCTCTACCTCGACGCCCATCCGGAGATGCACGGGCGCGTGCAGATGCTTGCGCTCCTCGACCCGTCCCGCCAGGACATCCCCGAGTACGCGGAGTACCTCGGCGCCATCCAGCGCGCTGCGCGCGTCGTCAACGACCGCTTCCAGCGGGAGGGCTGGATGCCGCTCGACCTCCAGATCCAGGACAACTTCCCGCAGGCCGTGGCCGCGTACAAGCAGTTCGACGTCCTGCTCGTCAACGCGATCTTCGACGGTATGAACCTCGTGGCCAAGGAGGCGCCGCTCGTGAACACGCGCGACGGCGTGCTGATCCTCTCCGAGAACACCGGGGCTCACGACGAGCTGGGGCAGTGGGCGCTGACGGTGAACCCGTTCGACGTCGCCGGCCAGGCGGAGGCCCTGCATGAAGCGTTGGCGATGGCGGCCGACGAGCGCCGCCGCCGACGTGAGGCGATCGCTGCGCACGTGCGCGAGAACGACATCCTCGCCTGGATCGCAGGCCAGCTCGCCGACCTCGACGAGGCGCAGGAATCGCTGGCC
This sequence comes from Gaiellaceae bacterium, assembly GCA_035698025.1. Taxonomy (GTDB): domain Bacteria; phylum Actinomycetota; class Thermoleophilia; order Gaiellales; family Gaiellaceae; genus JAIBJN01. Next base: position 7,766 of record DASSCF010000048.1, read on the forward strand.
TCGCCGCTTCCTGCATAGCTCGCGGCGTACTCTTACCGGCGTGAACGACGAGCTCAGCCACGTCGACGAGAGCGGCGCGATCCACATGGTGGACGTCGGCGCCAAGCCGCCCGCCCGCCGCCGCGCCGTGGCGCGCGCCTTCGTGCGGATGCGGCCGGAGACGACCGAGCGCCTGCGCGCGCTCCCGAAAGGTGACGCACTCGCTACTGCCCAGGTCGCCGGGATCATGGCCGCGAAGCGCACGGCCGAGCTGATCCCGCTGTGTCATCCGCTTCCCCTCACGCATCTGGAGGTCGCGCTCGAGGTCGGCGAGGCCGGTGTCGCCATCGAGGCGAGCGCGGAGACGACCGCACAGACCGGCGTCGAGATGGAGGCGCTGACGGCGGCGACCGTGGCCGCGTTGACCGTCTACGACATGGCGAAGGCGATCGACAAGGAGATGGTCGTCGAGGACGTCCGACTCCTGGAGAAGAAGAAGGAGGCCGTCTCCTGAGGGCCGCAGTCCTGACCGTCTCGGACGGCGTCTCCGCCGGGGAGCGCGAGGACAGGAGCGGCGACGTCCTCGAGGAGCTGCTGGCGGAGGAGGGCTACGAAGTCGAGCGCCGTGTGGTTCCGGACGAGCGCGCCGCGATCGCCGAAGCCGTTCGTGAGCTGGCCGGCTCGGCCCAGGTCGTCCTCACCACCGGTGGCACCGGATTCGGCCCCCGTGACGTCACGCCCGAGGGGACGACGGACGTGCTCGACCGCGTGGCGCCCGGAATCGCCGAGGCCGTTCGGGCCGACTCGATCGCGAAAACGCCGCACGGCCTGCTTTCGCGCGGGGTCGCCGGCGTCGTCGGCTCGACGCTCGTCGTCAACTTCCCCGGCTCGCCAGGCGGCGCGCGCGACGGCTTCGAGGTGCTCCGGCCGGCACTCGCCCATGCGCTCGAGCTGCTCGCCGGCGAGCAGACCGCACACCGGCAGACATGACGAGCGCCGTCGTCCGCTACCCGCAGCTCTTCCTCTCGCTCGTCAAGTTCGAGCACACGATCTTCGCGCTGCCGTTCGCCTACATCGGCGCGTTCCTCGCCGTCGACGAGGTGCCCGGAGGCGGCGACCTCCTCTGGATCACGGTGGCCATGGTCGGTGCGCGCAGCCTCGCCATGGCGCTCAACCGGCTGATCGACGCCGGCATCGACGCCCGCAACCCGCGGACGGCCGGCCGCGAGCTGCCGAGCGGTGCGCTGCGGCCGTGGCACGTCGCTCTCTTCTCGCTCGCATCACTTGCGGTCTTCCTCGTGGCCGTCTTCCAGCTCGCCCCGATCGTGCGCTGGCTCTGGCCGATCCCGGTCGCCGCCTTCGTGATCTACCCGTACCTGAAGCGCGCGACCTGGCTCTCGCACTTCTGGCTCGGTGCGGTGGACGGGCTCGCCCCCGTGGGCGCCTGGGCGGCGATCACGAACGACATGCCGCTCGAGGCGTGGCTCCTGGGCGCTGCCGTCGCCGTCTGGGTTGCAGGGTTCGACGTCCTCTACGCCCTCTTCGACCTCGAGCACGACCGTGAGCACGGCCTCCACTCGATCCCGGCCCGGTTCGGCGTCGGCGCGGCCTTCACGGTCGCCCGCATCTGCCACATCGCCACGGTCGTGTTTCTCGCCGCGGCGGGGCTCGCCCTCGAGGTCGGCGTCCTCTACTGGCTCGGTGTGGCCGTGGTCGCGGGCCTGCTCGTCTACGAGCACTCGCTCGTCTCGCCGCGGGACACGCGCCGGCTCGACGCCGCCTTCTTCACCATGAACGGCGTCATCAGCGTCTCGTTCTTCGCCTTCGTCCTCGCGGACGTGCTCGCATGATCCGCGCTCGTGGGCTCGGCAGGAGCTTCGGGACGAAGCGCGTCCTGCGCGGCCTCGACCTCGATGTGGCAGAGCGCGACGTGCTCGTCGTCACCGGACCGAACGGGTCGGGCAAGTCGACGCTCCTGGCGCTCTGCGCGGGCTTGCTTGCTCCGACAGCCGGCGAGCTCGAGATCGAGGTCGAGCGTGGCCGCCTCGGTTACCTGGCGCACGAGCCGCTCGTCTACCGGGAGCTGACGGCGCTCGAGAACCTCGAGCTCTACGGCCGCCTCTACCGGGTGCCCGAGCGGCGCGAGCGCATCGGGATGCTCCTCGAGCGCTTCGACCTCTGGGAGGCCAGGCACGAGCGCGTCTCGACGTACTCGCGCGGGATGCAGCAGCGCCTCGCCCTCTGCCGGACGCTGCTGCACGACCCCGACCTCCTGCTCCTCGACGAGCCGTACGCGGGCCTGGACGAGGCCGGCGGCGTCTTGCTCGACGGTGAGCTCGCCGCACTCGCGGGCGAGAGGACGCTCGTCGTCTCCACCCACGAGCCCGAGCGCATCGCCCGGCTCGCGACCGCGCGACTGGCATTGGCGTGAACTACTTCTCGGATGTGGGCGCGCTCGCGCGCAAGGACCTGCGGCTCGAGCTCCGTTCGCGGGACACGTTCCTGTCGATGGTCCTCTTCGTCGTCGCGACGCTCGTCGTCTTCAGCTTCTCGCTCCCGGCGCAGACGGAGGCGGAGGCCTCGTACGGGCTCCTCTGGGTGGCGCTCCTCTTCACTGCCATTCTCGGGCTCACGCGTGCCTTCGCGGCGGAGCGCGAGCAGCGCGTGCTCGACGGCCTCGTGCTGGCGCCGTGCGACCGGAGCGCGATCTGGCTCGGCAAGGCGCTCGCGGTCGTCGCCTTCCTGGCGCTCGCCGAGCTCGTCGCGCTGCCGGCGTTCGCGCTCTTCTTCGAGCCCGTGACCTGGGAGCTGGTGGCAGCCGTCGTCCTCGCCGACCTCGGGCTCGCCGCTGTCGGGACGCTCCTCGCGGCGATGGCGGCCGCGAGTCGCGCGCGCGAGCTGCTGCTCCCGCTGCTCCTCCTTCCGCTCGCGATCCCGATCGTGGTCGGCGGGGTCGGCGCCTCGATCTCGGACGATCCCGGGCGCTTCCTCGGCTTCCTCGCTCTCTACGACGTGATCTTTGCGATCCTGTCCTGGGCGAGCTTTGAGTACGTCGTTACGGAATAACACGGCGGTCGCGCTCGCGGTCGCCGCTTTCGTCCTGCTCCTCGGAGGGCTGGCGCTCGCGTTCTACTGGGTTCCGGACGCGCCGATCGAGGGGTTCCGACAGCGGATCTTCTACATCCACGTCCCGGTCGCGTTGACTGCGTACGCCTGCTTCGGCTGGGCGGCGTGGAAGGCGCTTCGCCTTCTCTGGCTCCGGGACGAGCGCTACGACCTGGAGAGCTACACGGCCGTCCACATGGGCCTCATCTTCGGGATCCTCACGCTCGTCACGGGCTCGATCTGGGCGCGGACGTCCTGGGGTGTCTGGTGGAGCTGGGGCGAGCGGCAGCTGGTTCTCTTCCTAGTTCTCTTCCTCTTCTACTCCGCGTACTTCATGCTCCGCTACTCCGTCGACCCGGGGCCGCGCCGCGCGCGGATGTCGGCGGTCTACGCGCTCTTCGGCGTCGTGCTCATTCCCGTGAGCTTCCTCGCCATCAGGCTCGCGGAGGGGCTCATCCACCCGGTCGTCTTCGACAGGAACGTCAACTCGAACCTCGCCGGGAGCCAGCTCTTCACCTTCCTCGTGTGCTTCGCGGGAACGCTCGCGCTGGCCGCATCCCTCTACGTCAACGAGCTGACGGGCAAGCGCGTCGACGAGCGTCTGCGCGAGCTGCGGGAGGCGCTCACGTGAGCTCCGCGGAGAAGTACGTCACCGCGGCCTACCTCGTCGTGCTCACGGTGCTGCTCGCCTACCTCGTCATCTACGCGTTCAAGCTCTCGCGGCTCGAGCGCGAGGTCGGAGAGCTGGCCGAGCTGGCGCGCCGGCGACGCGACGCGGAACGGACGTCCGAGCCCGAGCGCGACTCCGAGGAGGTCGCCCCGTGACCGAGACCGCGCTCCTCCTCATCTGGCCGGCGCTTGCCGGCTACACGCAGGCGGCGGTTGCCTATGCAGGCGACACGGTCAGGCCCGGGCGGCTCGTGCGCTACGCGATCTGGGGCGTGCGCCTCGGCTGGCTCGCGCAGACGGCGCTGCTCGTGGCCCAGGCCGCCCACGCGGATGGCTTCCCCTGGGGCACGTGGGCCGGCTCGCTGAACCTCTTCGTCTGGATGTGCGTCGGCGTGTACCTGATCTGGGGCTGCCGGGCGCCGTTCCGGTTGCTCGGGCTCGTCGTCATGCCGCTCGCGGCGCTGCTCCTCCTTCTCGCCTGGATCGCGGGCGGCGTCGGGAAGCCGGCGCGCGCCGAGTTCGGCGGCGTCTTCCTCACCTTCCACGTCGGGCTGATCCTGGCCGCCTTCGCGGGCTTCACGCTCGCCGCGGGCCTGTCCGCTCTCTACCTCTGGCAGGAGCGTCGCCTCAAGAGACACAGCCCCGGCGTCCTCCGCCTTCGCTCGCCCTCGCTCGAGACGCTGGACTCGCTCACCGTCCGCACGATCATGGTCGCGCTCCCGGCGCTGACGCTCGGCGTGGGGATCGGTCTCGCCCGGCTCGAGCCCGAGGCGGCGGCGTTCGACGCGACGATGGCCGTCACGCTGCTCACCTGGAGTGTCTACGCGGGCTTCCTCGTCCTCCGCTGGGAGGCGGGCTGGCGCGGTCGCCGCGCCGCCTACCTCGCGCTCGCAGGCTTCCTGCTCGTCGTCCTCGTCCGCCTCGTCCTCACGCCCTTCTCACACTTCTGATGCGACTCGTCCTCGTCGGCACCTCGTACCAGCGCGCTCCGGTTGAGCTCCGTGAGCTGCTCGCCTACAACGCCGATCTCCGCCGCGAGGCGCTCGAGCGGCTCTCGGTCGACGGGTCCGAGGCGGTCGTGCTCTCGACGTGCAACCGCACCGAGGTCTATGCGGTCGACGAGAGGCCCGCGCTGGCCGAGGAGCGCATCTACGGCGAGCTCTCCGGCCTCTCCGGCCTCACCCAGTCCGAGCTCGCACCGGCCCTCTACTCGGTGACCGACGAGGCAGCCGCCGTGCACCTCTTCCGCGTCGCCGCGGGCCTCGACTCGATGGTGCCGGGCGAGGCGCAGATCCTCGGTCAGGTGCGCGAGGCCTACGAGGCCGCGCGGGAAGCCGGGACGACCGGCTCGACCTTGCACCGGCTCTTCCGCCAGGCGCTGCGGGTGGGCAAGCGCGTGCGGACGGAGACGGCGATCGGCGAGAACCCGGCCTCCGTCTCCTCGGCTGCGGCCGAGCTCGCCGAGCGCGTCTTCGAGGGGCTCGAGGGCCGCAAGATCCTGCTCATCGGCGCCGGCAAGACGGCCGACCTGACCGCTGCCAACCTCATCTCCAGGGGCGTCGGCGAGATCGTGGTCGCCAACCGCTCGCCCGAGCGGGCGGAGGCGCTCCGCCGCCGCCTCGGCGGCCGGGCGGTGGGCCTCGACGCGCTGGAGGAGGAGCTGGCGCACGCGGACGTCGTCGTCGCCTCGACGGGGTCGCAGGGGCTCGTGCTCTCGGGCGAGCAGGTCGCGCGCGCGATGAAGGAGCGCCGCGGCCGCCCCGTCTTCTTCATCGACATCGCCGTCCCGCGTGACCTCGATCCCGCCATCAACGAGCTCGAGGACTGCTACCTCTACGACATCGACGACCTCGAGCGCGTGGTCGCGGAGAGCGTGGCCGGCCGCCGTGAGGAAGCCGTGCGGGCCGAGGCGATCGTCTCGGAGGAGGCCGACAGCTTCCGCGCATGGCAGCTCTCGCTCGACGTCGTGCCGGCGATCGCCTCGCTGCGCGCGCGGGCCGAGTCGATCCGCCAGGAGGAGCTGGATCGCGTCGAGGGGCGGCTGGCGTCGCTCTCGCCGAGCCAGCGGCGCGCCGTCGAGGCGCTGACGAGCCAGATCGTGGCGAAGCTCCTGCACCAGCCGACGGTGCGCATGAAGGAGGCGGCGGCCGCGGCCGACGGCGTGCTCTACGCGGACGCCGTGCGTCACCTCTTCGGGCTCGAGGAGCGCGATGGTCCGTCTCGGCAGCCGGGGCAGTAGGCTCGCCCTCATCCAGGCCGAGCTCGCGGCCGACGCGCTGCGGGCCGTCTACCCGGACGTCGACGTCGCCATCGTCCCGATGACGACCGCAGGCGACCGTGACCGCTCGAAGCCGTTCGGCGAGATCGGTGAGCGCGGCGTCTTCGTGAAGGAGATCGAGGAGGCGCTGCTCGCCGGCCGCATCGACGCCGCCGTCCACTCCGCCAAGGACATGACCTCGACGAACACGGCCGGCCTGGCCGTCGGCGCCTACCTGGCGCGCGAGGACCCACGGGACGCGCTCTGCGGAGCGGAGGGCCTGCGACCCGAGATGCGCGTCGGCACCGCGTCGGTGCGCCGTCGCGCCGAGCTCCTCGCCCTGGAGCCCACGCTTTCCGTCGAGCCGCTGCGGGGGAACGTCGACACGCGCCTGCGCAAGATGGGCGAGCGCGGGCTGGACGCCATCGTCCTCTCCTCCGCCGGCCTCGACCGGCTGGGGCTCGGCGGCGAGATCGGTTACCGCTTCTCGCCCGAGGAGCTCCTCCCGGAAGCCGGGCAGGGCGCGGTCGCGCTTCAGGTGCGGGCCGGGGAGGAAGAGCTGGTCGCGGCGGCCGACGACGCGGAGACGCGGCGACGGGTCGAGGCCGAGCGGGCGTGCGTGGCCCGGATCGGCGGCGGCTGCCTTGCTCCCGTCGCCGCCCACCACGATGGCGGCGTGCTGACGGCGTTGATCGCCGACGAGGACGGCGCCTGGGTCGAGCGGCGGACCGGCGACGATCCGCTCGCGCTCGCGGACGAGCTCCTTGCCGCCACCGCGTCGCTGCGGGCATGAAGGTCGTCCTCACGGGGACCGAGGCCCTGACGGCACCGCTCGCCGCGGCGCTCGAGTCCGAAGGCTTCGAGGTCGAAGCCTGCCCGCTCGTCGCCATCGAGCCCTTGCCGGGGCCTCCGCTGCGCGCCGACGGGTACGACTGGGTCGTCCTCACGAGCCGCAACGCGGTCGACGCGGTCTTCGCGCGCCTCGAGGGCGGCCTGCCGAGGATCGCCGCCGTGGGCCGGGGAACCGCCGAAGCTCTCCGGGAGCGGGGAATCGAGCCCGAGCTCGTCGCGCAGGTCTCGACCCAGGAAGGCCTCGCCGCAGAGCTCCCTCGTCCGGCCGGGCGCGTGCTCTTCCCGGCTGCGGAGGGCGCCCGCGGTGTGCTCGCGCAGGAGCTCGGCGCCGATTTCGTCCCTGTGTACCGGACCCTCGAGCTCGCTCCAGAGCGCTTTCCGGAGGCCGACCTCGTCGTGCTCGCGTCCGCGTCGGCGGCGCGTGCCTTCGCGGCGCTCGGCGTCGAAGCGCCGTGCGTCTCCATCGGGCCGGTCACGTCCGCGGAGGCACGCGAGCTGGGCCTGCGGGTGATCGCCGAGGCGGCGGGTCACGACCGGGAAGGCCTGGTCGCAGCCGTTAAGCTCGCGGCATCGAACGCCGGTTCATCACCTTCCTGACGGACTTCGGCCTCGAGGACGACTTCGTCGGCACGTGCCGCGGGGTGATCAAGCGCATCGCCCCGGACGCTGAGGTCATCGACATCACGCACGGGATCGCGCCGCACAACGTCCTCCAGGGCGCCCTCGTGCTCGCGAGCACGCTGCCTTTCATGCCGGAAGGCGTCCATCTCGCCGTCGTCGACCCGGGCGTGGGGAGCGACCGGCGGGCGATCGCCCTGCGCGGCTCCGACGGGCGCCTGTACGTGGGACCGGACAACGGGCTCCTGGCCTACGCGGCCGACAAGCTGGGCGGCATCGAGGAGGTGGTCGAGCTCGCGAACGCGGCCTACCGGCTCGAGCCCGTGGCGCACACCTTCCACGGCCGCGATGTCTTCGCTCCCGCCTCGGCCCATCTCGCGGCCGGCGTCGAGCTGAAGGAGCTCGGCCCGGCGATCCCCGCCGCGGACCTCGTCCGCATCGACGTGCCCGCTCCGGGCATCGGCAAGCGGCGGATCCGCGCGACCGTTCTCTCCGTCGACCGCTTCGGGAACGTCCAGCTCAACCTCAATCGGGGGGACCTCGCGCAGGTCGGTATCGAGGCCGGCTCCAGGCTCGAGGTCGAGGTCGGCTTCGAGCGGTACTACGCCGCCACCGCGCGCACGTTCGCCGAGGTGAAGGGCGGGGACATCGTTCTCTACGAGGACGCGTACTGGAACATCTCGCTCGCCATCAACCGAGGAAGCGCGGCCGAGATGTTCGGCGTCGGTGCCGGCGACCAGCTGAAGATCTCCGCGGTCGACTGGTGAACGGCCGCCGCGAGGCGATCGGGCGCCGGTTCGCCCGCTTCGTGACCCGCGTCGTGGTCGCCAGGCCGGGCCTGTGGCGCGTGTTCCGCCGCCCCCTCCGCGCAGAGTTCGACCGGCTCGCGCCCGTTTGGGACGGCGTCATCGGGCCCGAGAGGCTGGCGCCGCTCACGGCCGCCCTCGAACGGATCGAGGGTCAGCCGGCGACGGTCCTCGACGTCGGAACGGGCACGGGCAAGGCGGCCGTCGTGACGGCCGAGCGCTTCCCGGCTGCCGAGGTCGTCGGTGTCGATCTCTCGCCGGCGATGATCGAGCAGGCCCGCAGCCTCCTCCCCTCCGAGCTCGAGGACCGCGTTCGCTTCGAGGTCGCCGACGCGTCCGCCCTTCCGTTCGAGGACGGTGCGTTCGAGCTCGTCGTGCTCCTGAACATGATCCCGTTCTTCGACGAGCTCGGCCGCGTCACGGCGCCCGGCGGCACGGTCGTCGTCGGCGCAGTGTCGGGGCCCTCCACGCCGATCTGGACGCCGCCGGAGACGCTTCGCGCGCGGCTCGGTGCGGTCGGCTTCGACCGGTTCGACGAGCTGCAGGCCGGCGAAGGCACCGCGTTCCTGGCGCAGCGGGCAAACCCGGAGTAGGATCCCGCCAAACGGCGTTCGCGGCACGGTTGCACCGGCCCGGACGTCGTTTTTTGTGCCGTCTCAGCGGCGCGTTAGGCTCGCGCCAGTCAGTCGGTCTGTGGGGGGAAAGGAGGAGTGGGGATGGCCTCGATGGCACAGGGCGTCCGGCGCTCTTGGCTGGACGGGTACTTCCGCTTCGCAGAGAACGGGACGACGCTCTGGCGGGACACCGTGGCGGGCGCGACGACCTTCATCGTCATGTCCTACATCATCTTCGTGAACCCCTCGATTCTCAGCTTCGCGGGGGTGCAGGGGCTCGAAGGGACGGGGTTGCCCTTCGACGGCGTGCTCGCCTCGACGTGTCTCGTCGCCGGGGTGATGACGATCATCATGGGCCTCGTCACGAACCGGGCCTATGCGATCGCGCCGGGGCTCGGGCTGAACGCCGTCGTCGCGTTCACGCTCGTGGCCACGGAGGGCCTCGGCTTTCCGGAGGCGATGGGGATCGTGGTCATGGAGGGCGCGCTCGTGACGCTGCTCGTCCTGCTCGGGATGCGGGAGAAGGTGATGCGTGCCATCCCGCTCGAGCTCAAGAAGGCGATCGCCATCGGCATCGGGCTCTTCATCGCCTTCATCGGGCTCGTCAACGCCGGCATCGTCGTGCGCGGGGACGGCACGCTCGTCACGCTCACGACGTTCGAGACGTGGCCGAGCCTCGTTGCGGTCTTCGGCATCGTCCTCGCGATCGTCCTGCGGGCGCGCGGCATCCGCGCCGACCTGCTCGTCGCGATCGTCGCGACGACCATCTTCGCCACGATCATCAACTGGGCGACCGACTACACGGCCTACACGCAGCCGGGCATCGCCCGCTGGCCCGACGACCTCGCGCAGAGCCCGAACTTCGGCCTCGTCGGCGAGTTCAGCTTCGACTCCTTCGCGACGGTCGGGATCGTGACCACGCTGGCCTTCGTCTTCGCGCTCTTCCTCGCCGACTTCTTCGACACGATGGGCACGCTCGTCGGAGTCGGGAAGCAGGCCGGCTACCTGGACGAGCAGGGCGAGCTGCCCGACATCAAGAAGCCGCTCCTCGTCGACTCGGTCGCCGCCATGGCGGGCGGCGCGGCGTCGGCCTCCTCCGCCACGACCTACATCGAGTCAGGGGCCGGCGTCGGAGTCGGCGGGCGAACGGGCTGGGTGAGCATCGTCACCGGGCTCCTCTTCTTCCCGTTCATGTTCTTCGCGCCGCTGATCGGCATGGTGCCGCCACAGGCCACCGGCGCGGCGCTCGTCATCGTCGGCTGGCTCATGGCCGGCGCCCTCGTGGAGAAGGAGACCGAGGCGGAGACGGGGCGCGAGCGCACGATTGCCGGCATCGACTTCAACAACTTCGCGCTGGGCCTCTCGGCCCTGCTCGCGATCATGATGATGCCGCTGACGTTCTCGATCACGAACGGGATCGGCTTTGGCTTCATCTCGTACGTGGTCATCCGCGTCGCCCAGGGCGAGGCGCGCAAGGTGCACCCGCTCATGTACGCGGCGGCCGCCGCGTTCACGCTCTACTTCCTCATCCCGCTCCTGCACGAGAACCTGAGCTGGATCTAGGAAGAGTTTCCGGCAGGGCCCGGCGCGGGAAGAATCGCGCCGGGCCTCGCCCGCCGCTCTAGGATCCGCCAACAGATGCTCGCGACCGAGATCCGCACCAAGCCGACGCTCCGAGGGGTGTTCCACGAGCTCGGCTTCTACGCTGCCCTCGGGCTCGGCGTTGCTCTCGTCCTGACGGCGGATCCGGGCCGGGCCCGAGTTGCCGCCATTGTCTTCGCGAGCTGCGTCGCTGCCTGCTTCGGCGCCAGCGCGCTCTACCATCGTCCGACGTGGCGGCCGAGAGCCCGCGCGTGGCTTGCCCGGCTCGACCATGCCGGCATCTATCTCCTGATCGCCGGCACCTACACGCCGTTCGGACTGATCGTGATGTCTCCGGGGTGGGCGGTGCCGGTGCTCTCGATCGTCTGGGGAGGTGCGCTCGTGGCGATCCTGCTCAAGTTTGCGTGGGTGGGCGCGCCGAAATGGCTCGCCGCGGCATTCGGTCTGGCGATCGGCTGGACGGGCGTGGCCGCCGTGTCCGAGCTCCTCGCCGTGCCTCTACCGGGTTTCGTGCTCGTCGTCGCCGGAGGTCTTTTCTACACGGCCGGGGCGATCGTGTACGTGCGGCGCGCGCCGGACCCGGTTCCGCACACGTTCGGCTATCACGAGGTCTTCCACGTGCTGACGCTCGCAGCCGCCGGCTGCCAGTACGCGGCGATCGCCTTCTTCGTGCTGCCGTACGCCTAGGCGGCTAGTGGTGCCGCCGTCGCCGTGCCCGGCGCGGCGCCGTCTCCGGCACGAAGGCAAGGCGTGCAACGGCGCCTTCGACCGTCTCGAACTCGACCGGCTTGCCGAGGCAGCGGCCCTCCGGCTTCTCACCCGGGAGGAACGCGGTCCCCGGGAACCCGACCCGCTCGCCCTGGGCCATCTCCAGCGCACCGAGGTCCTTGACTGCGTTGAACCACAGCATGGTTCCGACTTCGCGCCCGGGCGTCGGCCCGCCGAAGCCGGTGCTCGTCGAGCCTGACATTTCGGCCTGCCCCATCCGCGTGCCTCCGTCCGTAGGGGTGAGGGCCGCGGCCCGGAGGCCGCGGCCCGTCCAATCCTGCCGTTACGCGACCGGAGTCACGTTGGTCGCCTCGGGGCCCTTCGAGCCCTCCTGCTGCTCGAACGAGACCCGCGCGCCCTCGGCGAGCGACTTGAAGCCCTCGCCGGCGATGGAGCTGTGGTGCACGAAGAGGTCCTTCGAACCTTCATCGGGGGTGATGAAGCCGTAGCCCTTGCTGTCGTTGAACCACTTGACGGTTCCGTCTGCCATAGAAAAACACCTCCCTCTTACACGTTACGAACGGGTGAGGAAGGCGTGAAAACGCAAACCGAACTCGCTCTGATCTTCAACCACGGTAGCACGCCTCCGGCGAACCCGAGGCGCGGCGCCCGGCCGAGCTCAGTCGGCGGTTCGCTGAAAAAGAAGATGGTCGCGCCACTCGCCGGCGATCTGGAGGTAGCGGCGGGCAAGGCCGATCCGCTCGAAGCCGTTCTTCTCCAGCACGCGCTGCGACGGGATGTTGTCCACGAGTGTCCCGGCCTCGAGCCGGTGGAGCCCGAGCTCCTCGAAGGCGATGGCGATGACCTCGCCGACAGCCCTGGTCGCGAGGCCCCGCCCGTTGGCCTTCTCCGCCACCCAGTAGCCGAGAGTTGCGCTCTGAAGCGGGTCCGGGGCGATGTTCGAGAGGCTCACGGTCCCGGCGATCTGGCCGCGGTCGAGGATTGCGAACCTCTCCGATCCGCCGTTCTCGATCCTCGCGCGCTGGCCCGCGGCGGTGAAGAAACCCTCGGAGTTGACCGGGCTCGAACCGGCCAGGAACTCGCGGTTCTCGACCAGCACGGCCGCCAGCTCGCCGGCGTCCTCCAGGGTAAGACGGCGAATGATCATGCGACGCTAAGTATCCGCCTGGGTGGTCTCCGTAGGGTTAGTCCTGCAGTCGAACGGGAACGATGGTGCTCATCCTTCAAAGGAGACTTGATGACTACGCATGAAACCGAACGCCGGAACGCAGGCGGCGGAATCGGCCTCGGACTGGGCGGGATCCTCGTCATCGCAGGGATCGTCATCGCTCTGTTCTGGAGCGTCCTGATCGGCATCATCGTCGCCGTGGTCGGGCTCGTTGCCTTCGGCGGCTTCGCGAAGGGGAAGTGGTACTAGCGGCGCAAGCCGCATCGAGATCGGGGCGGTGCCTACGTCGGCGCGGCCCCGCGCTCGTCCCCATGGGCCGCCGGGTGAGACAATAATGAGCTAGAGAGCTTCCTTGCTCACGACGTCGTAGCGGTCGTTCTGCTCGAGGATCTTCTCGCCGTCGATCCGTAGGTGGCCCGACAGCACGAAATAGCGATACGGGTCTTCGTGAATGACGTCGAATTCTCCGACTGACGCTTCGACCCTGCCGAGACACGCGATGTCCGCGCACTCGCACAGGAAGGGGATGCGCTGTCCATCCTGGACGTCGGCGAGCTCTCCGAGGCGTTCGTTCGCGTGGCGGAAGGTTCGTTGGTTCTCGGCGAGACGCTCGTCTCTAGAGTCCATGGGCGGGCCACGGACGTGACCCGAGAGCCGCCTTCAGATCGGCGTCGTCCACCAGCACGGTCCTCTCCACGAGCATGACGCGATCGCTGTCGTCGATGACGCGGTCGACCTCGAGGCGCTCGTGACCCGGAACGATCATGAACACGTTGGGCATCGAGCGCACGGCCGCGTACTCGATGGTGTCCAGCTCGATTCCCTCGCTGCAGCAGGGATCACCGCATTCGCACACAAACAGGGTCAGATCGGCGGCCAGGCCTGCGATCTCTCGCAGACGCTCGTTCACCTCATGGAAGATCACCTGGTTGCGGGCCAGCCGTTCCGACGAGACGGTCATTGTGCTCCCTTTCGGTTGTGGGAGCCGGGAACGGAGACCTCTCAGCGCCGCGGGTACCAGGGCTAGAACGCGGCTGAGGAACAGGAAGCGCCAGGGGGCGCACCCGACCTGTGGATCATACAGCGCTAGGCCGGAATGCAGACCAGCTGTGGGTTCGGGAGGTCGTGCGCGTCCCTGATCTCCTCCACCCGCCAGTCGCCCTTCTCGGGAAGAGCAAGGACGTCACCCTCCGCGATCTCCCCGGCGAAGCTCGTGAAGTCCGAGCTGTCCGGCTCGTCACGGTCCGGGTACTTGAGGAGCAGGTGGTAGTCGACGGGGTCAACCATGAGACCTCCTTGCAAGTGAGAGGCGCCCGCCCCGTCCTCGGGGGCGGGCGCCTCGGGTCGTGACCGCCCGCTAGACGGTCGAGGCTTCCTTGGCGCTCTCGTTGCTGAGGCGCGTGGCGATCTTCTCGACCTCGCGCAGCGTGTCCTTCTCCTGCTTGAGGTTCTCGTCGAGAAGCTCGACGGCCTCGTCTTCGCCCATGGCCTTGGCCATCCGGCGCAGGCCCTCGTACGCGGCGATCTCGTAGCTCTCCGTTCGCGCAGCGGCGCCCACGTCGACGATGTCGACGAGCGACGAGCCGCTCTCCTCGATCATCTGGTCATGCTCCTTCTTGAGCCCCTCGAAGGCGATGCACTTCTCGACCTCGGGCTCCTCGCCGAGCAGCTCGAAGACCTTCTCGACGTTGGCGACGTGCTGCCGGGTCTGCTTGAGATGGCTCTCGAGCCCGGACTTGAACTCCTCGTCGGAGACCTCTCCGATCAGCTTCGGCAGCGTCTCCTCCGCCAGCGCGCGCTCGACGTAGAGAATGTCGCCGAGCTCGTGGAGGAAGAGCTCGCGGGGTGTCGTGAGTTCAGGCATTTTCGTCCTTCCGATTGGTTGAAACCCTCGGGTACCCGTCGGCTCACATCGCTAAGCGCACCGAGTCACTGATGGTCAGCGCCGGACCGACGTGGGGTCAGAATGGCCAGCGATCCGTTGAGATCTGACGAACATTTTGTGACCCACGTTGCATTTCGTGACGCAGGGCGTAGAGTCGGACGGGTCGCCCACGGAGTAGCCGCTCGTCGTTAGCCGCGGATGAGTGTGAACGGGGTCGGTTCGCGGCGGCGCTCCGCCAGCAAGGAGGCCGTCATGACCACTGTCGAGACCGCAACCGAGATCAGGCCCTTCCACTTCGAGGGTCCGGAGGAGCAGCTCGACGACCTGCGCCGGCGCATCGCGGCGACGCGCTGGCCCACCAAGGAGCTTGTCTCCGATCGGTCGCAAGGCGTCCAGCTCGCGACGATCCGGGCGCTGGCGGACTACTGGGCGAACGAGTACGACTTCGGGCGCGTGGCGGCGCGGCTGAACGCGCTGCCGCAGTGCATCACCCAGATCGACGGGGTGGACATCCACTTCATCCACGTGAAGTCGCAGCACGAAAACGCGCTGCCGCTGATCATGACCCACGGCTGGCCGGGCTCGGTCATCGAGCTGCTCGAGACCATCGGCCCGCTCACCGACCCGACCGCGCACGGCGGAACCGCCGAGGACGCGTTCGACCTCGTTCTGCCGTCCCTGCCCGGCTACGGCTTCTCGGGCGAGCCCGCCGAGCTCGGCTGGAACGCCGGCCGCGTCGCGCAGGCCTGGGCGGAGCTCATGCACCGGCTCGGCTACACCCGCTACGTCGCCCAGGGCGGCGACGTGGGCGCCCTCGTGACCGACACGATGGGACGGCAGGCGCCCGAGGGGCTGCTCGGCATCCACGTGAACCTGCTCGTGACGGTATTGGCTGGTCCCCAGCCGGCGGAAACGGAGCAGGAACGCGCGGCGGCGGACCAGGTCGCCACCTTCAGGACGGATGGCTTCGGCTACTTCCTGGAGATGGCCACGCGGCCGCAGACGATCGGCTACGCCCTGCTGGATTCACCCGTCGCCCTGGCCGCCTGGCTGCTCGATCACGACACGGACAGCTACTACAAGATCGCCCACGCCTTCGTCGACGGGGAGCCGGCCGGCAATCTCACCCGCGACGAGATCGTCGACAACATCACGCTGTACTGGCTCACGGGCACCGGGGCCTCGGCGGCCCGGTCGTACTGGGAGGACGGACTAGCCCTGGCTCAAGCACTCGCGTCGGGCCAGGCTCCTCCGCCGGTATCGCTTCCGGTCGGCTTCACGACGTTCCCCGGCGAAATCTGGCGGACTCCGCGCAGCTGGGTCGAGAACTCGTACCCCAACGTCGGCTACTTCAACGAGGTCGACAGGGGCGGGCACTTCGCCGCCTGGGAGGAGCCGCAGCTCTTCGCGACCGAGCTTCGGGCGACCTTCAGATCGCTCCGGTAGCTCGAAGCAGGAACAAGGCTGGATGACCGTCTTCGAACGTCTGCACATGCCGCAGCTCGACGGGGCGACCGGGTGGCTCAACTCCGAGCCGCTCGACCCCGCCGGGCTGCGCGGCAGCGTCGTCCTCGTCAACTTCTGGACGCTCACCTGCATCAACTGGCTGCGCCAGGAGCCCTACGTTCGCGCGTGGTCGCAGGCCTACCGAGAGGACGGGCTGGTCGTGATCGGTGCCCACACGCCGGAGTTCTCGTTCGAGCACGACGTCGATCTCGTGCGCCGGGCGGTGGACGATCGGGAGATCGACTACCCCGTCGCGCTCGACAATGACTACGGGGTCTGGAGGGCCTTCGACAATCACTACTGGCCGGCGCTCTTCTTCGTCGACCGGGAGGGCATCATCCGCGACGAGCACTTTGGCGAAGGGCGCTACGAGCAATCGGAGCGTGTGATCCAGGACTTACTCGGTCTCGAGCGCGAGCCCGTCCCCGTCGTAGGGGTCGGTGTGGAGGCTGAGGCCGACTGGGATCGCCTCCGGACGCCTGAGACCTACCTCGGCTACGGGCGCGGCGAGCGCTTCGCCTCGCCTGACGGGGCCGTGCGCAACGAAGCTCGCGCCTACGAGCTTCCCGAGCGTCTGCGCTCCAACCACTGGGCCCTGGCGGGCGAATGGACGATCGGGCGTGAGAATGTCGCGCTCGAGCGGCCGGGCGGAAGCATCGCCTTCCGCTTCGACGCGCGTGACGCGCATCTCGTTCTCTCTCCCGGAGGGCGCGAGCCGATTCCTTTCCGCCTGCTCGTCGACGGCGAGCCGCCTGGCTCGTCACACGGCGCCGACGTCGGCGAGGACGGAAGCGGAACGCTCGACTACGGTCGCATGTACCAGCTCGTGCGTGCACAGGACAAGGTCCGCGAACGGACGCTCGAGATCACGTTCCTCGAGCCCGGCGCCGAGGCGTACGCCTTCACGTTCGGGTAGACACCGGCGAAGGGACCTGCCGGCTCCGGTTACCATCAGCGTCGTGGACTCTGAGCGCGCGAGGAAGCTGCTGGCCGACGAGCGGAGCCGCGTCGAGAGCGCGCTCGCAAGGCGCAAGCCGGCGGACGTCGGCGAGCTATCCGATCAGGACGAACCGGCGGACAGGGCGTCGGAGCTCTACAGCGACGAGCTGGACGAAGGCCTCAGCGACGACCTACACGAGGCGCTCAGCGCGATCGAGCGCGCAGAGGCTCGACTCGAGCAAGGGACGTACGGTCTGTCTGTCGAGAGCGGCCGGCCGATCCCGGACGACCGCCTCGAGGCCTTCCCTACGGCCGAGCGAACCGTCGAGGAGCAGGAACGCTACGAGCGCGGCTCAGGCTGACCTCTGACTGTTAGCCGGCGGCGGCCGTCGCGCGGCGAGGGAGGACCCAGCCGGGCCGCGGGAAGTGGCACGTGTAGCCGTTGGGATACTTCTCGAGGTAGTCCTGGTGCTCCGGCTCGGCCTCCCAGAACGGCCCCGCAGGCTCGACCTCGGTGACGACCTTCCCCGGCCACAGACCGGAGGCCTCGACATCGGCGATCGTGTCCTCGGCGACGCGGCGCTGCTCCTCGTCGAGGTAGTAGATGGCCGAGCGGTAGCTCATCCCGACGTCGTTTCCCTGACGGTTCAGCGTGGTCGGATCGTGGATCTGGAAGAAGAACTCGAGCAGGTCGCGGTACGACGCCTGCTCGGGGTCGAAGACGATCTCGATGGCCTCCGCGTGCGTTCCGTGGTTGCGGTAGGTCGCGTTCGGGACGTCGCCGCCTGTGTAGCCGACCCTCGTCTCCACGACACCCGGCCGCTTCCGGATGAGGTCCTGCATCCCCCAGAAGCATCCGCCCGCGAGAATCGCCTTCTCTACCGAACCGCTCATCACGCTTCCTTCCTGTCGATCACGACTCTGCGGTCAATGTACCTTCGGCGCGCAAGGTAAGCGAAACTCGGAATGTGAGGTGGCGAGGGCCGGAATCGAACCGGCGACACCACGGTTTTCAGCCGTGTGCTCTACCAACTGAGCTACCTCGCCGCGGCACCGAAGTGTAGCCTCACGGGCCGTGACGGACCGGAATGGCAGGAACGTCGCCGTCATCGGGGCGGCGCTCGATCTCGGGGCCGGCCGCCGCGGCGTGGACATGGGCCCGTCGGCGATCCGCTACGCGGACCTCGACGACCGCCTCGCCGAGCTCGGGATCGGCTGCGACGACTGGGGGAACGTGCCCACCGCGGTGGCCGAGGCGACCGCGAGCGGCGACCCCAAGGCGCGCTTCCTCCCCGAGATCAAGGAGACGTGCGAGCGCATCGCGCGGGCGGTCGCGCGTGCAGCCGGCGAGGGGCGAACTCCTATCGTCCTCGGCGGCGACCATTCGATCGCGCTCGGGACGCTCGGCGGAATGGCGTCGGTGCACGGGGCGGGCGCGGCGATCTGGTTCGACGCCCACGGCGACCTGCACACGCCCGCGACGACGCCGAGCGGCAACGTCCACGGCATGGCTCTCGGGGCCGCGCTCGGGCGCGACACCAAGGCGTTCGCCAGCGAGGCGTGGCCGCTCCCGGCCCTGACTCCCGGGCACGTCGTCCTGGTCGGCACGCGCTCGCTCGACGAGGGTGAGCGCGACTACGTGCGGGAGAGCGGCGTCGGCGTCTACACCATGAGCGAGATCGACCGGCGCGGCATCGAGCCCGTCGTCCGCGAGGCGCTCGAGCGTGTCGAGGGTGCGCCGTTCGTGCACATCTCCGTCGACATGGACGTGGTCGACCCTGACGTGGCCCCCGGGGTCGGGACGCCGGTGCGCGGCGGCCTCTCCTATCGGGAGGCGCACCTGGCGATGGAGCTCGTCGCCGAGTCGGGCCTCCTCAGCTCCCTGGAGGTCGTCGAGGTCAACCCGATCCTCGATCGCGGGAACGAGACGGCCGCGCTCGCCGTCGAGCTGGTCGCCAGCGCCTTCGGCGCCAGGATTCTCTAGCCGAGGAAGTCCACGATGGCCGCGGACGTCTCCGGATAGGCGTCCCAGAGGACGATGTGTCCGCCGGGCACGACGGTGACCTCCAGCAGGTCCCCGAGCGCCGCCTGATAGTGGACGAGCTCGGCCGCGCTGACGAGCTTGGCGTGGTCGGCGACCACGAGGAGGGTCGGCACCCGCAGCGACTTCCAGGGCGCCGGGGGCCTCGCCATCTCGCGGTACGCGGCGGCGACCACGTCCCGTGAGTAGCGGTAGAACCACGTGCCGTCCGGCTGCTCGACGAGGTGCTCGCGCATCTCCTCCTCGAGGAGCTCGCGCGGCGTGTGCTCGACCGTTTGCGCACGGGCCTCCAGGGCTTCCTCGACCGACGCCCACGGCCCCTTCGCCAGCTCGTGCTGCGCGGCGCTCTCCGCGTCGTCGGGCGGGACCCACAGTGCCGGGTCGAGCAGGACGGCACGCTCGACGAGGTCGGGGCGTCGGGCGGTGATCTCGGCCGTGATCCGCCCGCCGAAGCTGTGGCCGATCCAGGTGGCCGGCTCCGTGACGGTCTGGAGCACGTCCTCGACGTGCTGGTCGAGCGTCCACGGCTCCTCCCAGCCCGAGGGTCCGTGGCCGCGCAGGTCGAGCGCGCGCACGTGGAAGCGGTCGGCGAGATGGTCCTCGACGAGTCGGCGGAAGCGCCTGCCGTGCCCGCAGACCCCGTGCAGGCACACGAGCTCCGGGGCGTCCGCGTCGCCCCACTCGTGGACGTTGAGGATCAGGGCAGGTTCCCTTCGAGGGCCTCGACGAGCGGCGGGAGCGTCTCGCGCCAGTCGCCGACCAGGCCGACGTCGGAGTGCTCGAAGATCGGCGCCTTCGCGTTCGCGTTCAGGCCGACGATGACGCCGGCCCGCACGGATCCCATCAGGTGCTCGAACGCGCCGCGCACGCCGACCTCGACCATGAGCCGTGGTGCGATCGCCCGTCCCGTGAGCCCGATCTGGCGGTTCTTCGGCAGCCAGCCGGCGTCGGTCACGTCGCGGCTGCCGCCCACCTGGGCACCCAGGCGGCGCGCCAGCGCCTCGATCTCGGGCACGGCCTCCGGGCCGCCCGCGCCCTTGCCCACGCAGAAGCACACCTCGGCGGAGTCCAGCGCATAGCCGGCCGTGTCCGGACGGTGCTCGCGGTGGACGAGGCGGGCGCGCGGCTCGGCCAGGTCGCCGACGGAGAGCTCCACGATTTCCGCCTCGGCGTCGTCGCGCGGCTCGACCGGGGCGAACATCCCGGGCCGCACGGTCGCGAGCTGTGGCGTGGTCGCGCCCATGATCACGGAGATGATGTTGCCGCCGTAGGCGGGCTTGTACTGGATCAGCCGCCCGGCCTTGTCGATCGCGAGGTCGACGCAGTCGCCGGTCATGCCAAGCTCCAGCTCGCCGGCGACGCGCGGCCCGTAGTCGCGGCCCATGATCGTCGAGGGGATGAGGAGAGCGTGCGGGCGCTGGGACACGACGACGTGCCGGAGGGCCGAGAAGTACGGGTCGGGCTGGTACTCGGCCAGGCGCTCGTCGTCGACGACCACCACGCGCTCGGCGCCGTAGCGCACCGTCTCTCGGGCCACGCCGGCAAGGTCGTGGCCCATGACCAGTGCGACGTTCAGGCCGCCGAGCTTGCCCGCCAGCT
>DASSCF010000049.1:0-5224 GCA_035698025.1 Gaiellaceae bacterium
CCCTCGTCGTCCACGAGGGTGTACGCGGCGATGGAGCAGGCGATGGTGAGCCCGAACAGCACTCCGGCCGAGTCCGCCGGCCGGGCGAGGCCGCGCACGAGGAGGACGCCGAGGCCGACGAGGCAGACGCCCGCGGCCTGCGCAGCGGACGTCCCCGCGCCGAGCGCCGCGACGCCGACGGCGAGCACGAGGACAGGGGCGACCCCGCGGGCGAGCGGGTAGACGACCGAGAGCTCCGCCCGCCGGTACGCGGCACCGAGGAGCGCGACGTAGAGGAGCTCGAGGAGCGAGCTGGCCACGAGGTAAGGCCAGGCTTCGGCCTCGAGCTCCCAGGTCAGCGCGGCAACGGGAGCGAAGACGACCACGCCCGTGACGAGCGCGACCGCCGTCGCCGCCTCCGGATCGCGCGCACTTGCCACGAGGAGGTTCCAGAGGGCGTGGACGAAGGCCGCCGCGAGCGCGAGGGCGAAGGCAGAGGCCGGCACCCGCGTAGTCTCGCGGGCCCTCCGGTCGTCGGAGGACCTTTGAGCTCGCGGGTAGTGACGAGGCGGTCGGTCGCCTACGGGCTTGACCTCGACGACGGCATGTGAGACAAGCGCGCGGACTGTCGCCCCCTCTGCACGGCCCATGTTGATGGGCTCGCGATGGTCCAAGGGGAAGCTCAGCGTGCGGGCCGCAGTGCGCCGGGCTTCCCCCTTTTATTGCCAGTTCGCCGCGCCACCTTCATGGGTAAATGGACCTGAGTCGGCTCAAGGGTTCACCAGCAGCGAATGGAGAGAACATGGAGCGTTCCTACCAGACGACCGATCTTTGGACGTATCGCGAAGCAGGAACCATCGGGGTCGAGACTCCGGCCGAGCTCGACCTTGCCGGGTACAGCGTCGAGGCCGTAGACGGCGGTATCGGCAAGGTCGACGAGGCGACCTACGAAGCCTCTCGCAGCTACCTCGTCGTCGACACCGGCCCCTGGATCTTCGGCAAGACGGTGCTGATCCCAGCCGGCGTCGTCGACCGCGTAGACGACATCGAGCGGACGGTGTACGTCGATCGAACGAGGGACGACATCAAGAACGCGCCCGAGTTCGACAAGGACCGATATCGCGACGAGGACTACAGGGCAGAGCTTGGGGACTACTACGGCCGAGGCGTCTACTAACGACAGCGAGCGGAAGGGGAGACCATGTACATCGGTGTGAGCCTGCTTGGCCTGATCCTCCTCATCGTCCTGCTCGTGATCCTGCTGTAAGAGCGGACGAGGAGGCAGCGGGAGGCGGAGCCGATGCGGCCGGCTCTGCCTCCCTATCTTCTGACGGGTAGCGTTGACGGGGAATGATCGACCACGTCGGCCTTAACGTGCGCGACCTCGCCGCCGCCAAGGCGTTCTACGCCGAGGCGCTCGAGCCGCTCGGCTACCGGGTCTTCATGGAGTGGGAGGAGCACGTCGGCTTCCAGGCCGGCGAGGCCGGCCCCGACTTCTGGGTCTCGAGGCGCGGCGGCCCGGGCACGGGCACCCACGTCTGCTTCCGGGCGCGCGACCGCGAGACGGTGGAGGCCTTCCACACAGCTGCGCTCGCCGCAGGAGGAACCGACAACGGCCCCCCGGGCCTGCGGCCGCACTACCACGAGAACTATTACGGCGCCTACGTCCTCGACCCCGACGGCAACAACGTCGAGGCCGTCTGCCACACGCCCGCTTAGAGCTCGCTCCATCGCAAGGCAATCCGCCCGCGCCCCAGCGCCGTACTCAGGAGGCAATACCGGGGACGGGCGAGAACGGGCCCGGAGAGGCGCACCGCGCCGCCCCTCCGAGCCGCCAGCACTCGACCCCGGGAATTCGGAGGGGCGGGCCCGCCCGGCGCCCGCCCCTCTGCTCTTTCCCGTTCCGCCGGCGTACCCGACGTTTGCGGGTCTTCCCGAGCGGCTATCTACCGGCTTGTCAGCCAACGGCAAGGAGGACTTCCACATGCCGACCTGGGTCTGGATCCTGCTGATCGTGCTGCTCGTGCTCGTGCTCTTCGGCGGCGTCGGCTACGGCCGCCGGGGCGTCTAGCGCGCGCCGCGAGAGCGATGTGGATGGGGGGCCGCGAGGCCCCTCCGTCCGCGCTCAGTGCCCTTCGGGAGGCTCCCAGCCCTCGAGCACGGGAGGCTTCCAGTCCGTCCCCGTCGTCCGAGAGCCCTCGACCCAGGGCCCGAGCTCGGGCTGCGGGAACTTCGTGTGCTTCTCCTTCAGCTGGATGCCGTAGGAGTTGCCGGACTGGAGGTGCTTGACGAGCACCCTGCGGGCGATCTCATCCTCGCGCCCCTCCGGGATCTCGAAGTAGATCTTCAGGAACGAGTTCGAATAGCGGTCGAAGACGGCGGGCATGCCGTCTTCCTCGAGGAGCTCGACATCCTCGAGCCAGTTAAGGTCGTCGCCGGGCGTGGCCGCGAGCAGGTCGACGTCCTCGATCTCGGCAGCGTCCTCCTGGTAGGAGAAGCGCCTGCCGGCCAAGTACTCGGCGTCGATTGCCCTGATCTTCTCGGGCTCGCGCATCTAGTCCTCCGCGCCGGCGAACTCGGCGGGCTGCTCGGGCAGGTAGTCGACCGGGTACTCGAGGTGCTTCTCGAGCAGGCGCTTGATCTCGGCAAGGGCCTTCTCCTCGGTCACGCCGGGCACGTAGTCCGTGCCCGCGAGCGGGACCTTCGCCATCGCGGCCGCCTCGACCGTGAGTGCACAGAGATCCTCGGGCTCGAGCGAGTGGACGTTCGTCTTCCCGCAGGCCCGCGCCAGCATCTGCACCTCGAGCGTCAGGGTGTGCAGGAAGTTGTAGACCCGCTCGGCGGCCTCGTCGACGACGAGCCGTTTGCGCAGCTCGGGATCCTGCGTCGTGATTCCGACCGGGCAGCGGCCGGTGTGGCAGTGGTAGCACTCGCCGGCGGGGACGCCGATCGTCCCCTCGTAGTCGGTGACGCCGGGGATCTCCTTGTTGCAGTTGAGCGCGATCAGCGCCGCGTGGCCGAGCGCCACGGACTTGGCGCCGAGCGAGAGCGCCTTGGCGACGTCGCCGCCGTTCCGGATCCCGCCCGCGACGACGAGGTCGATCTCGTCGGCAAGGCCGACGTCCTCGAGCGCGCGCCGCGCTTCGGGGATCGCGGCCATGAGCGGGATGCCGGTCTCCTCGGTGGCGATGTGCGGCCCGGCGCCCGTGCCGCCCTCGGCGCCGTCCAGGTAGATGATGTCCGGCCCGCACTTGGCCGCCATGCGCACGTCGTCGTAGACGCGCGCGGCGCCGAGCTTGAGCTGGATCGGGATCTGGTAGTCGGTCGCCTCGCGGATCTCCTGGATCTTCAGGGAGAGGTCGTCCGGGCCGAGCCAGTCCGGATGCCGCGCCGGCGAGCGCTGGTCGATACCGGGCGGGAGCGAGCGCATCTCCGCGACCTGCTCCGTCACCTTCTGGCCCATCAGGTGGCCGCCGAGCCCGACCTTGCAGCCCTGGCCGATGAAGAACTCGCACGCGTCGGCCAGCATCAGGTGGTGCGGGTTGAACCCGTACCGGCTCTGGATGCACTGGTAGTACCACTTGGTCGAGAGGTCGCGCTCCGGCGGGATCATCCCGCCCTCGCCCGAGCAGGTCGCCGTCCCCGCCATGGACGCGCCCTTGGCGAGTGCCATCTTCGCCTCCAGGGAGAGCGCGCCGAAGCTCATGCCGGTGATGTAGACGGGGATGTCGAGCTCGATCGGCTTCTTCGCGAAGCGGGCGCCCAGGACGGTTTTCGTCAGGCACTTCTCGCGGTAGCCCTCGATCACGAACCGGGTCAGCGTGCCCGGCATGAACATGAGGTCGTCCCAGTGCGGGATCCTCTTGAACATCGAGAAGCCCCGCATGCGGTAGCGGCCGAGCTCGGCCTTCATGTGGATGTCGTTGACGACCTCCGGGGTGAAGATCGGGCTACGGCCGAGCACCGTGCGCCGCTCGGACTGCCCGCCTCCCACGTTGCCGCCCACGTGCTCGTACCGGTCAGTCATCAGAGAACCAGCTTTCGCTCGGAGGGCTCGAGGTTGTCGTAGTTGTAGAGCTTCTTGCCGCACACGAACTTCTGGAACTCGGGCGGGTCTCCGAGCCCGTAGATCCGGAACTTGCGCTCGATCAGCTCGGTGTCGGCGTCCGTCCACTCGCCCGGGACGCAGTCGATCCCGAGCGACTTCACCGTGCCCGCGACGTAGATCGTCCCGTCGTACATGGAGTCCCCGAGCCCGGGCCCGACGTTCCCGCAGAGGATCTGGCGGCCGCGCTGCATCATGAAGCCGGTCATCGAGCCGGCGTCACCGACCGAGATGATCGTCCCGCCCTTCTGGTCGATGCCGCTGCGGGCGCCGACCCGGCCCTTGACGACCACGTCGCCGCCGCGAAGCGCGGCGCCCGTGAGCGAGCCCGCGTTCCCCTCGACGACGACGACGCCGGACATCATGTTCTCGCAGGCCGACCAGCCCACGCGGCCCTTCACGTGGACCTCGGGGCCGTCGATCAGGCCGCAGCCGAAGTACCCGAGGCTGCCGTCGAAGGTGATGCGGCAGCGTGTCAGGATCCCGACGCCGAGCGAGTGCCTCGAGCCGGGGTTGAGCACGGTGACGTCCTTCAGCCCCTCCTCGTAGACGAGCCGGCGGAGCTCGAGGTTGATCTGCCGCGTGGTGAGGTCCTTGGCGTCGAAGACGGCCTTGCCGTCCTCGACCTCGGCGACGCCCGGCGCCTCGGCGTGCGGCTCGGCGAGCCCGCGGGCGTCGTAGCTGACCTGCCTTTCGCCTACCGCTGCCACACCAGCACCTCGCCCTCGTACGGGTCGTACGTGTCGATCTCGTGGTCGATCACGGCGCGGATGGCGATCTCCTCGGAGGCGAGGGCGACGACGCCGTCGGACTCGTAGAGGACGAGCGGCTTCGCCGCCATCTCGTCCTTGCACACGCCCAGTGCCTCGGCGGTGACGGCGATGTAGGTGAAGACGCCGTCGAGCTCCTCGAGAGACTCCTTCATGGCGTCCTCGAGGCTCGCGCCGTCGCTCATCTTCTCGGCGAGGTAGACGGCGATGATCTCGGAATCGCACTCGGACTGGAAGCGGTGGCCGCTCCGCTCGAGCCGGCGCTTCCACTGGAAGTAGTTCGTGAGCTGGCCGTTGTGGACGACGGCGACGTCCGTGAACGGGTAGGCCCAGTACGGGTGGGCGCCGGAGATGTCCACGTCCGACTCGG
>DASSCF010000050.1:0-2030 GCA_035698025.1 Gaiellaceae bacterium
CGACCTCGAGGCGCTCCTCCACTCGGGCGACACCTGGGTCGTCCCGGGCAGCGGCTAGCTCTCGCGCAGGAAGCGCACGATCCGCTCGGCGATCTCCTCGCCCTTGTCCTCCTGCAGGAAGTGGCCCGCCCCCGCGACGATCTCCGCCGGGCCGGCGCCCGGGATGCGCGCCGCGAGGCGTTCGGCGGCTGCGGGCGAGAAGATCGGGTCGGAGTCGGAGAAGAGGACGAGCGAGGGCTTCTCCCAGCGCTCGAGCGCGGCGCGCACCTCGAGCATCTTCGGGGCCGAGGGATGCTCAGCCTCGGTCGGGACGAGCTCCGGGAAGGCGACGACGCCGGCCTTTGACTCGGGGGTCGGGAAGGGCGCGTTGTAGGCCTCGACGACGTCCTCGGCGAGCTCGGTCACGCAGGAGAGGCGGACGAGCTGGCCGGGCACGATGTCGTTCCCGACGCGGCGCATGAACTCACGGAAGCGCAGCCACTCGGGGGACGGGGCGCGTCCGGCGCCTATGCCGGTGTTCAGGATGACGAGGCGAGCGACGCGCTCCGGGTGCTCGACGGCGAGGCGAAGCCCGATCGGGCCGCCCCAGTCCTGCACGACGACCGTCGCCGCGCGCAGGTCGAGCTCGTCCGCGAAGCGCTCGACCGACGCGTAGTGGAAGTCGTACGAGTAGTCCTCGAGCCGGATCGGCTTGTCCGAGCGACCGAAGCCGAAGTAGTCGGGAGCGACGACGCGCGCGACGTCCGCGAGCGGCGGGATCAGCTTGCGATAGAGGAACGCCCACGAGGGCTCGCCGTGGAGGAGGAGCACCGGGTCGCCCGCTCCCTCCTCGAGGTAGTGCATCCGCAAACCGTCCTGCGCGAGATACCGTGGGGCGAACGGGAAGCCGGGGAGGCCGACGAAGCGCTCGTCGGGCGTGCGGTAGGCCTCCACGGCTCGATCATGACGTGCCGAGGAGGTCGCAGGTGGCCGGAGTGCCGAACATCTGGGCGGACGAGTGGGAACACGAAAGCAAGGAGGAGTGGGCGGCCGACAGGGCGTCGCGCATGCCGCGCGGCGAGAAGATCGGCGCGACGCTGTACGAGCTGACGCCCGGCGGGACGAGCGGTCTCTACCACTTCCATCATGGCTCCGAGGAGCTGCTCGTCGTCCTCCGCGGCCGGCCGACGCTCCGTGAGCCCGCGGGCGAGCGCCGTCTCGAGGAGGGCGACGTCGTGCACTTCCCGGTCGGCCCGGACGGGGCGCACCAGCTGAGCAACCGCACGGACGAGCTCGTGCGCTACCTGATGGTCTCGAACCGTCCCTCGCCGGAGGCGGTCGAGTACCCGGACTCCGGCCAGCTCTCGGTGATGGCGTTCACGGACTCCCAGCTCGGGAGCCCGCTCTGGGACCTCAGGAGCCTCGATCCGCCGACCGGGGACTGAGCGTGTCGAGAGGCGCCTGAGGCGCCCCTCGACCGCGTTGACCGCTACTTGACGATGACCCAGCCGTACATCTTCGCGAACGCGAAGTGCGGCGTGACGTTGCAGATCATCAGGTACTTCCCGGGCGTCGAGAACGTCCCGGCGCCTGTCGTGGACGGCGCCCCGACCGGTCCCAGGAACAGCCTTCCCGAGGGGTCGTTGATGAAGATGTTCGACTCCGGCGGGAACGCCGGCACGCTGATGTCCTCCGGCGTCGTGCCCGCGCTGTAGACGGCGGCCTGGTGGAAGCCGTCGACGTCGAACGTCACACTGCCTCCGGCGGAGATCACGACCGTCCGCGGGAAGATGTTGTCCTCTCCGTTGAACGAGCTGTCGTGCTCGGCGGGCGGGAACGGGCTGCCCGCTTTCAGGTTGCCGTACGTCGTGGTGGCACTCGAGCCGGGCCCTGCCAGGACGATGGCCGGTACCGCCAGGGCCGTGGCGCAGATGGCCAGGACCCCCGCGATCCAACGCTTTCGCACTCTCATCTCCCCCTCCTGTCGAGTGGAGACGACCCTACGGCCTGCGGGCAAGCGGAGTCAAGAGGTCGGCGCCGGCTCGGTCAGC
>DASSCF010000051.1:0-71280 GCA_035698025.1 Gaiellaceae bacterium
TCGGTTCGACCTCGTCCTCCACATGCCCAGACCCCGAGGCCACGAGCTCGACGCGCGTCCCGCCGAGGCGTCGCGGTTCGTTCGCGCCCGCGTCGTGCCTGCAGCCGAACGGCTTGCTCGCAGGCGACCACGTCTCGGAGCAGACGCCCGAGAGCTCCTGACGCGCGCCGTCGACACGCTCCCACTGTCCGCTCGGGGTCGCGCCCGCGTCGTTCGTGTGGCCGCCACCGTCGCGGCCCTCGCCGCTGAAGAGGAGATCGCGGCCGCCCACGTTGCCGAGGCGCTCTCCTATCGCGCACCACGGGAGCTGGCCGCGTGACGTACCTCTCTGTCCGCCGAGGGCAAGCCGGCTATCCCCCTCTGCTTGCCGACCTTCACGACCCGCCGTCGCGGCTGCATCTCCGCGGCGGGCCGCCGGAGCTGCTCGCGCGGCCGTCCGTCGCGATCGTCGGAGCTCGAAGCTGCTCGCCCTACGGCGCCCAGGTCGCACGGGAGCTGGCGCAGTCGCTCGCAGCCGCCGGGCTGGTCGTCGTGAGCGGCTTGGCCCGCGGTGTCGACGCAGAGGCGCACAGAGGCGCTCTCGCCGTCGGCGGCCTCACGATTGCCGTGCTGGGGTGCGGCATCGACCGCGACTACCCGCGCGCACACACCGAGCTCGCACGCCGGATCGCCGAGAGCGGGCTCGTGGTGTCGGAGTACCCGCCGGGAACCGAGCCCTCGCCGTGGCGCTTTCCGGCGCGCAACCGGATCATCGCCGGGCTTGCCCGGGCGACCGTCGTGGTGGAGGCGCGAGACCGCTCCGGTGCGCTGATCACGGCGGATTTCGCGCTGGAGCTCGGCCGCGAGGTCTTCGCGACACCCGGCGAGATCACATCCGCCTTGAGCGCGGGGACGAACGATCTGCTTCGCCAGGGCGCGACCCCGCTCCTGTCTGCCGAGGACGTGCTGGAGGCGCTGGGTGTCGAGCCGACCCCACAGGCTTTGCCGGCCGGGCTCTCGCCCGAGTCCCTGGACGTGCTCGAGCGACTCTCGGACGGCGCCCGGACGCTCGACGAGCTCGTGCGAGCGACGGAGAGAGACCCCGCAGGGCTCGCCGCGACGCTGACCGAGCTCGAGCTCGCCGGGCTGATCGCCGCTGCGGACGGCGTCTACCGCCGGGCGACCGGACGCGGCCCACCGCGCGTCGCTCGTACGTGAGCGAAAACCGAAGAGCCCCGGACGCCGACGCCGACTACCCGGGGAAGGAGCCGGGATCCTCGCAGGCGCGTCGATGGAGCTCGTCGTCGATGTTCCGGCCGGTGACGATGAGGACGATGGCGCCGTCGAGACCCTCGAGCTGGGGCAGGGCGGCGAGCGCGGCGCCGGCCGCCCCCTCGGCGCGGATCCCGGCCACGGCGTAGGCTCCAACGGCACGGGCCATGTCTCGCTCGCTGACGAGCAGCATCCGGCTCGCGACCTCGCCGAGGACGTCGACGGCCAGTGGGATCGCCACCCGGACGGCAAGCCCGTCGGCGAACGTCGCGCTCCGGTCGCTCTCGACGATGCCGCCGGCTTCCCACGACTCGGCCATGACGGGGGCGTCCTTCGCAGCGACGCCGACGCGTTCCGTGTCGGGCTCACGGGCGCACACCCGAAGGCCGATGCCGCCCAGCAGGGCGCCGTTGCCCACCGGCACGACGATCGCGCCCGGTCGCTCGTCGAGCTCGTCGAGGATCTCGTCCGCGATCGCGCCGTAGCCCTCGTACTGCGCCATCTCGGCGCCGTCCTCGAAGAACGGCAGGCCACGCTCGTCGGCATGGCGGCGCCCCTCGTCCTTCGCCGCGTCGAGATCCGACCCGACCAGATGGATCTCGGCTCCGAGCTGCTCGATGAGGGCGACCTTCGCCTGCGTCGCGCCCTCGGGCGCGTAGACGAGCGTCTTCAGGCCGAGCCGCTCGGCGGCCCAGGCGGTCGCCGCGCCGTGGTTCCCCGTCGACGCGGTCACGACGGTGTCCGCTCCGGCGTCCCGGTAGGCGGTGAGCACCGGAAGCGCGCCGCGCCATTTGAAGGCGCCGAGCTCGTGGACGTCCTCGCGCTTGAGGAACACAGGCCGACCCGCGCTCAGTGCGTCAGGCGCGGGCTCGAGTGGGGTGGGAGCGTTCGTCATGCAAAGAGGCGTCCGGGATTGTCGCTTCGGACGGTATCGAGGACGTCCGGGCCGAGCCCGGCCAGCGCGTCCAGGGTGGGCCGGGCGTCGACCACCGGGCGGTCGCTCCCGTAGACCAGCTGAGCCGGCCCCAGCGCCGTGAGGCAGAGCTCGAGAGCGCGTGCGCCGTACGACGCGACGTCCAGGTGGATCCGCGGGTGCCTCGCCGGCTCGGGATCGCCGCCGCGCGAGCGGAGCCGCTCGAGCTGCACAGGGGCGCCGCCGGCGAGGACGGCGAAGACGACGTCCAGCTCCGGGTGGCGCTCCACGCCGTCGGCCAGCCAGGCGAAGTAGGCGGCCTGCATCTGGGCCGGGTAGTCGACGACCGCCGTCCACCAGGGAGGTGTGTCGGCCGGGGGAGCCCCGGGCGGCCCGGGATGGACGAAGAGGGCCTGACCCGCGCGGACGAGCGCGTCCGGAAGCGCGCCGAGGCCGTTAACGACCGTCTGGGCCGAGACGCAGACCCCGGCGAAGCCGTCGAGGCATCCACCTGCCGCGAAGGCGCGGAGCCGTCCGCCCGCCTCGGCGACGACGTCGCGGATGCCCTCGTTGTACGCGTCCTCGAGGTCCGGCTTGCCTTCCGTCTCCATCGTCGGGGCCAGGCTGATGATCGCCACGTCGATCCCGTCCTGGTCGAGCAGAGCGATGCGCTCACCCGGGTCGTGGTCGCGCTCGTCGAACGGGAACGTGCCCTCTGCGAGCTCGAGAGTGCCGCCGACGATGCGGGGCGACTCTCCGCGACCGCGAAGCGCCTCGATGAGCGTGACGGGGAGGAGGTGCTGGTGGACGTCGTACGTGGCCATGGCTCAACCGACGGTGTACCGGTCGACGGCCTCCTCGTCGAGCTCGAAGCCGAGGCCGGGACGATCGGGCACCGTGAGGACGCCGTCCGGGCCCGGCATGACCGGGTCGGCGAGCATGAAGTCACGCCGCTCAGGCGTCCAGCCCGGCGGGTCGAACGGAAGCTCCAGGAACGGCCCGCCGCCGACTCCGGCGGCTAGGTGGAGGTTGGTAAGGAGCCCGATCCCGTTCGTCCACGTGTGTGGCGTGAACCAGAAGCCGGCCGCAAGGACGCGCTCCGCCAGCTCGCGGGCGCGAAGAATGCCGACTGCGAGGACGGCGTCGGGCTGGAGCACGTCGAGCGCGCCGCCGTCGACGTACGCCGCGAGCTCGGCGGGCGTGCGGGCCATCTCGCCACCTGCGACGCGGACCCCGGTCTCCGCACGGAGCCGCGCCAGGCCCTCGACGTCGTCCCCCGCGAGCGGCTCCTCCAGCCAGCAGACGTCGAGCTTGCGCAGGCGCGCAGCGAGGGCGGCGACCGCGTCGTACCCTAGGAGCGGCGCCACGTCCCCGGGCATGCGCCAGCCCTGGTTGAGGTCGACCATGATCTCCATGTCCGCGCCGACTGCCTCCCGGACCGCGGCCACGGCCGCGAAGCCGTCCTCGGGGCGTTCCTTGTCGACCCTGACCTTCAGCGCCCGAATCCCCTGGTCGCGCAAGGCCAGCGCCGTCTCGGCGCGCGCGGCCGGTCCCAGCCGCGTCGCCGTCGACGCGTAAACCGGAATCTCGCCGAGCGCCCCGCCGAGGAGCTGCGTCGCCGGCACCCCGTTCGCCTTTCCGGCCAGGTCCCACAGCGCCGCCTCGAGCGGCCAGTAGCGCCCAGCGTGGAAGGTGACGGTCTCGAGCACGCGGACGTGGTGCTCGATCTCGAGAGGGTCGCGGCCGACGAAGAGCGGCGCGTAGCGCTCGAAGCCGTCCATGGTGTCCCCGGAGCCGATCCCGGTGAGGCCCTCGTCGGTGTCCACGTAGACGAGCGTCGCCTCGAATGCCGTCCGCGGCTCGGGATCCCAGGCGGGCTCGAACGGCGGGTCGAGCGGGAGGCGCAGCCGCCGGAGGCGGATGCCCGTGATCTTCACGAGCGCCGGAAGAACGGGTTCGCGGGCTCGCCCCGGACGGCGAGCAGATCCTCGATCGCCGGGCGCCCTTCCGCGCCGGCGGCAAGTGCTCCGCGGGTGGCCTCGACGTTGCCCGCGTAGACCGTTTCCTCGTCGTCGGCGGCCCAGTCGACCCAGACCGCGGCGATGAGGAGCAGCTCCTCGACCTCGCCTGCCGGGATCGTCCCGTCGGCCACAGCCTCGAGCACCCCCTGCGCGACCCCGGCCTGCGCCGCGCCCCAGGTGAGCTCGGCATGCATCTCACTCCGGATGTCGGCCTTGTTGACGAAGAGCGTCGCTGGCTTCACCGGCATGTTCGGCCGCAGCACGGTCACGAACGGGATGTGCCCCAGCCGCGGCGTCGCGAGCGCCGTCGTCCAGGCGGTCTCCACGGGCCCGCCCTTGCGGCCGAGCACGGTGTTCACGTGGGCGGCGTTCGGGCCGCTGCCCGCGAAGCCCTCACCCAGGAGCGTCGGCTCCGCGAACCTCAGAAGGCGATCACCCCGCGCGCGACCTGGCCGGCGTTCATGGCGGCGAACGCCTCGTTGATCTCGTCCAGCCCGTACCGCCGTGAGACGAGCGCGTCCAGGTCGAGCCTGCCGTCCATGTAGAGGTCGATCACGAGCGGCATGTCGACGTGCGGGCGGCAGGAGCCGTAGAAGCTGCCTGTCACGACCTTCTCCTCACGGGGCAGTGCCGGCCCGGGCAAATCTGCGGTCGCATCGAGAGGCGGGATCCCGACCGCCACGACCATGCCGCCTCGCCGGACGGCGTCGTAGGCCTGCGCGACCACCCCGGGCGCGCCGGCGGTGTCGAAGGCGTAGTCGGCGCCGCGGCCGTCCGTGAGCTCCCGAAGGAGCGCGCCGACGTCGTCGCTCGCCGGGTCGACTGCGTGCGTCGCGCCGAGGCCGAGCGCCGTCTCCCGCTTGAAGGCCACCGGGTCGGCGGCCACGATTGCGCGCGCTCCGGCGAGCTTGCATCCGAGGATCGCGGAGAGCCCGACTCCGCCCGCGCCGTAGACGACCGCGGTGCTCCCGGGCTCGACGCGGGCGCGGAGGACGGCGGCGCCGAACCCCGTCATCACGGCGCACCCGACGAGCGCAGCGACCTCGAGCGAGGCGTCCCGGCGGATCTTGACGCAGCAGCTCTCCGGCACGACGCAACGCTCCGCGAACGTCGAAAGGAACGAGTAGTGGTAGAGATTCGACCCGTTCTGCGAGAGCGCGAGCCTGCCGCCCGGGAGGGTACCTTCGAACATGTCTGCCATGGCCGCGTCGCAGAGGACGCCGCGGCCCTGCACGCAGTAGAAGCACTCGCCGCAGAAGGGGAGCCAGGAGAGGATGACGTGATCGCCTTCGGCGACCGCGGCCACTCCCTCGCCGACCGCCTCGACGATGCCGGCGCCCTCGTGGCCGAGCACGGCCGGCAGCGGGTTCGGCGTCGCGCCGGTGATCACGTTCCAGTCGCTGTGGCAGACGCCGCTCGCCACGATGCGGACGGTCACCTCGCCGGGCCCGGGATCGGCGAGCTCGACGTCCTCGACCGTGAGGGGCTTCCCGATCTCGCGGAGCACGGCGGCGCGCATGCGCGCGATTCTACGGCGGCGAGGCCGCTCGAACACGGGCCGCGGCTCGCCGGGCGATAGGCTCGCGCCGATGCGGATGCAGGCCGCCGTGCTCTGGGAGCCGGGTCGACCGGTCGAGATCCTCGACGTCGACCTGGCGCCGCCGCAGGCGAGGGAGGTGCTCGTGCGCATCGCCGCCTGCGGCGTCTGCCACAGCGACCTGCACGTCGTCGACGGCGACATCCCCGAGCCGCTGCCGCTCGTGCTCGGCCACGAGGCCGCCGGCGTCGTCGCCGAGGTCGGCGCCGGGGTCGACCGGGTCCGCCCCGGAGACCACGTCGTGCTCGCGCTCGTCCCTTCGTGTGGAGCGTGCGAGAGCTGTCGCGCCGGGCGGCTGAACTTCTGCGAGCAGGGAGGGCGCATGGCCGCGACGGGGACCCTCGCCGACGGCACCTCACGGCTCTCGCACGACGGCGCCGAGCTGCGCCACTTCAACTCGGTCTCGTCGTTCGCCGAGCACGCGGTCGTGCCGGAGTCGGTCGCGGTCCCGATCCGCGACGACGTCCCGCTCGACCTCGCGGCCCTCATCGGCTGCGCCGTGCTGACTGGCTGGGGCGGGGTCACGCGAACGGCGCAGGTCGAGCAGGGCGCCCGCGTCGCGGTCATCGGCTGCGGCGGCGTCGGGCTGTCCGTGATCCAGGCGGCGCGCATCGCGGGCGCCGGGACCGTCGTCGCCGTCGACACGCGCGCCGACAAGCTCGAGCTCGCCGAGCGGCTGGGCGCGACCGCGACCGTCGAGGCGAAGCCGACCGCGGACACGGCACGCCGCGTCCGCCACGCGACCGGGGGTGGCGCGGACTACGCGTTCGAGGCCATCGGCCGGAAGGAGACGATCCGCGATGCCTGGGATTCGCTTCGCCCGGGCGGCACCGCGGTCGTGCTCGGCATCCCGCCCAAGGGCACGACCGTCGAGATCGACACCTGGGGCTTCATCAACGAGAAGACACTGAAGGGCTCGTTCCTCGGCTCCGCGTCCATCGGGGAGGACGTCCCGCAGCTCATCGATCTCTACACGTCCGGCGACCTGCTGCTCGAGGAGCTCGTGAGCGACCGGATCTCGCTTGCGGATCTGCCGGCGGCCTTCGACCGCCTACGAGCCGGTGAGGCCGTGCGTCAGCTCGTCGTCTTCGACTCGACGGGCTGACGTGCGGGGCGGAGGCGGCTCCGCCTGGATCCGCCGGAGCTCGTCGACCGGGATATGGCAGCGGATGTAGTGCCCGCGCTCGACCTCGGCCAGCGGCGGCTCCTGCTCCTCGCAGATCGCGCCCAGGTAGCGCGGGCAGCGCGTGTGGAAGACGCAACCGGAGGGCGGGTCGGCGGCGCTCGGGATCTCGCCCTGGAGCCGGATCCGCGGGCGCTCCTCGCCCTCCAGCGTCGGCACCGCGGAGAGCAGCGCCTCGGTGTACGGGTGATGCGGCGGGTTGAAGACCGCCTCGGCCGGCCCGACCTCCATGAGCCGCCCGAGGTAGAGCACCGCGATGCGGTCGGCGAGGTAGCGGACGACGCCGAGGTCGTGCGAGATGAAGAGGTAGGTGACGCCCTCCTTCGCCTGGAGGTCGGCGAGGAGGTTGAGGATCGCGGCCTGCACGGAGACGTCGAGCGCCGAGGTCGGCTCGTCGCAGACGACGACTCGCGGCTCGCCTGCGAACGCGCGCCCGATGGCCACGCGCTGCTTGAGGCCGCCCGAGAGCTGGACGGGCCGCGCGCTCAGGAGCCGCTCGTCGAAGCGCACCGACGACGCGATCTCCTTCAGCCGCTCCTCGCGCCGCTTCCCATGCAGCCCGACGAGCTTCTCCAGCGCGCGGCCGATGATCCGGCGCACGGAGAAGCGGCGGTTCAGAGCCGAGTCCGGGTTCTGGAAGACGGTCTGCAGCGCCCGCACCTGCTCCCGGTCGCGCTTCACGACCCGGGCGGCGAGCCGGCGTCCATCGAGCTCGACCGTCGAGCCGTCGTCGGGCGCCGTCAGGCCCAGGAGCACGCGGGCGAGCGTCGTCTTGCCGCAGCCCGACTCGCCGACGAGGCCGAGCGTCTCGCCGGCCGCGATGGAGAGGTCGACGTCGACGAGCGCGCGAACGGTGCTCCCCTCGTGGGAGAACGTCTTGCTGGCGTGCTCGAGCCTGACGAGGCCGTCGCCGTTCGCCGGCGCGGTGCCGGGCTCCGGGATCGAGCTCGCCGTGTACGGGACCTCGGCCGCCTTGTCGTGGAAGTGGCAGCGGCTCGAGTGCCCGTTGCCGAGCGGATGGAGCGGCGGCTCGTCGGTGCGGCAGATCTCCTGCACGAGCCCGCAGCGGTCGGCGAAGACGCATCCAGGCAGGTCGGCGCCGAGCTGCGGGAGGTAGCCGGGGATCGTGTCCAGCCTGTCGCGGTCCTTGCGCAGGCCGCCGCGCGGGATGCAGCGCAGGAGCCCGACCGTGTACGGATGCCGCGGCTCGGTGAAGACGGTCTCCGCTTCGCCCTCCTCGACGAGCCGGCCCGCGTAGAGGACGCCGACCCGCTCGCACATCTTGCGGATGACCGCGAGGTTGTGGCTGATGAAGAGGACGCTCGTGCCGAACTCCTCGCGAAGCGCGGCGACGAGGTCCAGCACCTCGGACTCGACCGTGGCGTCCAGGCCGGTGGTCGGCTCGTCGAGGATGAGGAGCGTCGGGTCGGAGGCGAGCGCCATCGCGATCACGACGCGCTGCTGACCGCCGCCGGAGAGCTGGTGCGGGTAGCGGCGCATCCCGCCGGCCGGGTCGGAGATCTGCACCTTGCGCAACATCTCCTGCGCCCGGTCGAGCGATTCCGACCGATCGTGGCCCCTGAGCCGGAAGACCTCGGCGATCTGGTCACCGACCCTGATCGCCGGGTTCAGCGCAGCGCCGGGGTTCTGGTAGACCATCGAGATCGTGGAGGCGCGCAGACGGCGCACCTCGGCCTCGCTCATGGTCAGGAGGTCGGCGCCGTCGGCGCGGATCGACCCGGACACGACGCGCCCGTTCCGAGGGAGGTAGCGCATGATGGTGAACGCGGCGGTCGTCTTCCCGCAGCCCGACTCGCCCACGAGGCCGTACGACTCGCCCTTGGCGATCGTGATCGAGAGCCCTCGCAACACGGGACGGTCGACGCCGCGGACGCGGTAGACGACCTCGAGGTCCTCCATCTGGATGGCGGGCTCGGCGCTCATCGCTCGAAGGTCTGCGCGATCGCGTCCGCGATCAGGTTGATCCCTACGATCAGCGTCGCGATCGCGAGAGAGGGGAAGAGGACGGCCCACCAGATCCCGCCGTTGATGAACGCGTAGTGCTGCTCGATGTCGCGCCCCCAGTCGGGGATGGACGGGTCGGCGCCGAAGCCCAGGAAGGCGAGGGTGGCGATGGTGAAGATCGCGTACCCGAGCCGAACCGTGAACTCGACGACGACGGGCCCCATCACGTTCGGGAGGATCTCCGCGAACATGATGTACGGCGAGCGCTCGTTGCGAAGGCGCGCCGCCTGGACGTAGTCGAGCTCGCGCTCGCTCAGCACCGCCGCCCGCACGGTCTTGGCGATGATCATCGAGAAGACGAAGCCGATCACGAGGATGATCGTCAGCCGGGAGGCGCCGCGGGCGACGATGGCGAGGAACGCGATGATGATCACCGGGACCGCGAGCATCGCGTCCACGATGCGCATCGTGATGTCGTCGACGAGGCCGCGGTAGTAGCCCGTCACGAGGCCGATCGCGGTCCCGATAACGGTGCCGAGCAGCGTTGCGAGCGGGGCGGTGATGAGGATCTCGCGCGCCCCGACGAGGACGCGGGAGAAGACGTCGCGGCCGAGGCGGTCCGTCCCGAAGAGGTGGTCGCCCGACGGCGCGACCAGCTTGTTGAGGATGTCGTCGGCCTGCGGGTCCTGCGGCGCGATCATGGCGCCGAAGAGCGCGCAGACGACCCAGAAGCCGACCAGGATGGCGCCGAGGATGAACCCCGGCGAGCGCACGAGCAGGCGGAGTCGCTCGCCGCGGGCGATCGTCGCCTCGTCCCGGACGGGGATCTGGATCGGGGCGGCCGGGTCTTCGATCGTCGTCATTCGGCGCCCGAGTAGCGGATGCGGGGGTTGAGGAGCGAGTAGAGAAGGTCGGCGAAGAGCATGGCGATGAGGAAGATCGTGCCGACGACGAGAACGGCGGCTTCCAGCAGGGGCATGTCCTTCTGGGTCGCCGCCGTGACGATGAGCCGCCCCATGCCCGGGTAGTTGAAGAGCGTCTCGACGACCACGAGACCGCCGATGAGGTAGCCGGTCTGGGTGGCGACGACCGCGATCGTGGGGAGAAGCGAGTTGCGCAGCACGTGGCGCTTGAGCACCGTGCGCCGGGGGAGGCCCTTCAGCACGGCCGTGCGCGTGTAGTCGGCGTCGAGCGACTCGATCGTGCCGGCCCGCGTGATCCGGGCGATGTAGCCGAACAGAAGGATCACGAGCGTCAGCGCGGGGAGGAGCAGGTACTCGAGCTGGGTCAGGATGCTCGCGCCCGTGGGTGCCCTGGCGCTGACCGGAAGGACGTCCAGCCAGAGCCCGAAGACGAGGATGAGGATGATCCCGGAGACGAATTCGGGCACCACGGAGAGCGAGAGCCCGCCGATCGTGATCACCCGGTCGGTGAGCCTGTCGCGCTTGAGGGCGGCGACGACGCCGCCGACGATCGCCAGCGGGACGACGAGGACGAACGCGAACGCGGCGAGCTTGAGCGAGTTGACGAGGGCGTTCCCGATCAGCTCGGTGACCGGCACGTTCTGGGCGAGCGAGGTGCCGAAGTCGCCGGTGAACAGCCCCGTGAGCCAGTCCCAGTACTGGGTGAGGAGCCCGCGGTCCGTGCCGAGCCGCTCGTTGAGGTTGTCGACGGCCGCCTGGTCGGCGAAGGGACCGAGGATGCGCCGTCCGACGTTTCCCGGCAGCACCTGCGTCCCGAAGAAGACGATGACGCTGAGGAGGAAGAGCGTGATCGCCGCGAGGCCCAGCCGCTTGAGCAGGAATCGTCCCATTCCGCCCCTTACACACTACGACGGCCGGGACCCGGAGGCCCCGGCCGCCTGATCAGGCTCAGGCCGTGAAACCGGCCTTGGAGAGGTCGAACTGTCCGGTCGCCGCCGAGACCGCGCCCTGGAGGTTCGGCTTCGCGGCGCTGAGGAAGTTGTAGAAGTACGGGAAGATGATCGGGGTCTCCTCGAGCAGGAGCTCCTGGATCTGCTTGGCGACGCCCTTCTGGGTCTCGACGTCGAGCGCGGCCACGTACTGCCGCACGAGCTCGTCGTAGTCGTCGTTCTTGAAGTGCGCGGAGTTCCAGACGCCGAGCTTCGGATCGCCCGCAAGGGCCGCCGTGAGGTACACGTTCGGCACCGGCCGGTGGCCGTAGTCGGTGATCCCCATCACGGAGTCGAGCCAAGGGGACTTCCCGTAGACGCCGTCGCCGTAGTACGTGCCGGCGTCGGTGATGTTCAGGTTGATCGTGACGCCGATCTCCGCCGCGGCGCTCTTCACGAGCTGGGCGAGGTCCGGGATCTCGAAGCCGTCCCACGTGTCCAGCTGGACCGTGAACCCTTCTGCGCCGGCGTCGGCGAGCAGCTGCTTGGCCTGCTCGATGTCCTGCTCCCGCTGCGGAACGGACGTGTCCGTCGAGGGATAGACGGGTGCGAACGGGCTGTCGTTGCCGATGTCGGCCAGCCCTTCCCAGAGCCCGTCGACGAGGGCGTTCCGGTCGATCGCGAGCGCGATCGCCTGGCGGACGCGGGCGTCCGTGAACGGCTCCTTGTCCGTGCGCATGTGGAGCTGGCGGTGCGTCGCCGTCTGGATGGCGATCACCTGGACGTCGGGGTTGTCGAGGAGCGCCTTGCCGCCCGCGACCGAGAAGTGCTCGACGAAGTCAACCTCGTCGCCCTGGAGGGCGACGATCATGGGTGCTTCCTCCGCGTAGAACTTGACGTCGACGGTGTCGGGGTTCGCCTTGTCGCCCCAGTACGCGTCGTTGCGGACGAAGGTCGCGCCCTGCTGCGGCGTGAAGCTCTGGAGCTTGAAGGGCCCGGTGCCCTCGAACGTCTGGCCCCAGTCGGCCGGGTCGAGGTCGGCCGGGATGATGATCGCGTTGTAGTTCGCGGAGCTGACGAGCGTCGGGAAGTTGCCGTTCGGCGCGTCGAGGTTGAAGACGACGGTCGTCTCGTCCGGCGCCTCCATGTTTCCGGCCGAGAGCACGCCGCCGAGCGCCGACTGGGCGTTCGCGGAGCCCCCGTCGGGGTTGATGAGCTTCTCGAAGGTCGCGACGACGTCCTCCGAGGTCATCGGGGCGCCGTTGTGGAAGGTGACGCCGGAGCGGATCTTGAACGTCCAGACCGATCCGTCGTCGTTCGGCTCCCAGCTCTCGGCGAGGCGGGGCTGCAGCTCGAGGTTCTCGTCGGAGAAGGACAGGTACTCGCCGGTTGCGCCGAGCATGCCCGCGCCGCCCTCGTCCTGGACGAGGAGCGGGTTCGGCTCGGTCGTGGGCTGGATCAGCGCGACGCGGACGGTGCCGCCGGGCTGAACGGCGCCCGCCGTGGTCTCGCCCCCACCGGTCTGGCTTGCCCCGTCGTCGTCGTCGTCCCCACCGCAGGCCGCCGCGATGAAGGAGAGGACCGGAATCGACATGCCGACTGCCGTCCCTCGTCGCATCAGCTCCTTGCGGCTGATCTTGCGGTTGACGTACTCGTCGATGAGGTGGTTCTCGAGCTCGGTGCTCTCGCGGCGCACCTCGTCGACCCGACGCTGTTTCTCATCCATCTCGGCTCCTTCCCCGAAGCTCTGCAGCGGGTGAGCGGTCGTTAATAGCTCATCACCCGGACACAATCAATCGCGTCCATCTCAGGTCTCACACCGGCTCAGACGGAGCCGCGCGCGGGAAGTTGGGACAGGCGCTCGTGCAGGAGCGCGACGAAGCCGGGCACGTCGACGTCGACCGCGACCCTGGCATTCGGCTCGGGCAGCGTCGTTCGGCGGCGCATGTCCACGACCGTCCGGCCGCGGCAGACGCCGTTCGAGACGTCGACCTCGACGTGCCGCTCCATCGTCCGGACGAGCCCGGGGCGGATCACGTGCGCCATCGCCAGGGCGTCGTGGACGGGGCAGCCGCCGTGGTCGTAGGCCTCGCGGTAGAAGGCGCCGTAGAAGTCGAGCATCTCCGCGACGGCGAGTCCGACGTGGCCGTGCGTCCGCAGCCGGTCGGCGTCCTCGGGGGTGAGCACCGCCCGGTTCGTGACGTCGAGGCCGACCATCGTCACGTCCAGCCCGCTCGCGAACACCTGCGCCGCCGCTTCCGGGTCGATCCAGACGTTGAACTCGGCCGACGGGGTCATGTTGCCCTCGGCGATCGCCCCGCCCATGAGGACGATCCGCTCGATCCGCTCCGCCGCCTCCGGGCGCTCGGCGAGGAGGAGGGCGACGTTCGTGAGCGGCCCGAGCGGCACGAGCGTGATGGGGCCCTCGTAGGCGAGCAGGGACTCGGCGAGGAACTCGACGGCGTGCTGCTCGACGGGGCTCCCTGCCGGCTCGGGCAGGTCCGGCCCGTCGAGGCCGGTCTCGCCGTGTGCGTCGGCGGCCACCACGAGCTCGCCGACGAGCGGCTGATCCGCTCCCGCTGCGACGGGCACGTCGCTCCGCCCGGCCAGCTCGAGCACCCGGAGCGCGTTCGTCGTCACCTTCTCGATCGTCTGGTTCCCGGCGACCGTGGTGACGCCGAGCACGTCCACCTCGGGGCTCGCGAGGGCGAGCAGGAGCGCGATCGCGTCGTCCTGGCCCGGATCGCAGTCGACGAGTACCGGGATCACGCGAGCACGGCCTCCGGCACGTCGACGTCGACGGCGCCTCCGTCCCGCCCGCTCGCCAGGAGCGCGTCGAGGGTGAAGGCGGTGACGACCGACTCGGCGAGCGTCGGCGCCGGCTCGACCCGGCCCTGTGCGGCCGCGGCGAAGGCCTCGAGCTCGAGCCGGTAGGCGTCCACGGCGGGCGCCGGGAAGCGCTCCTCCTCGACGAGGCCCCAGCCGACGCTCCGGCTCGCGACCACCTCGGTGGGGAAGTCGATCCGCCACGCGACGGGCAGCCGGGCGTGGCCGAGGGTGCCGTTGAGGCGCAGCTCGTGGTTGAAGTCGGCCCGCATCGAGCTCTCGACCGTACCGACGACGCCGTTCGCGTACTCGACGAGCCCGAAGACCCGCGACACCGTCCCGTACCGCGAGCTCTCGCTCGTGACCGCCTGCGCGCGCACCGGTCGCGCGCCGGCGAAGCGGTTGCAGGCGTCGACGCAGTAGCAGGCGATGTCGTACGGCGCCCCGCCGCCGAGCTCCACCCGCTGGCGCCAGTCCCGCGCGTCGTCGTCCGGTGAAGCCTCCTCGGGGTCGAGGATGCTGAAGGCGGCGTGGATGCTGTCGAGCGCGCCGAGCCGGCCGGTCGCGAGCAGCTCGTCGAGCGTCGCCACGGCGGGGTGGTGGCGGTACATGTAGCCCTCCGTGACGAGCGCCTCGGCCTCGCGGGCAGCCGCCCAGATCTCCAGCGCTTCGGCCCCGCTCAGGGCCAGCGCCTTCTCGCAGAGGATCGCGCGCATGCCCGCGTCGAGGCAGCCGAGCACCTGCTCGCGGTGGAGGTTCGGCCAGGTGGCGAGGAGCACGCCGTCCAGCTCGTGCTCCGCGAGCATGTCCGCGTAGTCCCCGTAGGCGCGCTCGCACCCGTGCCGGGCCGCCCAGCCCTCGGCGACGTCGAGCTTCCGGTCGGCGCAGGCGACGATCGCGACCTCGTCGGAGGCCGCGGCGCCACGGGCGTGGCGCTCCGAGACGCTGCCGCAGCCGACGATGCCGATCCGGAAGGCCATCTCTCAGGCCTCGAGCCGGCGCCCACGGATGAGCGAGCGCACGGGCTCGAGGTCGGGCGCGAGGGGCTCGCCCTCCCCGAGGAACGGCACGACCTCGCGGACGCGCGCGTGGGCGAACGCGGTTCCGGCCCCAACGCGCTCGGGGTTGCGGAGGTCGAGTGCCTGTGCGCCCAGGACGAGCTCGATCGCGACGATCGCCTCGCCCAGCTCGACCATCGAGGCAAGTCGCCGCGCCGAGAGCGGTGCCATCGTGATCCGGTCCTCGATGCCCTCCGCATGCGTGCTGGTCACGACCTCGAACGAAACCGGCTGTGCCAGGAGGCGCGCCTCGGCGGTGAGGCCCTGGAGCGCGACTCCGTGCTCACCGAGCGAGTTCTCGGCGAGCCCCTGCCGCGGGGCGAGCCCGTCGGGAAGCCCCGTCAGCGGGCCCTGGAGGAGCTTGAGCGCCCGTTCGGCCGCGGACGTGAGGGCCGGCGCGAGCGCGATCCGGAGGAAGTCGAGCGCGGCGGAGAGGGGGAGGACCTCGAAGTTGGCGACCGAGACGATGCGGTCCTCGTCCGGGATCGTGAGCGGGTTCTCCTGCGAGGCATTGAGCTCGATCTCAACCTGGCCGCGCACGAAGCGGAGCGCGTCGCGGAGCGCGCCGTGCATCTGCGGCAGTCCGCGGAAGGTGAGCGGGTCCTGGAGGTTGCGCGCAACGCCTGGCTCCCAGAGCGAGCTTCCTTCGAGCAGGGCGCGCAGCCGCTCGAGCGACTCGACGAGGCCCGGATAGGGCCGCACCTTCGCGATCTCCGGGTGGAGCATGGTCAGGTTGCCTGCGAAGGCCTCGAGGTCGAGCGCGCCGGCAACGTCCATCGCCTCCAGCAGCCGCTCCGTGTCGGCGACGGCCAGCGCTGCCATGCCCGTCGAGAACGCGTTCGAGTTGATGAGCGCGAGCGCCTCCTTCGCCTGGAGCTCGACCTCGGCGAAGAGCCCGTTAGCGAGGTCGGCCATTGCCGGCAGGTCGGCTTGGCCGAGCGAGCCGAGCATGCGCATGCGCGGGTACTCACCGTCGTTGAGGGCGGCGACGAGGCGCTCGGCGATCTCGGGGCGCGCACCCGGGGTCGCGCTCGCCAGCGCGTTCGCGAGCCGGACGACCGTCGCGCGGACGATCTCCTCGGGCGCGTCCGGCCCGGCGCCGACGAGGTGGTTGACGACGAGCGCACGGTTGAAGTCGCGCGCCTCCTCCGCGGGCACCGCGATCTTCTTGCGGGCGCCGACGCCGGCCGTCATCCCGTAGACGGCGTCGCCACGCGCGAGCACTCGCTCGACGACGGCCCGAGTCGTGCGCATGCGCTCGACCGCCTCCGGCGCGAGCTGCACGGGCGTCCGGTCGCGTGCCACCGCGACGACCTGCGGAATCGTCAGGCTCGCGCCGTCGAGCACGACGGTCATCAGCCCCAGACCTCCGCGGCGGTCTCGACGATGGTGGCGAGCTTCGCGCGCTCGTCCTCGATCGTGAGCGCGT
The DNA here is from genome assembly GCA_035698025.1 of Gaiellaceae bacterium. Taxonomy (GTDB): domain Bacteria; phylum Actinomycetota; class Thermoleophilia; order Gaiellales; family Gaiellaceae; genus JAIBJN01. Next base: position 16,096 of record DASSCF010000051.1, read on the forward strand.
TGCCGAGGATCGAGGTGGCGAAGCCGCACTGCGGCGAGAGCGCGAGGCGCTCGAGCGGGACGTAGCGGGACGCCTCGCGGATCCGGCCGGCGAGCTCGTCGACCGTCTCGCGGCGCGGCGTCTTCGTCGTCACCAGGCCGAGCACGCAGACGACGTCGTCGGGCGCCTCGGCGAGCGGCTCGAACCCGCCCGAGCGTGCGTCGTCGTACTCGAGCAGGAGCCGCTGCACCTTCACGCGGCCGAAGAGGCGGCCCGCGAGCCAGTCGTAGCCTCCCTCCACGAGCCACCGGCTCGCCTGGTTCCCGCGGCAGAGATGGAAGCCGAACGTCACGCCCGGGTGGTCGCCGATGACGAGGTTGTCGAGCTCGAGGCCGAGCTCGAGCCAGCGGTCGGCCGGCCAGCCGCGGCTCTCGTAGAAGTCGCGGTAGCCGGGGTCGAGGAGGAGCGGGTAGTGCGGGGCGTCGAGCTGGATGTAGGTGGCGCCGAGATCGACCAGCTCCTCGACCTCCTCGCGCATGATTTCCGCCACGGCGCCCAGGAACTCCTCGAGGGTGGGGTAGGCGTCGCGCGAGCGCTCGGGGTCGTAGAAGTTGGCGAAGAGGCTCGGGCTCGGCAGCGTCACCTTGAGGACGCGGTCCGTGCGGCTGCGAGCGTAGGCGAGCTCCTCGCCCGAGAGCGAGCGCCGGCGCCGGAGCGGCCCGACGACCGCGATGGGCGGGCGCTCCACAGTCATGTCTCCGAGCTCGTCCGAATGCCACTCGCCCCAGAGGAAGGCGTCGATGTCCCACTCGCCGAACCCGTCGACGGCGGACGGAAGCTGGCTCTGGAAGGAGAGCCTGCGCATCTCGCCGTCCGTGACGACCTCGAGCCCAGCGTCCTCCTGGAGCCTCAGCACCTCGTCGACGGCCCCGTCCTCGGCCCGTTTGAACTCGGAGCGGGTCAGCTCACCCGCCTCGAAGCGCTCACGCGCCTCGAGGAGCGCCGGCGGGCGGAGGAGGCTTCCCACGACGTCGGTTCGGGCGGCGAGCACGCGGGTAGCGTATGCCTACCGGTAGCATTTCCGGCGCGCAGGTTTCGCTTATGAGAGACATCCTCGTCCTCTGCCCGCAGGAGCGGGACCTGAAGGCGATTCGAGCAGCGGGCCTCGAAGATCGTTATCGAGTCCATTTCGCCGGCTCGGATCTCGACCAGCTGCAGGACTTCGATCCGGAGGCCTTCCTGGACGAGTGCGAGGCGATTCCGGCCGACGCGGTTCTCGGCACGAAGGACCAATCGGCGCTCCTCGCTGCGCTCCTGGCCGAGCGGCGGGGGCTGCCCGGGCCGAGCCCGCAGGCGCTCGTGGCCTGCCAGCACAAGCCGACCGCCCGCACGATCCAGCAACAGGTCGCTCCTGAGGCGACGCCACAGTTCGCCGTCATCAACGGCCGGCCGCCGTTCGAAGTCCCGTTCTTCGTCAAGCCGGTCGTCGGACGCCTGTCCCAGAACGTGTTCCGGATCGAGGACCCCGACGACCTGCAGGACCTGCACGAGATCGACCGCTACACGACGCGCTATGCGGAGATCGCCGCCCTGGCCGGCGCCGACCCGGCGGCGGCGCACGGCTTCATGGCCGAGGAGCTCCTCTCGGGCGACGAGGTCACGCTCGAGGGCTATGTCCACGGAGGGCGCGTGACGACGATCGGCGTCACCGACTCGATCAAGTACCCGGGGACCTTCAGCTTCGAGAGCTTCGAGTACCCGAGCGCTCTGCCGCGCGAGCGCCTCGACGAGCTCTCGGACGTCTCGTCGCGCGTCCTACCCGCGCTCGGCTTCGAGGGCGGGTTCTTCAACGTCGAGTTCTTCGTCCCCGAGGACGGCCCCGCCCAGATCATCGAGGTGAACGGCAGGATCGCCTCCCAGTTCGCGCCGCTCGTTCAGGCCGTGCACGGACGCTCGACCTACGACGCGCTCTTCCGGCTGGCGCTCGGCGAGGATCCGGCGTGGGGCCCCTGTGAGCCGGACGGCGTGGCCGTGAGCTACGTCCTGCGGGTCTTCGAGGACGCGCTCGTTGCCGCCGTCCCCGATCCCGACCCCGCGGTGGAACTGCTCGTGCGGCCGGGGCTCTATCTCTCGGAGCAAGGCGTCAACGACTCCCACAGCTACCGGTTGGCGATTCTCTACGGGGTCGGCGAGACGCGCGATGAAGCTGTGGCGCGCTGCCGTGAGCGCGCGCGGGCACTCAACTTCCGGCTGGCGCCGGCGCCTGTTCGCTGACGCCGGGCTCTTCCTCGCCGCGGGCCTCGCGGTTCGAGATCCCGATGCCGCCCACTGCGGCGCCGGCGAAGGTGAGCGCAGCCGCCAGCGCCATGCCCGCTCTGAACGCGTCGACCGAGGCATCGTGCACCTCCTGCGTCTCGGGGTCTCGCCCGAGGGGGACTGCGTCGGCATCGTCCGTGTTCGCCTCGAAGACCAGCGTGATCACGAGGCCGATCACCGCGATGGCGACGAGGCTTCCGAGGCGGGAGACCGTCGAGTTGACGCCTGAGGCGATGCCGGCGTAGCGCTCGGGCGCGGACTTCAACGCCGTCGCCGTGATCGGCGCGACCATCATCGCGAGGCCGAGGGAGAACAGGGCCAGGCCGACGATGCCCGCCGTCCAGAACTCCGACTTATCGTCGACGAACGTGAAGACGAGCGTCCCGGCCCCCATCAGCACAGGCCCCACGGTGAGATAGAGGCGAGGCCCGTGCTTGTCCGCCAGGGCGCCGAACCGCGCTGCGAGCAGAATCATGACGATGCTCGAGGGGATGTTGAGCAGCCCGGCCACGAACGGCGTGAAGCCGAGGAACTGCAGGTAGATCGTGAAGAACACGAAGAACCCGTAGAGCCCGGCGTACACGAGGAACGTCTGCGCGTTCGCGACCGCGAAGTTGCGGACGCGGAAGAGCTCGAACGGGAGCATCGGCTGCGCGACACGTTGCTCGACCATGACGAACGCCACGAGCGCGGCCCCCGAGCCCACGAAGGCCCACCAGACGCCTCCGAACCCACGGTCGGCGCCTTCGACGAGCCCGTACGTGAGGAGCCCGAAGCCCACGGCCGCCAGGGCGGCTCCCGGGAGGTCGAGCCTGCCCTTGCGCTCGGGCGGCGTCTCATTGCAGCGCCCCACCAGGGCGAGCGCGACCGTGGCCGCGGCGAGCGGGAGGTTGAGGAGGAAGATCCAGCGCCACGACACCCACTCGACGAGCGCGCCCCCGGCGGGCGGCCCGGCGATCGTGGCGACGCTCGTGAACGAGGTCCAGAGACCGATCGCCCGTCCCGACTCTGCGCCGTACACGCCACGGAGGAGAGCGAGGGAGTTCGTGGTCAGGAACGCGCCCGCGACGCCCTGAAGCGTCCGTGCGACGATGAGGGTCGCCTCGTTGGGCGCCGCGCCCGCGAGGAGTGAGGCGAGCGCGAAGCCCGCGGCGCCCGCGATGAAGACCGGCCGCCGGCCGTAGCGGTCGCCGACAGCGCCGCCCACGAGGTAGAGGGAGGCGAGCGCGAGCGAATAGGAGAGGAAGATCCACTGCTGGCCCGTCAGGCCGAGACCGAGATCCTCCTCGATCGTCGGGAGCGCGACGATCACTACCGTCGCGTCGATGAACGCAAGCGACGAGCCGAGGATCGTTGCGGCGAGGGTCAGCCGACGCCGAGCTTCCAGGCCGAGCGTCTCCACGGCGGGAGGATACGCTGACCCAGTGAGGCGCGGAGCGCTTGCAGGGATGGCCGCGGCGGCTGCATGGGCTGCCGCCGAGCCGCTGGCCGCCAGGGTCTTCCGGCCGCCGGCGGGCTACTCGGACGTCCGCATGCTCGGAGGCCTGCTGACCCGCGGCTCAGGGTGGCGGGCGGCCGGCCTGGGAGCGCACATGGTGAACGGGGCGCTCTTCGGCGCCGTCTTCGCGCGCGCCGGCGGACGGGGATGGCGTCAGGGCCTCGCCGCAGCCCAGGTCGAGAACATGCTGCTGTGGCCCGCGATGGCCGTCGTCGACCGCCTGCATCCGGACCGGCGGAGCGGCACGTGGCCTCCGCTCGTCGTGAACGCGCGCGTCTTCGGGTACGAGGTGGCCGTGCACGCCCTCTTCGGCGTCGTGCTCGGCGCGCTCTCAGGCCCTGCTCAGCGCTCGCGCGAGTAGTCGCCGTCCTGCACGGCGGCGTTGATGGAGCGGTCGAGCTCCTCGTCGCGCATCCAGCCGGGCCGCTTCCGAGGCCTGGGCTCCTGCTCCCGCTTCGTTCCGTTCCGTGTCGGCAGGATCCTGGGCCGCTTCTGCTGGTTGCGCTTCATGGGCATGTGGTTCCCGCCCATTCAACCCGCAAACCAGGTTATTGCTGGGAAATCGGCGCTATTAATGGCCGGCGGTGGAGACGCTGCTCACAATCGCCTCCCGGCGGGAGACGCGCCGGTACGACCAGAGGCCGATCCCACCCGATCTCGAGCGCAGGATCCTCGACGCCGGGCGGCTCGCCGGGAGCGCGAAGAACAAGCAGCCGTGGCGCTTCCTCGTCGTCGAGAGCCCGGCCGTCCGCGAGCGGCTCGCCGAGGCGGTCTTCGAGCCTCGCAACGTGCGCGGCGCACGCTTGATCGTCGCCCTCATGGTGTCGGGGAAAGGCCCCACCTCGTTCGACGCGGGCCGGGCGGCGCAGAACATGCTCCTGGCCGCCTGGGACCTCGGCGTGGGCGGCTCCCCGAACGGGATGCCAGACCGGGAGGCGGCCGGCGAGATCCTCGGCGCGCGCGAGGGCGAGAGCCCGGCGATCGTCCTCACGTTCGGCTACCCGGCGAAGCTGCGCGACCCGTCCGCGCGGACCGTGGACGAGTGGAGCGAGCGGGCGAAGCGGCGCCCGCTGGACGAGCTCGTCGAGCGCATCTAGCCCAGCCCAGAGGGCGCTTGTGTTTCACGCGCACAAAGTCCTGCTCCACGCCAAGGCAGTCCCTTCGCCGTGTTCAGGGTCGGAAAAGGGCCCGGGACCGTGGAACACAAGGGCCCGTTGGCCGGCCGGTTAGGGTCCCGCCATGCGCTCGCCTGAGGAAACGCTCGCAGCGCGGGTGGGCCAGGCCATGTGGGCGCGCGACAGCGCCTCGCAGGCGCTCGGGATGACGCTCGAGGAGATGCGGCCCGGCTACGCGCGGCTGCGGATGACGGTGCGCGGCGACATGCTCAACGGCCACGGGACGTGTCACGGAGGGCTCGTGTTCGCGCTCGCAGACTCGGCGTTCGCGTTCGCCTGCAACTCACGCGACGTGGTCACGGTCGCCGCCGGCTGCTCGATCGAGTTCCTCGCCCCCTCGCGGGAAGGGGACGAGCTCGTCGCGGTCGCCCAGGAGCGGTCGCTGGAGGGTCGGAACGGCGTCTACGACGTCGACGTCACGCGTCCGGACGGAAGCGTCGTCGCCACGTTCCGCGGACGCTCCGCCGCCACGCGCGAGAGCGTGCTCGGCGCTACCGCCCGCTGAGCCGCGCCGTCCGGGGTCACCGGAAGAATTCTGGCGGACAAGAACGGTTCGCCGTCCCCAGTCCTGGAGGTCCGCATGGATACCTGGCAGAAGTACGCGGCGGAGCTGCTCGGCACGTTCGTCCTCGTGTTCGGCGGGACGACGGCCATCGTGGCCTCCGGCGCCACCGGCTCCCCTGTCCTGATCGTGGCCGCCCTCGCCTTCGGCCTCGCCCTCCTGGCGGGCCTCTACGCCTTCGGCGAGGTCTCGGGAGGCCACTACAACCCCGCCGTCTCGCTCGCGATGTTCCTCGACAAGCGCCTGTCGAGCAACGACCTGGTCTCCTACTGGGTGGCGCAGTTCGCAGGCGGGATCCTGGCCGCGATCGTTCTCTGGATCGCGAGCACGCGCGACGACGTCGCCTCGACGGCGACGGTGCCCGGCCAGTTCGGAGACGGCAGCGCCTTTCTCATGGAGGTCGTCTTCACGGCGATCTTCGTCGCCGTGATCCTGCAGTCGAGCGTCAGCGGCCGCTTCGGGGGCAGCGCGCTGCTCGCCATCCCGCTCGCGCTGGTTGCCGTCCACCTGGCCGCGATCCCGTTCAGTGGCTCGTCGGTCAACCCGGCGCGGACCTTCGGGCCCGACCTGATCGGCGGTGAGTGGGACGGAATCTGGATCTATCTGATCGCACCGCCGCTCGGCGCGATCCTCGCCGTGTTCATCCATCGCACCGTGTCAGGCGGGGCGACGGTCGCCGCGGAGAGCCCGGTCGCCGAGGTACTTGCGGAGCCCGACGTCCAGAGCCCGCCGCCGCTGCCGCCGAGATGATCGGAGGGGTGGGCCCCGCCTCGCGCAGGGCCCACCCGTTTCTTTCCCTAGCGCTCGACCCTGACGACCGAGTACGGCTGGGTCGCCGGGTTCATGACGCCGAAGCGCGCGTTGACGGCGTAGAGGTACTTGCCGAACTCCGCGATCGTCGTCGGGACGTCGAAGTCGGAGTCCGTCAGGAGCCCCGTGATCGTCCCGGAGGCGAGGCCGCGGGTGAGCTCGATCACGGCGACCTGGTTCAGGCGGTTCTGAACGACGTAGAGGGTGCGGCCGTCCAGCAGGATGCCGTCGCCCTGCAGGACGTTGCTGCCGCCGGTGAGCTCGATCAGATCCGCGACGCCCGTGTCCGCCTCGACCGTGTAGAGCCGGCCGAGGTTGGACTGGACGATCACGAGCGTCTCGCCGTCCGGCGTGGCGTCGATCCCGTTGACGTTGAAGTTGGGGCCCATCTCGAAGTCGCCGCCGAGGGGCACCCTCTGGACGTCCGCCTGCGACCCAAGCATTCCGCCGGGCCCGATCGGCACGCGGTAGAGCACCGCCGCCTGGGACTCGGTGAACCACGCGGCGTCCTTCGTGACGATGACGTCGTTCACGAAGGTCGGCGCGCCCGTGGCGAGCTGGTAGGACGCGAGCGTCTCGCCGGTGCGCGCGTCGTAGACCCACGCCATGCCGGTCGGGCCGCCGGCCACGAAGATGCGCTTGCGGGCGTCGACGTCGATGCCGATCGCGGCGCGGCCCTGCTGGGCAGGCACGAGCACCTCGCCCTGGCCGGTGCGCAGGTCGCCCCGGTAGACGGCGCCGGTCGGGATCGAGCCGACGTAGAAGGTGTGGCCTCCGGCGATGTCGATGCCCTCCGGCTGGAAGCCGGTCGGGAGCGGAATGACGTCCGGCCAGTCACGGGCGCCGGACGCCGGGGTCGCGGCGAGGACGAGCGCCCCCGCCAACACGCTGAGGATGCGAAACACGGTCAATTGAGAACCTCCCTGGTCCCTGGTCTGACGGCGTCGTTCCCGGCCCCCGCCGGGTGCGAACCTCTCCACTGCATACGAGCCGGTCCAGAGATCAGATGGCGGTGGCCCCTTGTGACTAACCGAGACTTCGGGGCGCCGTCTAACTAGCCGTGGAAGGCTCCGCCATGCTCGTGGTCCGGGGCCGGCTCTCGGCGGGGGGAAGCGCGGAAGGCAGGTCGAACGGCCCCTTGGGGCGCGCGTGAGCCCGTTCTCGCTGGGCGCCTGGCGCCTTGTCCTGCGCCGGGCGCGGCACGACCGGCTCGTGGTCGCGGCGGCGTTCCTCACGATCCTCCTCGCCACCACGCTCCTCGCGTCGGGGCCGATCTACGCCGAGGCGGTCGCCGCCAGCGGGCTCCAGCGGACGCTCGAGGACGCGCCAGTCCAGGACGCGACCGTGTCCGTCTCCGGACAGGTCGCGGCCGAGGACTACGAGGCGCTCGACGAGCAGGTGACCCGCGCCGTGCGCGACGTGTTCGGCGCCGACGCGGTCGACGTCCACCGCAGCAGCCTCTCCGGCTCCTACACCCTCCCCTCGGGTGAGGGCATTCCCGCCGAGGCCCTGACCGTCTTCGGCACCTTCGACGGGCTGGAGGAGCACGCCGACCTCGTCGTGGGCGAGTGGCCGGCCGGTGGTGGCGGCGGCGATGAGGTGGAGGCGGTTCTCTCCGAGCCGGCGGCGCGGGCGCTCGGGTTGGCGCAGGGCGACACCATCGAGGTCGCCGCGGTCGGCGACGAGGACGAGACGGTGGCCGTCCGCCTCGCGGGCCTCTACCGCGTGAAGTCGTCCGACGACCCGTACTGGTGGGGCTCGCCGCTCGAGCTCGGCGGCCAGGAGGAGCTGCGGTTCACGACCTTCGGGCCGCTCGTGGTCTCGCCGGAGGCGTTCGCCGAGCTGGCGGGCGACGGCGCCGAGGCGCGCTGGCGCGCGGAGCCCGACACCGGGGCGATCGGCCTGAACGAGCTCGGCGAGCTCCGCGAGCGGCTCGGGGCGCTCGAGGACGAGCTGCACGCCGAGGGTGGCCCGGCTGCCGGGCTCGCCGTGCAGACCGGGCTCGGCGGGGTGCTCGAGCGTGCCGACCGCTCACTTCTCGTCTCCCGCTCGGGGGTGCTCGTCCCCTCGGTGCAGCTGGCCGTGCTCGCCGGGGCGGCTCTGCTCTTCCTCGCGGGCCTCCTCGCCGAGCGGCGCGCCGTCGAGGCGGCGATACTCCGCTCTCGCGGCGCCAGCGCGGGGGAGGTGGGGCAGCTCGCGCTCCGCGAGGGTGCGCTCCTCGCCATCCCGTCGATCCTGGCGGCGCCCTGGCTCGCGGCGCTGTCGCTGAGGGCCATGAACCACATCGGGCCGTTGGCCGACATCGGGCTCGAGCTCGAGCCGAACGTCAGCCGCACGTCGTACGCGCTCGCCGCGGTGGCCGGGATCCTCAGCGCCCTCGGGCTCGCGCTCCCGGCGCTCCGCTCGGCGGCGGTCACGACCGCCGTGCAGGAGCAGGGCCGCCCGCGCCCGGCCGGAATCGTCAGGCGCGCGGGCCTCGACCTCGTGCTGGTTGCCCTCGCTGTCCTCGCGTACTGGCAGCTGCGCCGCTACGAGGGCACCGTGGTCGAGTCGATCCAGGGCCGCCTGGGGATCGATCCGCTGCTCGTTGCTGCGCCCGCGCTCGGGCTGCTCGCGGGAGCCCTGCTCGCGCTGCGGGTCGTTCCAGCCGTGGGAGCTGTCGCAGGGCGGGCCGCGACAGCCGCACGCGGGCTCATCGCGCCGCTGGGCACGTGGCAGATCGCCCGCCGGCCGACGCGCTACGCCCGGGTCGTCGTGCTGCTCACGCTCGCGCTCGCCATCGGCCTCTTCGCCTCCGCCTACGGCAGCACCTGGCTCCAATCGCAGGAGGACCGGGCGACGTACGAGGCCGGAGCGGACATCCGGGTCGCCCCGGACGAGCTGACCGGCGCCATCCCGACGGTCAACCTCGCCGCCGCGTACGGCGACATCGACGGCGTCCAGGCTGCGCTCCCGGTCGTGGAGAGCCCGCTCGGCGTCTCGTCGGAGGCCGACTCCTCGACCCTGCTCGCCGTCGACGCGTCCCGCGCGGCGGAGATCGTGGAGATCCGCCCGGACCTTGCCGACACACCGCTTTCCGAGCTCGCCACGCGGCTCGCCGCGAAGCGGCCGGAGCTCGCCGCGCTGGAGCTGCCCGGCACGCCGGACGAGCTGACCATCCGAGCACGCGGCCGGGTCGAGGTTCCGGAGGACAACGTCTCGCGCTTCGGCCTCCCGCGCACGCCGTCGCCGCCCTCGCTCGCCGTCGTGCTCCGCGACGGAGAGGGGCTCCTGCACCGGATTCCGGCGGGCGAGCTTCCGGCGGACGGGGAGGAGACCACCCTCACCGTGGACGTCGCCTCCGAGGGCCGTCGGCCCTCGTACCCGCTTTCGCTCGTCGCCGTCGAGCTGCGGGCCTACGCGGGCTTCTTCGACTCTCGCCCGGGCACGTTCGAGCTCGGCGGCGTCGCCGCCGGGCCTGCCGACGTCGAGCCGGGGGAGGACGTCCGCTGGGCGGTCGACCCGAGCGAGCTGCGCGACGCCCAGTCGGCGCCGGAGGTGCACGAGACGCGCGCGGGCCGGGAATCGCTCCTCGAGCTCTCCTTCGACACGGGCGCGAGCACGGCGATCGGGGAGGCGCCGGTCACGTTCACGATCACGCCCGGCCAGAACGAGCTCCCGCAGGCGATCCCCGCGGTGGCGACCAGCGGCTTCCTCGAGACGACCGGCACCGACGTCGGCGGGACGGTCGCCCTCGGCCCCGCGGATCCCGAGCTCACGCTCGTCGGCTCCGTGCGCGGCTTCCCGACGCTCCCGCCCGAGGAGGGCGGCGTCGTGGTCGACCTCCCGACGTATCTCGCCGCCGTCTACCTCGCCACCGGGGAGCTCCCGCGGCCGACGGAGTGGCTCCTCGACGCGGAGCCCGGCCGCGAGCGCGCGGTCGCGCAGGCGCTGCTGGCGCCTCCGTACTCGAGCGCCGAGGTGGTCGACCGCGTCGGCGTCACCGAGCGCCTGACGCGTGACCCCGTTGCGCTCGGCATCAGCGGCGCGCTCTCGCTCGGCTTCGTCGCCGCTGCGCTCTTCGCCGTGCTCGGCTTCGCGGTCAGCGCGGCCGTCTCCACCTCCGAGCGAACGACGGAGTTCGCCGTCCTTCGCTCGCTGGGTCTCTCGAGCAGGCAGCTCTCGGCCTGGCTCGCGCTCGAGGGCGGGATCACGGTCGTGCTCGCCCTGGTCGGGGGCATCGTGCTCGGCGGCCTGGTGGCGTGGCTCGTGCTCCCGTTCGTGTCGCTCGCGGGCGAGGGCGGCAGGCCGTTCCCCGAAGTGGTCGTCGAGCTGCCCTGGGAGGCCGTCGCGCTTCTGGCCGGGAGCCTGTTCGCCGTGCTCGCCCTCGTCGTCGGCATCCAGCTCCTGCTCCTGAGGCGGCTGGCGCTCGCGCCCGCCCTCCGCGCGGGGGAGACCCGGTGAATATCCGCACGGCACTCGCGCCCTTTGCCATCGCGCGCCGGCGGCTGCGATCCGACCCGCTGTTCGCGGCCGCGCTCTTCGCCGCGACCGCGGCGACAGCCTTCCTCTTCGCGCTCGTGCCCCAGGTGTTCGGTCGCATGGCCGAGTCGAGCCTCGAGGAGACGGTGGCCGGCGCGAACGCGCTCGAGCGCAACGTGTCCATTGCGGGCGCAGGAGCAATTGACGCCGCCCAGGGCGAGGACCCGGTCGCGAGCGTCGTCGTGCAGGGCGACGAGCACGAGCGGCGGTTCCCCGCCCGCGTGCAGGAGGTCACGGGCGACGGGCGTGCCAGCGTGGAGACGAGCCGGTACACGATCCTGACGCCGCCCGGAGAGGCGGCCATCCCGGGGACGACGCGCTACCTGACGCTTCGCTTCCTCGAGGACGCGGACGAGCACGTCAAGATGGTCGAGGGCGACGCGCCGACCGATGCCGCGGGCCCGGTCGAGCCGCCCCTCGGCGACCGCACCGCGGTCACCGGCCTCGAGATCGCCCTCTCGCAGACGACCGCGGACCAGCTCTCCGTCGAGCTCGGCGACCGGCTCTTCATCGGCCCGGCCGCCGACGACCCGCTCGTGCGAAACATCCCGCTCACGGATCGCCGCCTGCTCGCGGTCGACGTCGTCGGCATCCTCGGCGCGCGCGAAGGCGACGATGCCTGGCTCCGGGAATCGCGCCTCGGCCGGGCCGCCATTCGCGACACCGAGACGATGCGCTTCATCTTCGGCTACGGGCTCGTCGCCGGCGAGGAGTACAACGAGCTCCTGGCGGGCGTCGATCCGCTGCCGCTGCGCTACGAGTGGCGGTTCCTCGTCGATCCGGAGGCCGTCGCGGCGCAGGACACCGGGGAGCTCGCATCCGAGGTGCGGCAGCTCGAGGCGGCATTCGGGCAGACGACCTTCGGGCAGCGGTTGGGCCTCGGTGTGCGCACCGGGCTGGGGCGGATCCTCGCCAGGCACGAGGACGACCGGCAGGCGGCCCAGGCGGTGCTGGCCGTGGGCGGGATCGCGCTCCTCGCGGTGGCGCTCAGCGTGCTGGGCGTGCTCGCCGCGCTCGCGGCCGACCGGCGCTCGGAGGCCATCGCCCTTCTGCGCAGCCGCGGTGGCTCGCTCGCGCAGACGCTGAGCGTCCAGGCGGTCGAAGGACTGCTCGTCGCTGTCCCGGCGGGAGCGCTGGGCTATGCGGCCGCGACTCTGGCGGCCGAACGCTCGCCCGAGCTCCTCCCGGGACTGCTCGTCGCCGGGATCGTGCTCGCGGTCGGCGTCCTGCTCGCTGGCGCCGCCGTAGGCACGGCCCGGAGGGCCGTCGTCCCGGGAAGGCCTGACGAGGCGCTCGTCCCGCGCCTCTCGCCGGTGCGCATCGCGCTCGAGTCGCTCGTGGTGATTGCGGCGCTCGCCGGCGCGTATCTCCTGCGGCGTCGAGGGCTCTCGTCCGAGGGCGGTTTCGACCCGTACCTCGCCGCCGTCCCGGTTCTCGTCGGGCTCGCGGCCGCCATCGTCGCCCTGCGCCTGTACCCGCTTCCGCTGCGTGCCCTCGCCTGGGCCGCGGCTCCGCGGCGCGACCTCGTGCCCGCGCTCGGCCTGCGGCGCCTGTCGCGCTCGCCGACGCTCGCGGTCGCGCCGCTCCTCGTCGTGCTTCTCGCCACGTCCGTGGGCGTCCTGGCCGCGACGCTCGCCGGCACGATCTCGGTCGCCCAGGACCGTGTGGCCGCCTCCGACCTGACACCGCTCGACACCGGGACGCTCGACGTCTTCCGGGTCGGGATCGTCGTCGCCGGCGCGTACGCGACCGTGGCGCTCGCGCTCGCGCCCGTCCTCAGCGCGCGGCCGCGTCAGCGCGACCTCGGTTACCTGCGGGCGCTGGGGCTCTCGCGGCGGGACGCGCTCGGGCTCGCCGCGTACGAGCTCGTGCCGCCGGTCGCCCTCGCACTCGTCCTCGGCGTCGTGCTCGGCCTCACGCTCGGCTACCTGGTCGAACCGGGGCTCGACCTCGCCGCGCTGGCAGCGGGCGAGCAGGCCGCTCTGCGACCGGCCGTCGCCGCGCCGATCCTCCTCGTCGCGGGCCTTGTGCTCGTGACGGCCGCCGTGACCGTCCTCACCGGGGCGGCCGCCGCGCGCGTCAACCTCAGCCGCGTCCTTCGAATGGGAGAGAGATGAGCCAGATCGTCTGCGACAATCTCGTGAAGATCTACAAGGTCGCCGACCTCGAGGTGGTGGCCCTCCAGGGGCTCGACCTGGTGGTCGATCCCGGCGAGCTGATCGCCATCGTCGGCGCGTCCGGGAGCGGCAAGTCGACGCTGCAGAACATCCTCGGCGGGCTCGACACGCCGACGGCCGGCAAGGCGGACGTCGCAGGGTTCGACCTCACGTCGCTGAACGCGCGCGACCGCACGTTCTACCGGCGGCGCGTGGTCGGCTTCGTCTGGCAGCAGACGGCGCGCAACCTCTTCCCGTACCTGACGGCCGGCGAGAACGTCGCGTTGCCGCTCGTCCTCGACGGGATGGGCGGCAGGGACCGGCGGGACTACGCGCACGAGCTGCTCGAGCGCGTCGGCCTGGTCGACCGGGCGGCTCATCACCCGCACGAGCTCTCCGGCGGCGAGCAGCAGCGAGTGGCGATCGCCATCGCCCTCGCCAACCGTCCCAAGGTGCTGCTCGCAGACGAGCCGACCGGCGAGCTCGACAGCGAGTCGGCCGAGGATCTCTTCTCCACGCTGCGAGCGGTCAACGAGGCCCTGGGCGTCACGGTGATCGTGCTCACGCACGACCCTCTGGTCTCCACCCAGGTCAACCGCACGATCGCGATCAGGGACGGGAGGACGAGCACCGAGACGCTGCGGCGCGCCGAGCTCGACGAGAGCGGCGAGCACCGGATCATCGCGGAGGAGTTCGCGCTCCTCGACCGCGTCGGCCGGCTCCAGCTCCCGCGCGAGTACGTCGAGGCGCTCGAGCTGGAGCGGCGCGTCCGCCTCGCGCTCGAGCGCGACCACGTCGGCGTCTGGCCCGACCGGGCGAGGCAACGCAGGCGCGACGGGGAGGAGGCCGACGGTGAGTGACGGGCAGGTCGTCGTCGCGGAGGGCGTCGGCCGCGATTTCACGGTGGGCGACTCGGTCGTGCACGCGCTGCGGGACATCGACTTCACGGTTCCCCAGGGCACGCTCGCGGTCGTGCACGGTCGCTCGGGCTCGGGCAAGACGACGCTGCTGAACGTGATCGGCGGCCTCGACCGGCCCACCCGGGGCCGCGTCTGGCTCGACGGGGAGGAGGTCACGGGGAAGGGCGAGGACGCGCTCGTCGCGGTACGGCGGGAGAAGATCGGCTTCGTCTTCCAGTCGTTCGGGCTCGTGCCGATCCTCTCGGCCGCGGAGAACATCGAGGTGCCGCTGCGCCTACGGAAGGTCGACCCCGACGAGCGCGCGCAGCGCGTCCGTGAGCTCCTCGATCTGGTGGGCCTCGGGGGCCGCGCGGGCCACCGGCCCTACGAGCTCTCAGGCGGCGAGCAGCAGCGCGTCGCGATCTGCCGTGCCCTGGCCAACCGCCCGCGGCTCCTGATCGCGGACGAGCCGACGGCGCAGCTCGACTCGGGCAACGCCGTCACGATCATGGAGCTCGTGCGCGAGCTCGTGGCCAGCGAGGGCGTGTCGGCGCTCGTCGCCACACACGATCCGCTGCTCCTCGACGTCGCCGACACCGTCGTGGAGCTCCACGACGGGCGGCTGGAGGCTACGAGAGCAGCTTGAACGTGCTTGCGAACCCGAAACCGAGCGGCTCCTGCATGGAGATGTGAAGGAAGCCGAGCTGCTCGAGCTGCTGGGCCCGGGCGAGCGGCCCGACATCGAGCGGCCGGAGCCCCCCGTCTTCGGCGAGCTGGGCCACCTTTTTCTTGGCGCTCTCGTCGTCGCCGGCGATGAGGACGTCGAGCGGCTGGCCACCGGTCTCGCCTGCGACGAGCGTGGGGGCAAACGTCGTGTTGAACGCCTTCACGACGGCCGTTCCGTCGGGCACGAGCTCGGCCACCTCCTCGGCCGACGAGCTGCCCGGAGCCGTCGCCAGGCGGTCCCAGGTCTCCGTGTCGACGGGGTTCGTGATGTCGACCACGACCTTGCCGGCGATCTGGTCGGCGTACTGCCCGACGGCGTCCTTGATGGCCGGGTAGTAGACGGCGAACACGACGACGTCGCCCCCGAACGGCTTGCCGGGATCGAGCGCGGTCGCCGACGCGCCGAGGTCCTGAGCGAGTGCACTCGCCTCGGCGGGGTCGCGGTCGACGATCTCCACGTCGTGACCTCCGGCGACGGCGCGGGCTCCTATCCCGCGGCCCATGTTCCCTGCTCCAACGATCGTGACCTTCATCTTGCTCGCCTCCCAGCTGGGGTTTCCTTTCGCGTTCCCTGCGGCGTCGGAGGCGAATCATGGAAGCTACGCGCGTGCGCTCCCGCTACGGCCGCCCAGTCGAGCTCGGCGTCTTCGTCATCCCGACGAGCGACGACCTGGGCGTGGCGCGGGAGCAGGGTGCGATTGCCGACGACCTGGGCCTCGACCTCATCGGGATCCAGGATCACCCGTACCAGTGGCGCTATCTCGAGACGTGGGCGCTCATCGCAGACCTGCTCGCCCGGACGGAGCGCGTGAGGTTCTTCCCGGACGTCGCCAACCTGCCGCTGCGCGGGCCGGCGATGATCGCCAAGCAGGCCGCGTCCCTCGACGTCCTTTCGGGCGGGCGCTTCGAGCTCGGGCTCGGCGCGGGCGCGTTCTGGGAGCCGATCCGCGCGATGGGCGGGCCGGTGCGCTCGGGCGGCGAGGCACTCAAGTCGCTCGAGGAGGCGATCGAGATCATCCGCCTGTTCTGGAGCGGTGAGCGGTCGATCTCGTTCGCGGGCGAGCACTATGCCGTCAAGGGCCTGCATCCCGGCCCGCCGCCCGTGCACGAGATCGGGATCTGGCTGGGCGTCGGCAAGCCGAAGGCGCTCGCTCTCACGGGGCGGCTCGCGGACGGCTGGGTGCCGTCCCTCTCCTGGGCGACGCCCGACCTCGTGCCCGGCATGCAGCGCCGCATCGACGAGGCCGCGACCGCCGCCGGGCGCGACCCGTCGAAGATCCGCCGCGTCCTCAACGTCAACGGGCGCATCGTGGACGGGCCGGTCGGCGAGCTGATCGAGGGCCCGCCCGACCACTGGGTCGAGACCCTGGGCGGGTTCGCGACCGGCCTCGGCTTCGACACCTTCGTCCTCTGGCCGACCGAGAGCCCGGTCGAGCAGCTGGAGCGCTTCGCGCGGGAGGTCGCCCCGGCGCTGCGGGACTAGCGGGCGTAGGCCGCGCGCGTCGTCGGCCGCAGGAGCCACACGAGGCCGACGATGGGGAGGAGGAGCGGCAGGAAGCCGTACCCGATTCCGAAGTACGACCACACCGTGGGGAGCGGGAACCAGTCGGGCTCCACGAGGCTGAGGGTCCCGACGACCAGCACGCCGGCGAGCTCGAAGCTGACGCAGCCCACGGCGATCCGCCACGCCCGCGGGTCTCGCCGGCGGAGCTGCGTGAAGGCGACGGCGTACACTGCCGCCGCCGTGACGGAGAGAAGGATGGCGAAGGGCGCCTCATCGAACCTCGTGACGAGCTGGAAGAGCGAGCGGGCCCCCGCGGCGACGGCGAAGAACCCGTACAGGAACACGAGCACCTGGCCGACGGTTCCCGGCCCCTTGGTCTGATCGTGCTCGCGCTCCACGCCGCGCGAGAGTCTCGCAGAGGGCTCCCGATGAGTTCCGGTCACGCGGTCGGTCTCAACGGTCAAGCGATAGGAGGTATCGGATGGGCAAGGTGAGCTTCAACATCAGCATGTCCCTCGACGGCTACATCAACGGTCCCGGCGTCACCCCCGAGCAGGGCCTGGGCAGAGGCGGTGAGTTCCTGCACGAGTGGGCCTTCAACGGCAACGAGAAGAACCGCAAGCTGCTCGAGGACTCGTTGCAGGGCGTCGGCGCGATCATCTCCGGGCGGCGCACCTACGACCTCTCCGTGCCGTACTGGGGCGGCGACGGCCCGAGCGGCGACCTGCGCATCCCCGTGTTCGTGCTCACCCACGCGCCTCCCGCCGACGTGCCGGAGGGCAGCGTCTACACGTTCGTCACGGGCGGCATCGAGGACGCGCTGGAGCAGGCCGAGGCGACGGCCGGGGACAAGAACGTCGTCGTGGGGGGAGGAGCCCTGACGTTCCGCCAGTACCTGGCGGCGGGCCTCGTGGACGTGCTCAGCATCAACCTCGTTCCCGTGCTGCTCGGGGGCGGCACGCCGCTGTTCGAGGAGGGAGACGAGACCCGGCTCGACCTCGTCGAGGTGATCGACACGCCGCTGGCGACGCACCTGCGCTACCGCGTTCCCGCCTAGACATGTGAGACTGCCGGGGATGCAGATCGGCAAGCCCGGCGACCCCGCGAGCCGCATCAGCCAGGCCTATCCCGACCGCGTGGAGGTGCGCGGGCGCGACCTCGCCACCGAGCTCATGGGCGAGGTCACGTTCACGGAGTACTTCCACCTTCTACTCACCGGTGAGGAGGCGACCGAGGAGCAGCGCTACTTCCTCGACGTGCTCCTCGTGGCCATCGCCGAGCACGGGATGATGCCCACGAACGTCGCGGCCCGGATGACGCTCGCCGCCGACCCGGAGTCGCTCCAGGGAGCGGTTGCAGCCGGGATCCTCGGCGCCGGGCCTGTCGTGCTTGGAACCTCGCAGGAGTGCGCGCGCATGCTCGCTGCTACGCGGGAAAGCGGCGCCGATCCGAGCGAAGTGGTTCGTCAGCTCTCGGCCGCCGGCGGCAAGGTTCCGGGCTTCGGTCATCCCGTGCACCGCCCGGTCGATCCGCGCGCAGAGCGGATCCTCGAGCTCGCCGACGCCCGCGGCGTCAGCGGGCCGCACGTCGCGCTCGCCCGCGCCTTCGGCGACGCGGTTGCCGAGGAGCGGGGCAAGCCGCTGGCGATGAACGTCGCCATGCCGATCGCCGCCGTCATGCTCGACCTCGGGTTCTCGCCCGACGTCGTGAAGGCCGTGCCCATCCTCGCGCGCACGGCCGGCCTGCTCGCTCACCTGGCGGAGGAGAGGGAGAGCCCGCTCGGCTTCTACCTGGCCGGGAAGGCCGAGGAGGCCGTCGAGTACGAGCCGCCCGATGCTCGCGCCTGAGGTCGAGGCGCGCCCCTGGGCTGAGCAGGTCTCGCTCGACGACGAGAGCTACCGCGCGCAGCTCGCCTATCTCTTCGAGCGCTCCGCGTTCTACCGCGAGAAGCTGACCGCGGCCGGGGTCGCGTCGGCCGAGGACGCCGGCGGCCTCGCGGACATCGCCGCCCTGCCGCTCACGGAGAAGGGTGAGCTCAAGGCCACGGCGACCGCGGAGAACCCGTTCGGCGCCCACCTCGCCGCCGACCCGTTCGAGATCGTCCGCATCTACTCGACCAGCGGCACGACCGGGACGCCGAGCTACCTGCCGCTGACGGCGAGCGACCTCGAGACCTGGGTCACCGGCTCCGCCCGCAGCTACGCCGCCTCGGGCGTCGTCGCCGGCCAGCGGATCGTCTCCACCTACAACGCGGGGCCCTTCGTCGCCGGGGTCGCACTGACCGCCTTCGAGCGCATCGGCCTCTGCCACGTCCCGGTGGGCACGGGGAACACCGAGCGCCTGCTGCTCGCGATCGAGCTGCTGCGCCCCGAGGCCGCCGTGCTGACGCCGTCCTATGCCGCGTATCTCGTCGAGTCCGCGCTGGAGCGGGGGATGGACCTCCGCGAGTCGAGCGTCGAGCGCGTCCTGGTCGCAGGCGAGCCGGGCGGGGGCGAGCCCGCCTTCCGCGCGAAGCTCGAAGAGGCGTGGGGCGCCAGGGTGACGGAGGCGATGGGCATCGGCGACATCGGCCCGTCGCTCTGGGGCGAGTGCGAGCAGCAGGACGGCATGCACCTGGGCGCCCGCGGCTTCGTCCATCCCGAGCTGATCGACCCCGGGAGCGGGAAGGCCCTCGAGCTCGAGAACGGCGCCTCGGGCGAGCTCGTCCTCACGCATCTCCGCCACCAGGCCGCGCCGCTCCTGCGCTTCCGCACGCGCGACCACGTGGAGGTGCGCACGAGCCCATGCGCGTGCGGCCGCACGGGCCCGCGCGTGCGCTGCGTCGGGCGCACCGACGACATGCTCATCGTGCGCGGCGTCAACGTCTTTCCGTCCGCCGTGCGCGAGGTCGTGAGCGGCTTCGCCCCCGACGTGAGCGGGCATGTCCTCGTGCGCCCGCAGTCGCCCGGCGTGAAGCAGGAGCCGCCGCTTCCCGTCGCGGTCGAGCTGGCGCGCGACGCGAGCGACGATCCTTTGCTCGCGCAAGCAATCCGTGAAAAGATCCGCGCCGTGCTCGTCGTCCAGACGCAGGTCGAGCTCGTACCGTGGGGAAGCCTCCAGCGGAGCGAGTACAAGTCGAAGCTCGTCGAGCGCTAGGGCGTGGCGGCCGCGCTCGCGACCACCGTCGTCGGCAGCTACCCGCAGCCGAGCTGGTTGATCGACAGGGAGCGCCTGGGCGACCGCCTGCCGCCGCGCGTCCGCGCGCGCGAGCTCTGGCTCGTCCCCGAGGCGCATCTGGAGGAGGCGCAGGACGACGCGACGCGCCTCGCCGTCGAGGACATGGAGCGGGCGGGCGTCCAGACCGTCACCGACGGCGAGATGCGGCGCGAGAGCTACTCGAACCGCTTCGCCACGGCCCTCGACGGCGTCGACCTCGACAACCCGGGCGTCGCCATCGACCGCACGGGCCACGAGAACCCCGTCCCGCGCGTCGTCGGGCCGATCCGCCGGACGCGGCCGGTCGAGGTCAGGGACGTCGAGTTCCTACGGAGCATCACCGACCGCCGGATCAAGATCACCGTTCCTGGCCCGTTCACGATGACGCAGCAGGCGCAGGACGACCACTACGGGGACGAGCGGGAGCTCGCGCTCGCCTACGCAGGGGCGGTCAACGAGGAGCTCCGCGACCTGAAGGCGGCCGGCGCCGACGTCGTCCAGATCGACGAGCCGTATCTCCAGGCGCGGCCTGACCCGGCGCGCGAGTACGCGCTCGAGGCCATCAACCGCGCGCTGGAGGGCATCGAGGGCGACACCGTGCTGCACACGTGCTTCGGCTACGCGCACATCGTCAAGAACCGGCTCTCGGGCTACCCGTTCCTGGCCGAGCTCAACGACTGCGCCGCGACGCACCTGTGCCTGGAGGCGGCCCAGCCCGACCTCGATCCCGAGGTCCTGGCCGGGGTGGAGTCGAAGAGCATCATCCTGGGCGTCCTCGACCTCGGCTCGGAGAAGGCGGAGACGCCGGAGGTCGTGGCGACGCGCATCCGCCGAGCGCTCGAGGTTGTCCCGCCGGAGCGGCTCTCCGTCGCGCCGGACTGCGGGATGAAGTACCTGCCGCGCCGCCTGGCCTACGAGAAGCTCGAGGCGATGGTCGCGGGCGCGCAGCTCGTCAGGAGCGAGCTCTGATGCGGAAGCTCCAGAGCCAGGGCGTCCACCACATCACGATCGTCGGGGCGAACCGGCAGACGTCGATCGACTTCTGGGAGGGCGTGCTCGGCATGCCGTTCGTCTTCGAGCAGCCGAACCTCGACAACGAGTCCGAGAGCCACCTCTACTTCGACCCGGGCGACGGCCGGCTGATCACGATCTTCACCAACGAGGAGCGCGAGCCCGACCCGACGCGCACCTCCATGGACATCGGCTGTGTGCACCACGTCGCCTTCGCGGTCTCGCAGGCCACGTTCAAGCAGGTGGTCGACCGGCTCGACGAGCGCGGCATCCGCCACAGCGGGCCGAAGGACCGCGGGTTCATGGACTCGATCTACTTCGAGGACCCGCTCGGCCTGCTGATCGAGCTGGCCTCGTACCGCTTCGACCCGCCGGTCGGCTTCACGCACGCCGAGGTGCTGCTCGAGGCGCACAGGCTGCGCGTCGAGCGGGACGACTACAACATCGACCAGGAGCACCTGGCCGACGCCATCGAGCGGCTCACCGCCCGCTCCCGCGATTCACTCTCCGACGACCGATCCGCCAAGCATCCGTACACGTAGAGACGAGGAGGAGCCATGCCTGCGCACACGCTGAGCATCCTGAGGCCGAGCGTCAACAACCTGACCGTCAGGATCTTCGTCCGGGCGGCGGGGCTGGAGTTCGAGGAGCTGGACATGTGGGGCAAGAAGGGCACCCCCGAGTTCCTGTCCAAGGACCCGGCCGACCTGACGCCGCTGCTCGAGGAGGAAGGGCTGCCGAAGGGCGCGCTCTGGGAAAGCTGCGCGATCATGCAGTACCTCTGCAACAAGCACGGCCTCGACCAGTTCTACCCACGCGATCCGGGCGAGCGGGCCATGGTCGACAGCGCGATGTTCTACCTGATCGGCACGTTCTATCCGCTGCTCGCGCGGGCGACCTACCCGGCCCTCGGCTTCCCGCAGTACGCGGGCGAGGTCGCCACCGCCGACGTGGACGACGAGCTCAAGGCCAAGGCCGCGAAGGACGCCGAGGCAGCGCTCGCGGGGCCGCTCGAGGTCTACAACACGTTCTTCCTCGGCGGGAAGAGGTTCATCGGCGGCGACCATCCGTCCATCGCGGACATGCGCTTCGCGGCCACGCTCGAGTTCCTGCGCGCCATCGACTACGACCTTCCGTCGTGGGCCGAGGACTACATCGGGAACATGGAGGACGCCCTCGGCGAGGCCTACACGGAGCCGGCTGCGGACGTGCGTGGTTATGTCGCCAGCGTGAAGACGTAGGCACCGATGAATCTGCGGCGCGGCTACGGTCTCAACGAGAAAGGAGACTGCAGAAAGGAGCCGACATGCAGACCATCACGCCATGCCTGTGGTTCGACACCGAGGGCGAGGAGGCGGCGGAGTTCTACACGTCCGTCTTCCCGAGCTCGAAGATCGTCGACATCGCGCGCTACGGCTCGGCGGGGCCGCGACCCGAGGGCTCCGTCATGACCGTGAGCTTCGAGCTGAACGGGAAGCCGTTCATCGCGCTCAACGGCGGCCCCGACTTCACGTTCAACGAGGCCGTGTCCTTCGAGGTGCTCTGCGAGGACCAGGAGGAGGTCGACCACTACTGGGAGACGCTCGGCGAGGGCGGGGAAGAGGGCCCCTGCGGCTGGCTGAAGGACAGGTTCGGCTTGTCGTGGCAGATCGTGCCGACGCGGCTCTACGAGCTGCTCAAGGACCCCGACCGCGAGAAGGCACACCGTGCGATGGAGGCGATGCTCGGAATGAAGAAGATCGTCATCGACGAGCTCGAGCAGGCCGCGGCAGCGGCATAGGGCTGGTCAGCGCGTCACGCCGACGAGCGTCCCGCCCGCGACGACCAGCAGCGCGACGACGATCAGGCGCCTGCCGATCAGCTCGCTTCGGCCGATGAAGATCGCCGAGAGGACGACGGTCCACAGCACGCCGGTGCCGGTGAGCGGCGCGACGACGGTGACGCGTGCGCGATCGAGCGCCTCGAAGAGGGCTCCCTGGCCGACGGCGAGGACGACGCCCGACCAGACGAACGGCAGGAACGCGTCCCGCAAGCGCCTGAACGGCGCCGGCCTCCGCAGCAGGTTGGCCACGAGGAGGAGCGAGCCGCCGAGCATGACGACCGTCGATTGTGCGAGCGGGTCGACGCTCACTTCCTCGCCGACCGCACGGGCGATGTTGTCGCGGAGGCCGAACCCGGCGGCCACGGTCACCGCCAGGACGGCGCCGTACGCCCGGTAGTCGGCAGGCCGTTCGCCTTCCAGCGCCAGCACGACCCCGCCCGCGACGACGAGGAGCGTCCCGATGGCGAGCGCCAGCTGGAACGGCTCGCCGAACGCGATCACTGCGAAGAGGGCCGAGAAGAGGGGCGCCATGCCGAAGAGGATCCCGGCACGCGACGCCCCGGCCGCCCGAACCGCGTGGACGACCATGAGCAGCGAGACGCCGGGCACGAAGGCTCCGAGGAGCAGGAACGGCCAGAGTTCGCCGGCGTCGAAGGCGTCGCCCGAGCCGAGCGCGAACGGCGCCACGACTGCGAACGCGACGAGCGTGATGATCGCCGAGCCGGCCTCGATGTCCTGGGAGCGCGCGAGACCGCGCCGCGTGGTGATGTTGAGCGCCCCCAGGAACAGCCCGGCGACGCACGCGAGGAGAACGCCCGCCAAGAGGAGCCGCTACGTCAGGGTGAGAGCGCGGAGGAGGGACGTTTCACGTGTCAGCGCGAAGGGTACGCGCCCGAGCGTCAGTCAGGGTTCGCGCGAAGCGAAGGGGGAAACCATGTGGAGCTCGAAGCTCGTCGTCGCGGCTGCGATTGCGGCCGTGGCGTTCGGCACTGCCGTGGCAGGAAGCGTCGTCCAGGTCGGGGCGCCGAGCGACGAGGAGGCGCTCCAGGCGACCCGAGGCCCGGCGGACCGCGGCATCGAGTCGCGGGTGAACCGCCTGCTCTCGCGCATGACGCTCGAGGAGAAGCTGGAGCAGATCCAGCTCCTGCCCGACTTCCTCGTCACCGAGGAGGAAGTGGCCGCGGGCCTCGGGTCGGTGCTCAGCGTCACCGACCCGGCACGGATACGGGAGCTCCAGGAGATCGCCGTCAACGACTCCCGGCTCGGGATCCCGCTGCTCTTCGCCTTCGACACGATTCACGGCTTCCGCACGGTCTTTCCGATCCCGCTGGCCGTCGGGGCGAGCTTCGATCCTGCGGTCGCCTTCGACGACGCGTCGTTCGGCGCGCGCGAGTCGGCGGTCGTCGGGCTCAAGCAGACGTACGCGCCCATGATCGACGTCTCGCACGAGCCGCGCTGGGGCCGGATCTCCGAGGCCGCCGGTGAGGACCCGTACCTGAACGCCGTGCTCGCGGCGTCGCGGGTCAAGGGCATCCAGGGCCGCGACTACAGCGCCCAGGACAAGCTCGTCGCGAGCCCGAAGCACTTCGCCGCCTACGGCCAGCCCGAAGCGGGGCGCGACTACAACACGACCGACATGTCGGAGCAGCGGCTCCGGAACATGTACCTGCCGCCCTTCAAGGCGGCGATCGACGCCGGCGCCGACACGTTCATGTGCTCCTTCAACGCGCTCAACGGCGTGCCGGGGTGCGGCAACGACTACCTCATGAACGACATCCTCAAGGGCGAGTGGGACTTCGACGGCTTCGTCGAGAGCGACTGGACGGCGGTCTCCGAGCTCCGCGCCTGCCCGCCGAAGAACCCGGACACCGGCGAGTGCGGGCACGGCGTCGCCGAGGACGGGCCTGCGGCGGCGGCTCTGGCGCTCAACTCGGGCGTCGACTCGGAGATGACGAGCACGCTCATCCGCGACCACGGCGAGCAGCTCCTCCGCGAGCGGCGGATCAGCATGAAGCGCATCGACGACGCGGTGCGGAGGATCCTGCGCATCAAGTTCCGTGCCGGGCTCTTCGAGAATCCGTACGCGCCGTTTCTGCCGGCCGAGGCCGAGGCGCAGATGTTGAAGCCGGACGCGGTGGCGGCGGCGCGGAACGCCGCGAGCCGCTCGATGGTCCTGCTCCAGAACGCGGGCGGCGTCCTGCCGTTCGACGCGTCACTCGACACGGCCGTGATCGGCCCGCTCGGACGCAACCAGCACGACATGCTCGGGCCCTGGTGGGGTGCCGGGCGCGACAGCGACGTCGTGACCGTGCTGGACGGCGTCGACCAGCAGAACACCGGCACGACGACCTTCGCGCAGGGCTGCACGCTCTCCAACACCGAGGCACCGCACGTCGATCCCGAGGGGTGCGGGACGGACGCCGGCTTCGCCGAGGCGGTCGCGGTCGCCGAGGCTGCAGACCAGGTGATCCTGGCCCTCGGTGAGACGCGTGAGATGAGCGGCGAGGCCAACTCGCGCAGCACGCTCGACCTTCCGGGTCGCCAGGAGGAGCTGATCGCCGCGATCAAGGCGACCGGGACGCCGTTCGCCGTCGTCCTCTTCAGCGGGCGCCCGCTCGCGCTCGAGAACATCGTCGGTGACGCGCCCGCGATTCTGCAGGCATGGTTCCCGGGGGTCCAGGCGGGCCCCGCCGTCGCGGACGTCGTCTTCGGCAAGGTCAACCCGGGCGGGAAGCTGCCCGTGACCTTCCCGCGACGGCTCGGCCAGGTGCCGATCTACTACAACCACGAGCGCACCGGCCGGCCGTGCAACCCGGACGTGAAGTGGAACTCGCGCCACCGCGACATCCCGAGCTGCGACCCGCAGTTCGTGTTCGGGCACGGCCTCAGCTACACGACCTTCTCGATCACGAACCTCCGCTTGACCTCGTCGAGCGTCTCCTCGAAGGGGAGCGTGAAGGCGACCGTGACCGTCACGAACACGGGTGCGATCCCCGGCGACGAGGTCGTCCAGCTCTACATCAACGACCCGGTGGCGAGCATCTCGCAGCCCGTGCGCCGGCTGCGGGGGTTCGAGCGCGTGACGCTGGCGAACGGCGAGTCGACGGAGGTGAGTTTCACGCTCGACCGCAGCGACTTCGGCTTCTACGACGACCGCGGGAAGCTCGTCGTCGAGCCGGGACGGATCGACGTTTACGTCGGGTCGAGCTCCAAGGCCGAGCTCACGCAGTCGTTCACCGTGAGGAGGTAGCCAGGTAGCGTCTCGCGCGTGTTCGCGTGCGACAGCGACCTCGCCGAGCGCTATCCGGGGATCCGGGCGGGCCTCGTCCACGCGACGGGGCTCGCCAACGGTCCCAGCTCGCCTGCCCTGCTCGAGGCGTACCGCGCCGAGCAGTCGGCGGCGTCGGGGCGCCTGGCCGCGACCGCGCTGGCCGACCTCCCCTCGATCGTCGCCTGGCGCCGCGCGTTCACTGCGTTCGGGGCGAAGCCGACCCAGTACCGCAACGCCGCCGAGGCGCTCCTGCGCCGGCTCGACAAGCATGGCGACATCCCCTCGATCAGCACGCTCGTCGACCTGGGGAACCTCGTGTCCATCCGCTATGCCATGCCGGTGGCCGTGTTCGACCGGGCCGGCGTCGCGGGGTCGATCACCGTGCGCTTCGCGCGAGGTGACGAGCCGTTCACCGACCTCGGCTCGAGCGAAGTGACCCATCCGGACCCGGGCGAGGTCGTCTTCGTCGACGAGGAGGATGTCGTCTGCGCCCGCCGCTGGTGCTGGCGGCAGAGTGCGCAGAGCGCGACGAGCGCGTCCACCACCGAGGCGCTGGTCGTCGTGGAAGGCCAGCACGAGACCGCCGAGGAGGACATTCGGGCGGCCGTCGGAGACCTGGTGGCCCTGCTCGCGGCCCATCAGCCGGACAGCCGCACGCGGGTCCTGGCGGGCGGTCCCGCGGTCGAGATCCGCTCTGCCGCCTCCGAGGACGCCGGTGCCGTCGCCGAGATCTGGCGGGTCGGTTGGCGCGACGGTCACGAGGGCCTCGTGCCGCAGGAGCTGGTGGAGATACGCACCGACGAGTCGTTCCGGACCCGCGCCGCGAAGCGCGTGCGCGACACGACGGTCGCCACGGTCGACGGGGACGTCGCCGGGTTCGTCATGGTCGTCGACGACGAGGTCGAGCAGGTCTACGTCTCGTCAGCCCACCGAGGGTCCGGCGTGGCGCACGCGCTCATCGCGGAGGCCGAGCGCCACGTGAAGGCAAACGGCCACGACCAGGCCTGGCTGGCGGTCGTCGCCGGGAACGGGAGGGCGAGGGCGTTCTACGAGCGGGCCGGCTGGGAGGACGAGGGGCCGTTCGACTACGCCGCCGCCACGGAGCGCGGGCCGATCACCGTTCCCTGCCACCGGTACACGAAGAAGCTCTAGCGTAGAGCTGCGACGAGCTCGCCGAGGACGTCGACCATCTCGACGTCCTCGTGGACGATGTGCTGGAGCATCGCCCGCTCGACGCCTACGGCCTCGTACTCGTGCAGGCGCTCGGCCACCTGCTCGACGGTGCCGAAGAGCAGGGGCTCGTCGTGGCCCGTCACCTCGCGGAAGCGGGGGAGGCGGTCGCGTGCTTCGGCTTCGTCCCGGCCGACGACGCACGAGATCATCATCGAGAACGTGAGCGGCGGCCGGCCGGCGGCCTCGGCGGCCTCGGCGAGGATGCGCCGGCGCTCGCGTGCCTCCTCGAGCGTGGGGAAGACCGTGTTGTACTCGTCGGCGTGGCGCACGGCGGCGCGCACGGTGCGCGGCTTCGCGCGGCCGCCGACGATGGTCGTGGGACGCGGCCGCTGCACCGGCTTGGGCTCGACGTCCTCCGCTTCCGTCCACTGGCGGTTGATCTCCTCGAGCTGGCGGTCGAGCTCGTCGAGCCGCTCGCGCGTGGTCAGGAAGGGAAAGCCGTACGACTCGTGCTCGGCCTCGTACCAGCCTGCGGCGATGCCGAGCTCGGCGCGCCCGCCCGAGATCCGGTCGACCGTGACGACGGACTTCGCGAGCACGGACGCGGGGCGGAACGTGACCGGCGAGACCATCGTGCCGAGGCGCAGGCGCTCGGTGCGGGCCGCGAGCGCCGCGAGCGTCGCCCAGGCGTCGAGCGAGCCCGCCGGCTCGCCGCGCTCGATCGAGCGATAGTGGTCGGAGCGGAAGAGCCCTTCGAGCCCGGCCGCCTCAGCCGCGAGCGCGAGCGCGAGCCACTGCTCCCAGTCGACCCCTTCCTGGCCTTCGATCATCAGCGAGATGCGCACGTCGGGATTCAACCATCGGACGCCCCATGCTCGGCGAGCCAGGCTCTCGCCACGCGCTTCTGCGCTCGAGTGAGCCAGGCCTCGACGACCAGGTCCCGAAGCTCCTCGCGTTCGATGCCGGCCAGGCCAGGGATGCGCATCAACACGGCCGGATAGCCCTTGAAGTGCGGTGTCGTGAAGAAGACGCCGCGGGCGTCCGCGAGCATGAGCTCCTTCACGTCGAGATCCGCCACCCGGAACATGAGCACGTCGTCGAGTCGCTCGCCCGTCTCCGGGTCGACCGCGTCGCGGCGGCGGCTCCGGTGCAGGCAGAAGAGCTTGCCGTGGACGAGGTAGGTCGGCCGCCCGTCGTCGGAGACCTCCTTCGTCACCTGCGGGAGGGAGAGTGCGATCTCGTCGAGGTCTCGCATCGTCGCCACGGGCTAACTCTGCCTGTGAGCACGTTCTATCGTTCACCCGTGGAGCTCCTCGAGCGCGAGAGCGCGCTGGCTGCGCTGACGGAGGCGCGTGACGCCGCGGCCGGCGGGAACGGCCGCGTGGTCTTCGTCACCGGCGAGCCGGGCATCGGCAAGACCTCGCTCGTCACGCACTTCCTGCGCGACCTCGGCCCGGACGCGCGCGTCCTCGTCGGGACGTGCGACGACCTGAGCATCCCGCGCCCGCTCGGAGCCGTCCGTGACCTGGCAGGGAACGTCTCCCGGGGGCTGGAGGAGGCTCTCGCCTCCGGCGCGGCGCCGCACGAGATCCAGGAGCTCCTGGTCAGGGACCTCGTCTGTCCGCCGCAGCCGACCGTGCTCGTCTTCGAGGACGTGCACTGGGCGGACGAAGCGACGCTCGACGCGATCACCGTGGTCGGGCGCCGGATCGGGTCGTTGCCCGCGCTCCTGGTCTTGACGTACCGCGCCGGCGAGGCGTCGCCGGGCCACGCGCTGCACGCGACGGTCGGGGCGGTTCGGGCCGATGACTCCGTGTTCCTCGACCTGGCGCCGCTCTCGGAGGGCGCGGTGGCGTCCCTGGCGGGCGAGGGCGCCGGTGAGGTGTACGCGGCCACGGCCGGCAACCCGTTCTACGTCACGGAGCTCATCGCCGCCCGCACGACGGCCGATCTCCCGCCCTCGGTGGCGACCGCGCTCCTCGCACGCGCCTCCCGCCTCGAGCCCGACGCGCGACGGCTCGTCGAGCTCGTCTCCGTCGTGCCGAGCCGCGTCCCGACCTCTGTTCTCGACGCGGTCATGCCGGAGTGGCCGGAGGCCGCGGAAGAGCCCGAGCGGCGGCAGCTCCTCGAGGTCCACCCTGGACACGTCCGCTTCCGGCACGAGCTCGCGCGTCACGCGATCAGGGCGAGCGTCCCGATCGCCGGGCGCCGGCGGCTGCATGCCGGCATCCTCGAGGCGCTGCTGGCGGCGGGTGCCGATCCGGCCGACATCGTCCACCACGCGGAGGCCGCAGGGGCCGAGAACGTCGTGGCCGAGCATGCGCTCGTGGCAGCGCGCCGCGCCGCAGAGGTGAGCTCGAACCGCGAGGCGTACTCCCACTACCGCCGCGCCTCGCACTTCGTGGAGCGCCTGGGGCCGGCGGAACAGGCCGCTGTCCTGGAGGAGCTGGCGATGGCCGCCTACGCCGTCGGGCGCCTCGACGAGGGCTTCGTGGCGATGGACCGCGCCATCACGCTCTTCGAGGAGCTCGGCGACCAGGCGGCGATCGGCCGGTGCCTGCGTGCATTGGCGCGGTTCCACTGGTACACGGGCAACGGCGACGCTGCCCGGGCCACGGCGCGCCAGGCGATCGCGATCCTGGAACCCCTCGGGGAGTCGGTCGAGCTGGCCCAGGCGTACAGCGCGCTGTCTCAGCTCACGATGCTCACGGAGGACTTCGAGCCTGCCCGCGAGCTGGGCGAGCGCGCGCTCGAGCTCGCAGGCAGGCTCGGAGACGAGACCACCTGCGCGCACGCTCTCGTCAACATCGGCAGCGTCCGGATCGACGTGGAAAGCGGCTCGGCCGAGGCGCTCCTCCACGCCCATGCCGCAGCCGACGCCGCCGGCGAGCGCCACGAGGCGACACGGGCGCTCCTGAACCTCAGCTACGCCCTGCTCGCCTGGGTCGATCCGGCCGCGTCGCTCCGCTACGCGGAGGAGGGGCTCGCATACGCCAAGGAGCACGAGGTCTACACGCTGGCGCCGTACGCGGTGCTGACGATCGCATGGCTTCGGCTGCGCGCCGGCGACTGGGACGAGGCCGAGCGTGCGACCCTTGCGGAGATCGAGGGCGACTCGAACGTCTCGCAGATCCTCGCCAACACGGTGCTGGCCGAGCTCGCCGTCCGCCGCGGCGACCCGGACGCGACCGAGCGTCTGGTCGAGCTCGCCGTCCAGGCCGACCGCACCCGCGAGCTGCAGCGCGTCGCGCCCGTGCTCGAACTGGAAACGGAACGGGCCCTGACGAGCGGTGCGCCCATGCCGGTGGAGCGATTCACCCGGACGCTCGAGTCGATCCGCGAGCGCTCGGGCCAGGTGGGCTGGGCCGGCCTGCGGGCCATGGCGTGGGCCGCGCTGGCGGGGATCGACGCGGAGCCCGACGAGCGGATGGCGCCGCCGCACGCGGCCATGGTCCGGCGGGACTGGCTGGGCGCCGCGGATGCGTTCGGCGCGGTGGGGTGGACCTACGACCGGGCCCTGATGCTGGCGCAGCTCGCCGACGAGGAGCTTCTCGGCGAGGCGCTCGAGCTCGCCCGCGGGCTCGGTGCCGAGCCGCTGACGAGGCACGTAACCCTTCGCCTGCGGGATCTCGGAGCGCGCGTCCCGGCCGGTCCGCGTGACGCGACGCTCGCGAACCCGGCCGGGCTCACCGCGCGCCAGCTCGAGGTGGCGGCGCTCCTGGCGGAAGGGCTCACGAACGCGGAGATCGCCGAGCAGCTGGTCGTGTCGCCCCGTACCGCGGAGCACCACGTCGCGGCCGTGCTCAGGAAGCTGGGTGCGGCGACGCGGCGGGATGCAGCCCGCCGCGCCGCCGAGCTCCAGCTCAAGCGGTAAGCGTGCGTGCCCAGGCCCAGGCCCTGCGGGCCCGGGCGGGCCGGCGCGTAGCCGGCCCTTCCGGGGCTGCGACAGGCGTCGCGTAGAGCCTCTCGCCGCGGGCGACCGCGCGGGAGCGCAACGTGATCTCCCTGGCGGGCCGGGGCGCCTCGTGGCGCTCCCGCTGCGCGAGCAGATGGTGGGTGATCATCGTCTCCATCGGATGTCCTTTCGTGGCCTTGCGCGCGGCGTACCGGCGGCTCAGCGCCGCGTCGCCACCGCCTCGGTGTAGGTCGCGGGGATGGCTGCGGCGCCGTCGCCGAGCCGGTCGTACCGGCGCGCGAGGGCGACGAGGTCGGCTTCGAGCGCGTCGCGGGCGTCGCCCTCGAGGGCCGCGAAGGCCTTCAGCGTCGGCCCGTACCACGTGCGGAAGAAGGTGACGAGGTCCTCGGGGGACTCGAAACGCCACGTGAAGGTCTGCTCCTCGACCTCGAGCGAGCAGATCTCCTCGCCGAAGAGCTCGCGGAGGTAGGACTCGGTGCCCCAGAGCATCGGCGACGGGACGCCGGCCGGGGGCGGGACGTGTGCGGCGACGGTGCGGAAGAGATCGCCGATGAAGCCGTCCGGCGTCCAGGAGGCCAGGGCGATCCTGCCGCCGGGCCGGCAGACGCGGAGAAGCTCGGCGGCGGCCTGCGCGTGGTTCGGCGCGAACATCGAGCCGAACACCGACGTGACCGCGTCGAAGGACGCGTCCGGGAAGGGCAGAGCCTCGGCGTCGCCCTCGAGGAGCTCCACCTCGAGCCCCTCGACGGCCGCGCGCTTGCGGCCGCGCTCGAGGAGCGCCGGGACGTAGTCGACCCCGACGGCGTTGGCGCCGAGCCGCGCCGCCGCGATGGCGGCGTTGCCGCTGCCGGTGGCGACGTCGAGCACGCGCCAGCCGGCGTGGAGGTCCGCCGTGTCGACGAGGTGCTCGGCGGTCGGCACGATCATGGCGGCCACGACGTGGAAGTCGCCGCTCGCCCAGGCCTGCTGCTGGCGCTGCTTGATCGCCTCGAAATCGGGCTTGGTCTCTTCGATCATGTGCGTCATCGGTGTCTCCTTGAAAGAGCGTGGAAGTGACACCGACGACGCTACGGCGCGGCCTATTCGCCCCGCATCGGGGCGGCTACCCATCTTCGGAGTGTCGCGCTACCTATCTACGTAGGCGAGGACGCGGTCGAGCGGCGTGGGTACCCGCTCGAGGTCGAGCGCCTCGACGAGCGCCCGCGCGTACTGGGCCTTGCGCCCGCTGTGCGTGCCGAGGAAGCGCCGGAGCTGTGCCTCAGTTGTCCAGCCGCGCTGGGCGGGCTGCTTCTGGAGCGTGCGGAAGGGCCGCAGCTCGCCCTGAGCGGCGACGACGGCCTCGACGGCCGGCGCACCGAGTGCCCGGATCAGCTCGTCCTCGAGGTCATCGACGCAGACGAAGAACCCCAGCCGCTCCATGTCCGAACGGTCTCGGGCCGTGCCGACCCCTGCATGCTCGAGCCCCCGCCGGAACCACTCCTCCTCGCCGGCGTCGTAGAGGCCGGCCAGACGGAGCCCGAGCCCCGGAGGGCCGAAGTGGGCGAGAGCGCTCCGGATGTTGCCCGCTCCGTCGAGGGCGACCACCGCCACCCTCTCGGACGCGAGATCGCGCCCGCGCCGGGCGGCAAGCGTCTCGAGCGCGACGCGGTCGCTGTTCCCTTCGACGAGCACGGCGGCGCGCACGGGGGCAGCGTAGTCCCGTCGGTGCGGCTAGCGACCGTCCGCTTCGAAGAGCCCGGTCTCGTGCGCGAGCACGACCGCCTGGACGCGGTCGCGCAGGTCGAGCTTCTGGAGGATGTGCGTGATGTGCGTCTTCACGGTCGTGTCGCTGATGTAGAGCTCGCGGCCGATCTCGGCGTTCGAGAGGCCGCGCGCGATGAGGCGGAACACGTCCAGCTCCCGCTGGGTGAGCTCCTCGACCGCCGGCGGGGGCGCCGGCCGGGGCGTGCGCGTGAACTGCGCGATGACGCGCTTCGTGATCGCGGGGGAGAGGAGCGCCTCGCCGCCCGCGACGACGCGGATCGCGGCCAGGAGCTGCTCGGGAGGGTCGTCCTTGAGCACGAACCCGCTCGCGCCCGCGCGCAGCGCCTCGTAGACGTACTCATCGAGGTCGAACGTGGTCAGGATGAGGACGCGCGCCGCATTATCAGCCGCGAGGATCCGTCGGGTCGCTTCGAGCCCGTCGAGCTCCGGCATCCGGATGTCCATCAGGACGACGTTGGGGTGGAAGCGGCCGGCCTTGTCGACGGCCTCGAGCCCGTTACTCGCCTCGGCCACGACCTCGATGTCGGGCTCGCCCGCCAGCAGCATCCGAAAGCCGGCGCGAACCATGGACTGGTCGTCGGCGACGAGGACCCGGACGGTCACGACCGGGTCTCCTCGAGCGGAAGGCGGGCGGTGAGCAGGAAGCCGCCGTCCGGCGCCGTGCCGGCGCTCATCTCGCCGCCGAAGATCGTCACGCGCTCCCGGATGCCGACGAGGCCGTGGCCGAGACCGTCGCCGGCGGCCGTGCCCCTGCCGTCGTCGCGTACCTCGACCTGCACTCCGTCGCGTGCGTAGCGGACGGTCACGTCAGCGTGAGCAGCCTCGGCGTGCTTGAGCGCGTTCGTCAAGCCCTCCTGCACGATGCGGTAGGCCGAGAGGTCGAGGGCGCGGGGCAGAGGGAAAGGGTCGCCGTCGACGTGCAGGCGCACGGGAAGGCCCGCGCGGCCGATCTCCTCCACGAGCCGCTCGAGGCCGTCGAGTCCGGGCTGGGGCGTCAGGGCGACGCCGTCCCCCTCGCGGCGCATGGCGCCGAGGAGACGGCGCATCTCGGCGAGTGCGGTGCGGCCGGCGTCCTCGACCCGCCCGAGCGCCTCTCTGTCCTCCTCGAGCGGCGCCGGCAGCTTGTGACGGACGGCGCCGACCTGGAGAACCATGACGCTGACGGCGTGCGCGACGACGTCGTGAAGCTCGCGCGCGATGCGGGCGCGCTCCTCGGCGACCGCGATGCGCATGGCCGCGTCGCGCTCGCGTTCGGCCTGGGCCGCGCGCGCCTCGGCCGCTTCGGCCTGTTCGGAACGCCCACGCAGGAGGAAGCCGGCAAGCCAGCCGAGCGCGAAGAGAAGCGGGACGGCGACGAGCTCGCCGGTGGACGTGGTCGGGTTGTTGACCATGACGACCGCGGCGCTGGCGACGACCACCAACAGCCCGACCTGACCTTGCCTCGAGTCGCGGAGGTTGCCGAGCAGGTATGCGGCCGCCAGGCCGGCGAGATTCGCCGCTGCCAGAAACGGGACGAGCCGCTCGTCAACGAACGAGATCGCGGCCGCGATCACCCACACCGTCACCGGCGCCGCGAAAGGAAAGCGGCGCCGCGCGAGCAGAGGGAGGACGATCAGAGCGCTCGCCGGCGCCGCGAACCAGAGCGGCGAGGTCGGGCCGTCCGTTGCGTCCCGGAGGAGGACCTCCAGCGTGCTCTCGACGGCTGCAAGGACGATGAACGCGTCGAACACGTGCCTGCCCGCGATTGTCCGAAGCCGTCTCACGGGGTGAACGTACTCCAGGCGCAGGCACGCCGCCTCCTACCTGAGTAGGAGACGGAATCGTCGCCGGGTGTGAGGTCGAATCAGGCTTGCGCACGAGGTCGCGACGCGGTCGCCCTCCTAGCGTCGAGGCATGCACTCGACCAGGAAAGGACGTGATGCCATGACCACCATCGCCAACACCCGGAACCTCGCGGCCAGGATGGGCCGCTGGAGCGCCGACCACTGGAAGACCGCGACCTTCGGCTGGCTCGCGTTCGTCGTCCTCGCCTTCGCGCTCGGCGGGATGGTCGGTACGAAGACGATCGACCCGAACACGGCCGGACCCCGCGAGTCCGGTGCCATGGACAGGATTCTCGACGCGGGCTTCCAGCGGC
Source organism: Gaiellaceae bacterium (assembly GCA_035698025.1). Classification (GTDB taxonomy): domain Bacteria; phylum Actinomycetota; class Thermoleophilia; order Gaiellales; family Gaiellaceae; genus JAIBJN01. The sequence goes on from DASSCF010000051.1 coordinate 50,531, forward strand.
CCGCCGACGAGAGCGTGCTCGTGCAGAGCTCTTCGCTCTCCACGACGGACCCGGCGTTCGTCGCCGCGGTCGACGACGTTGTTGCGAGGCTCGCCAAGCTCGACGTCGTCCAGAACGTCCGCTCCCCCCTCGATGAGGGCAACGCCGGCCAGATCGCCGAGAACGGCGGCGCGGCGCTCGTCGAGTTCCAGATCCGCGGTGCCGCCGACAAGGCCGCCGAGAAGATCGATCCGGTCCTCGACCAAGTTGCCGACGCACAGGAAGCTCATCCGAAGCTCTTCATCGGAGAGTTCGGTGACGCCAGCGCCGCGAAGGCGATCGAGACCGCGTTCGCGGACGACCTCGGCAAGGCTGGCGAGCTGTCGCTCCCGATCACGCTGATCATCCTCGTCGTCGCCTTCGGCGCGCTCGTGGCGGCCGGGATCCCGCTGATCCTTGCCCTCACGGCCGTGATCGCCACGTTCGGCCTCGTCGCTGTGACGAGCCAGGCCGTGCCGGTGGCAACCCAGGCAAGCGCCATCGTGCTGCTGGTCGGCCTCGCTGTCGGCGTGGACTACTCGCTCTTCTACCTGCGACGCGCACGCGAGGAGCGGGGCAAGGGCCGCAGCGTCAGCGAGTCCATCGAGATCGCTGCCTCGACCTCCGGCCGCGCCGTGCTCGTCTCCGGCCTGACGGTCATGACCGCGATGGCCGGCATGTTCCTGACCGGCGACCGCGTCTTCGCCTCGTTCGCGATGTCGACGATCGCCGTGGTCGCGATCGCCATGCTCGGCTCCCTCACCGTGCTCCCCGCGCTGCTCTCGCGGCTCGGCGACAAGGTCGATCGGGGCCGGATCCCGTTCCTGGGCCGCAGTCGCCGTGAGCGCGAGGGCCGCGTCTGGGGCTGGATCGTCGACCGTGTCTTGCGCCGGCCGGTCCTGTCGGCCGTCCTCGCCGGCGGCCTGCTGGTGGCGCTCGCCCTGCCCGCGCTTCAGCTCCGCATGGTGCAGCCGGGCCCCGACACGTTCCCGCAGGAACTGCCGGCGGTGCAGACCTACGACCGCATGCAGGAGGCGTTTCCGGGTGCTGCCCTCCCGGCCACCGTCGTGGTCGAGGCGCCGGACGTCAACACGCCCGAGATGCAGGCCGCGATCCAGCGGCTCCAGGAGCGCGCGCTCGAGAGCGGCCGGATGCACGAGCCGATCTCGGTCGCTGTTAACGAGCCCGGGACGGTCGCGGCCATCTCGATCGCGATCGAGGGCAAGGGCACCGACAAGGCCTCGAACGAGTCACTGCGGGTCCTGCGCGACGAGATCGTGCCGAACACGGTCGGCGCCCTTCCGGACGCCGAGGCCGGTGTGACGGGCCTCACAGCGCAGTGGACGGACACATCCGAGGAGATGACGTCGAAGCTCCCGCTCGTCGTCGGGTTCGTGCTCGTGTTCGCGTTCGCGCTCATGCTCGTCGCCTTCCGGTCGCCCGTGATCGCGGCCAAGGCGATCGTGTTGAACCTGCTCTCCGTCGGCGCCGCCTACGGCGTGCTGGTGCTCGTCTTCCAGCACGGATACGGCAGGGGCATCCTCGGCTTTACCTCCACGGCCGGGATCGACCCCGTCGTGCCGCTGCTCCTGTTCGTGATCCTGTTCGGGCTCTCGATGGACTACCACGTGTTCCTGCTGAGCAGGATTCGGGAGGCCGTCCAGCGAGGAGCGAGCACTGACGAGGCCGTGGCGCAGGGCATCCGGACGACGGCCGGCGTCGTCACTGCAGCCGCAGTCGTGATGTTCGCCGTGTTCGCGGTCTTCATCGCACTCTCGATGCTGATGTTCAAGCAGTTCGGCGTCGGCCTCGCGACGGCGATCCTGATCGACGCGACGATCGTCCGGGGAGTGCTCCTGCCCGCCTCGATGAAGCTGCTCGGCGACTGGAACTGGTGGCTGCCGAGCTGGCTCGAGTGGCTGCCTCGCTTCGACGTCTCGGAATCCGAGGCTCCTCCCGAGGCCACGCCGACACCCCTCTCCGCCTAGACCGGTGTCGCCCCCGGCCCTCTCCGGCCCGGGGGCGACGCCGTGGATGCTGGGCTTACTAGGTGGCGGCCGCGGGCTCGCGCTCCGGCCGCCCGGCGGGCGCGTCCTCCGCCGAAGCGAGGACGGCGGCCGATCCTGCCGCGCCGGCCAGGAGCGAGGCGAAGGCCCAGGCCGTGCCCCAGCGGCGCTTGCCCAGCGCGGCGTCAACCGACGGCGAGCCGGGTCCGTTCTCGGTCAGCCCGAAGACGGCGGCAAGCAGGACGAGGTTGTACTCGTACCCGCCTCCGCTGCTCCAAATGCCCTTCTCCCAATGGACCGTCTTGATCGCCGTGATCATCGAGCCGGAGAGAGCGGCGGCCGCGAGCGGCGTTGCGGCGCCCATGGCGAAGAGGAGGCCGCCGCCCGCCTCTGCGGCGCCGGCGGCCAGCGCGTTGCGCTTCCCGGGCCGCAGCCCCGCCTGCTCGAAAAACCGGCCGGTGCCCTCCGGGCCGCCGCCGCCGAACCAGCCGAAGAGCTTCTGGGTGCCGTGGCCGACGAACAGGAGCCCGATCGTCATGCGCGCGACGAGGCGGAAGAGTCCCATGGCTAGTAATTCACGTCCTGGACGGACGTGAAACGTCAGTCGATCGCGGCCCGCAGCTCCTCGGCGAGCTCCGGCGCACAGGAGCCCTCCAGGCGAGCGACCGCGAGCTCGATCTGGTCGCGGAGCGTCGTCTCCGGCTGGACGGACGCCTGGGGCCGGTCGAAGGGTGCATCGAGGTCGAACTCGTCCGCGGCGGCGAGGAGCACGTCTACGTCGCGTTCGAGCGCCTCCGTGTTCGGGCTCGAGAGGAAGCCGCTCTCGACCGCGCGGCACTGGTAGACGATCTCGGAAGTCGCGGCCACGATCGCGTCCACCTGGTTCCCAGGCGCGGCCTTCTCCTCGCCGCCGCAGGCGGCTGTGCCCAGAACGGCGGCCACCCAGAGCCCGGTGAGGAGCGGTCGTATCACGGAATGCCCGAGCGTAGCCTCCGAGGCCGGCGGTGGGCCGGCCACCCCACGGTGGCCGGCCCACTCCGACGGGTTGCTTAGTTCGGCCTGATCTTGATCACGGGCGCCGCGGCGAGGTTGCCGAGGCAGTCGACGGGATCGTTATCGCGCAGGAAGTCGTACGCGATCTCGCCCGGGTTCGGCGGCCGGCTCGCCGGGTCCGCCTGCCAGGGGATGACTTCGCGGAAGGCATCCCACGCGCACTCGGGCACATCCCCGAACGACCGCGAGGGCTTCTGCGCCCGGCGGACGTCCGCCCAGAAGGTCGCTGCGAGCGCCTCCTGGGCGATGAGCCGCAGCGAGACGTCGAGGGCCAGCCGCGACTTGGCGACCTTCTCGCTCCCGAACGTCGTCGTCTCGTCCGGATGAATCCGCTCTGCGTCGAACTCCACCGGGATGGGCATCGTGAGCGCCTGGAGCTCGTCGACGAGCGTGCCGATGACCGCGGAGCCCTCGTGCTGCGGGGCTGCCCGGGCCAACACCTCAGGGCTGAGCACGTCGCTCGGCACGATCACCGAGAAGAACGGCTGCCCGATCCGGAGCGTCCGCAGCGCGACCGTGTGCACGGTGTCCGTGAGCGCGATCGTGAACTGCTCGACGTTCCCTGCGAGCTCCGTCTTGTTGAAGTTCGAGTTCGAGAGCGTGAACCCGCCCTCGCTCTTCCAGCCCGCGTACGGCGTGTTCGCCGGGGTGGGCTTCACGTAGTGGCGCATGAACCACGGCGTCTGGAGCTCCGGCGAGTCACTCGGACGCGTGCCCGGGGCGGTTGACGGATTGTGGTCCGAGGAGTTGACCTCCAGGAGGGTCGTCCGCCTGAGCTCGTCCCACGCCCGCCACGCGGCGCCGTTGCGCCACTGGTAGGTGCGGTAGCTCAGCGGATCCTGGAGTAGGCGCGGGATCCCCTGCACCTGCCCGTTCACGACCTGGAACTCGAGGTCGTACAGGTAGCTGTCACCGAGGATCTTGAGCATCCGGTGCGCCTGCCAGACGGCGTAGGGCAGCGGCCTCTCGAGATCCATCGGGACCTGGCTCAGCGGCGTGATGCTGCTGTTCAGGCCGTGCATCGAGACCGAGAAGATCAGGTCGTACCAGTCGAGGACCTTCTTCGCGTCGGTCACGAGAAGCGCCGCCTGGCCCAGCGTGTACGCGTTGGTGCTGTAGATCCCCCGGAAGAGACCCATGTCGTTCTCGGGGTCGTTCGGGTCGACACCGCCCGGCTCGACGCCGGCTTGGTTGAGCGCGTCGATCGCCGGCATGCGCTGGCCCTTGTAGAAGACCTCGCCGAAGCCGAAGATCGCCGACTCGACGTTGCCCGCCTGCGGCAGGTCGCCCTCCCCGTGGTAGAAGCCGTCGCCCTGGGTGAGCGGCGTGATCCGGTTATTGAGGAGATCGGCGATCTTCTGTGCGGTCGCCGGGCCGTTCGCGACGTACATGATGTTGTTCGCCCGGACGGCCATCATGGCCCTGACGATCTCCTCCGCCTCCACGTACGGGATGTAAGGATCGCGGACGCGCCAGCGGCCGCCGTTGGCGGCGTTGATCCGACGCGTTTGGAGGTTGAGGAGGTTCGCCGGCTCGTAGGGGTCACCCTCGAAGATCACCGTCTCGCGGGCCGCGCCGGCGCCGCGGTTGAAGCGATACACCGGGATGCCCTGGCGCGACGCCTCGATGATGAGGTTGTACGCGCGGTTCATGTAGTCCTGGTGCGACTTGGCGATCTTGACCTTCGCGCCGTAGCGCGCGATGTCGACGATGTCCTGGATCGTCAGGCGGTTGCCTTTGAGGACGATCGTCTTGTTGGACTTGGTCGGGTTGATCGGGATGAAGCCATCCTGTTGCTGCGCGGCGGCGACACCGACGTTGAACGTCGACGCCCCGAACAGCAGCAGGCCGATCAGCAAGCACGTACGCAGCCCTCTCGAGCGGCGCATGGCCCTCCTCCTTCCACTGGCTGACGACGGCCTCCTCGAAGGCTCGTGAGCGCTCGTGCCACGGGCCCGAGAAGACGTGGGCAGGCGAAGCCGCCTCCCGGCCGAAGGACGGACTGCCCGGCGTCCCACCTCCCCCACGGAGCGACTCTACTCCCGTTGCTCAGCCGCTCGCAGCGCCCTCGGTCGTATAGGTTCCGCCGCGTGATCGGCGTCGGCGCCGGGAGCCCGTGGGACAGGCGCTAGGCACCGTCCTGCCGTTGGCGGTCGGGATCGCGATCTTTCCCGTCCCGATCGTCGCCGTCGTGCTCGTTCTGAGGTCCGAGAAAGGGAGGGTGAAGGCCCTCGCGTTCGTCCTGGCGTGGTGCGTCGGGCTCGCTGCTGTCGGTGGCGGCGTGCTCCTGCTGGCCGACGGTGTCGATGCGAGCGAGTCGGGCGAGCCCGCTACGTGGGTGAGCGCCCTCCTGCTCGCCCTCGGCGTGCTCCTCCTGGCGGCGGCGGTCAAGCAGTGGCGCCGGCGGCCGAGGGCCGGCGAGGCCGCGCACGTGCCGGGCTGGATGGACACGGTCGACCAGTTCACGGTCGCGAGGGCCGGCGCGATCGGCTTCGCGCTCTCGGCCCTCAACCCGAAGAACGTGCTGCTGTCGGTCGCCGCGGCCGCGGAGATCGCCGCGTTCGGGCTCGATCCGAGTCAGCAGATCGCCACCCTGGCGGTGTTCGTCGCCCTTGCGTCGGCGGGGGTGGTGGCTCCACTCCTTCTGAGCCTCGCCCTCGGGGAACGATCCCGCGGGCTGCTCGACGCGCTCAGAGACTGGATGGCGGCGAACAACGCCGTCATCATGGTGGTGCTCTTTCTTCTGATCGGCGCGAAACTGATCGGGGACGCCGTAACGGGCTTCACGGGGTGAGGCGAGCCGTAAGAGCCGGCGCGGCCCCGACACAAACCTCTGGTGAAGATGAAGACGACGATCAAGGAGAAGCGCGAGGTCGCGAAGGGGACGCTGCTCGTCCTCATCGATCTCGGCGGCGCCGAGCTCGACTACCGGCCGGGCCAGTACTTCTGGGTCGAGCTGCTCGATCCGCCGCACGAGGACGAGAAGGGCGCCCGGCGGCACTTCACGGCCGTCACGTCACCGAGCGAGCGGGGGGTGATCGGCTTCTGCACGCGACTGCGCGAGAGTGCCTTCAAGCAGTCGCTCGCCGAGCTCCCGGTCGGTGCCGAGGTGGAGGTGGAGCCGCCGAAGGGCTCCTTCGTCCTTCCCGAGCCGGGCGACGGCCCGCTCGTCTTCGTGGCCGGCGGGATCGGCATCACGCCCTTCCGCTCGATGCTCCGGTATATCGCGGACGAGAGGCTTCCGCACCGCGTGACGCTCATCTACTCGAACCGGGATCGTGCCTCCTCCGCCTTCCTCGACGAGCTCGAGGAGATCGAGGGGGGAGGCACGGATCTGCGACTCGTCCCGACCATGACCGAGGACGAGTCCTGGCCCGGTGAAAGCCGCCGCGTCGACGCCGCCTTCCTCCGCGACCAGCTCGGCGAGGGCCTCGGGGAGGCGCGCTTCATGGTCGCCGGGCCGCCGGGGTTCTCGAAGGCGGTCACCGCCGAGCTGGAGGAAGCGGGCGTCGGCGCCGACCGGATCGCGACCGACAGCTTCAGCGGCTACTAGCTCAGCCGACCGCCTTCTTCACGAGCTCGGCGATCTTCTTCTCGTCGGCCGCGGTCAGCTTCTTCAGTGCGAAGGAGGTCGGCCACATCGCGCCGTCGTCGAGCTTCGCGGCGTCGTTGAAGCCGAACGTCGCGTACCGGGAGTCGAACTTGGCCGCGTCCTGGAAGTAGATGACGACCTTGCCGTCCTTGTTGGCGTAGGCGGGCATCCCGTACCAGGTCTTCGGGGACAGCTCGGGGGCGTTGGCCTTGACGATCTCGTGGATCCGCTCGGCCATCACGCGATCCGCCTCCGGCATCTCCTTGACCTTGGCGAGCAGGATCTTCTCGCCGTCCGCCTTGCGCGCTTCGGCCTTCAGCTCGGCGGCGCGCTCGCGCATCGCGGCCCGTTCCTCGGCCGAGAACGTCGCGGCCTTCGTCTTGGTGCTCTTCTTTGCAGCTTTCTTCTCAGCCATTGGTCAGCTCCTGGATGCGGATGAGGTTGCCCGCAGGGTCGCGAAACGCGCAGTCGCGGATCCCGTACGGCTGGTCGACCGGCTCCTGGACGACCTCGGCGTCGCCGGCCTGTAGCCGGGCGAAGGTGCCGTCGAGGTCGGCGGTGGCCAGGTTGATGCTGGCGAACGTCCCCTTCGCCATCATCTCGGCGATCGTGCGGCGCTCGTCCTCGGTGACGCCGGGGCTGGCCTGGGGCGGGTAGAGGACGATGGACGTGCCGGGCTGGTCGGCGGGGCCGACCGTGATCCAGTGCATCCCGCCGTACTCGATGTCGCCGCGGACCTCGAAGCCCAGGGTGTCGCGGTAGAAGGCCAGGGACGCTTCCGGATCGTCGTGCGGAAGCATGCTCGAGTGAATGGTGATGGTGTTCATGGCGGCCATGCTAGGCGCGGCCGGGCAGCGTCGCTTCTCGATTCCTGATCGGTTTGGTCACCTGCTTGGCCACGCACGGCGGGACTCCCTCCATCGCTCCTTCCGCCTGTCGCCGGTAGGTGCTGGGCGGCACGCCGACCAGCTCGGTGAACCGGGTGCTGAACGTGCCCAGCGACGAGGAGCCGACCGCGAAGCAGACCTCGGTAACGCTCATGTCGCCGCGCCGAAGCAGCGCCATCGCACGCTCGATGCGCCGCGTCATGAGGTAGCTGTACGGCGACTCGCCGAAGGCGAGCCGGAACTGCCGGCTGAGGTGCCCGGCCGACATGTGCGCGCCGCGCGCGAGCGCCTCGACGTCGAGCGGCTGGGCGTACTCACGGTCGATCCGGTCGCGAATCCGGCGCAACACCGCGAGGTCGCGCAGGCGCTGTGCTGCGGAGGCGCTGGTCACCGTCTGGATCGTAGGCCAAGACGGCCGCAGCCTCGCGGGCGCGGCTGCCCTCCCGCTCGAGCGCGACCTCGCGCTCGCCGCGGGAGCGAAGCCAGAGCACGAGGCCGAGATAGGCGAGACCGATGGTGAGCGCCACGACGATCACGATGGTCGTGACCATTTGTGTGCACTCCCTCTCGCGGCCGGGCTACGCAGTCGTCAGCCGGGCTGGATGTTCTTGTTGTGGTGGAAGGCGTTGTCTGGGTCGTACTTGGCCTTCACCTCGGCGAGTCGCCGGTAGACCTCTTCGCCGTAGGCCTCTCGAACCCGCGCGGAATCGTCGTCGGAATCGAGGAAGTTGACGTAGACCCCGCCGGCTCGGTGCGGCTGGAGGGCTGCGAGGAACCGCCGTGCCCAAGCGGTCTCGGCGGCGGCGTGCTCGCCGGACTCGCCAGGGAGCCAGACGCCCTCGATGACGATGTTGTGAGCCACGTCGCGACCGGCATAGGCCGTGGCCTCGTGGGGAGCTCTGACGACCGCGCCGCCGAAGTGGAACATCACCACACACGACCGCGGCGAGCCGGCGGCGTAGGCGTGGTCGGCGATGACGGCGATGGTTTCGTCGGAGAGGCCGGCGAGGTTCGTCGACTTCCAGCGGTAGTGCCACCCGTGGAGGACCGTCGGGTCGATGCCGCTCTGGAAGGAGACGTACGGGGAGGGTGCGAGCAGGTCGACGAGCGGGCTCCCGAACCCACGGAGGGCCCGCACCGCACGCTCGCCGTCTTCGACGGCGCCGGCGTAGCAGCAGTTGACGGCGATGGCCGGTCGCCAGTGCAGGTCCTCGGGGATGCCCGGCAGCGGGGGAACGGTGCCGAGCCGGACGACGGTGCCGAGCTCGTCCGGTGCGTCGGCGACGAAGTCCCGGTAGAAGCGCAGCACTTCCGCGGTGTCGTCGGCAGCCCAGAAGACGGGCCCCGCCATCACGGTCGGGCCGAGGGGGTGTAGGGCGAACCGGAACGTTGTGACGACGCCGAAGTTGCCGCCGCCGCCTCGGAGCGCCCAGAACAGGTCAGGGTGGTCGTCGGCGGACGCCCGGACGATGCTGCCCTCGGCCGTAACCACCTCGGCGGCAAGCAGGTTGTCGACGACGAGCCCGTGCTTGCGCATGAGGAAGCCGATGCCGCCGCCGAGGGTGACCCCGGCGACGCCGGTGTGGCTCACGATGCCGGCGGTGGTGGCCAGACCGTGGGCCTGCGTCTCGTGGTCGACGTCACCCCAAAGCGCGCCACCTTGCACCCGGGCCGTGCGGCCGGCGGGGTCGACCCACACGGCCCGCATCGCCGAGAGGTCGATGACGAGCCCGTCATCGCACACCGCCGTGCCGGCCACGTTGTGGCCGCCGCCACGGACCGCGATCTCCAGGTCGCGCTCGCGCGCGAAGCGCACCGCCGAGGCGACGTCGGCCACGCCCAGGCAGCGGGCGATGCAGGCTGGGCGGCGGTCGATGGCGCCGTTCCAGATCGTGCGGGCAGCGTCGTAGCCGGGATCGGGCGGCAGCAGCAGCTCTCCCCGGATGGATCCGGCGAGCTCGTCGAAGGCCGTCCTCTTTACAACAGATGTGGATGCTCGAGTAGTCATGCGAGCAACGTAGGCCCGGCGGTCGGAGCTGCCTAGTCCTGCTTTCGAACGAACCGGTCCGAATTTCGAACCTCTGCTGATTCGCAGCCGACACGCGGTTAGCATGGTCGGCGCGATGCGCGGCTACGCGCAGTACTGCCCGGTCGCGAAGGCCACCGAGATCCTCGGCGACCGCTGGACGCTTCTGATCGTGCGCGAGATGCTCGGCGGGGCGAGTGGCTTCAACGAGCTGCAACGCGGCCTCCCTGGGATCTCGCGCTCGGTCCTCACCGATCGCATGCGCGGGCTCGAGCGAGCCGAGGTGATCGAGCGCAGGACCGGCCCGAAGGGCCGCACCCTCGAATACCGCCTCACGCCGGCCGGCCGTGATCTTCAGCCGGTCGTGCAGGCGATCGGCGAGTGGGGGGCGACCTGGTCGTTCACGGATCCGCGCCCCGAGGAGCTCGATCCCGACCTCTTGATCGTCTGGATCGCCCGCCACGTCGATCGCGAGCGGGTCCCACCCAACAGGACCGTGGTTCGGTTCGACTTTCGCGACCCCAAGCGGCGCTACTGGATGGTTCTCGAGCCTTCCGAGGTCTCGGTCTGCCTCCAGCATCCCGGCTTCGACATCGACCTCGAGGTCAGCGTCGACACCGCCACGCTCTACCGGGTCTACCTGGGACGGGCCGAGCTGGGCGAAACGATTCGAGCCGGCCGGCTGACGCTGAGCGGCGCGCGGGCGCTACAGCGCGGGTTCGGCGACTGGTTCACCTGGAGCGCGTTCGCCCCGGCCAGCCGCGCGGCGCAGGAGCGCCGCACAGCCGCCTCGCGCATCGCCGGCCCGCCGAGCGTGCGGATCGCCGAAGGTCGACACAGAACCTCTCCGTAGATTCCCCTCCGACGATCCGGGCCTTCCCCGATGTCTGGCGCGGTTCGAGGGCGCACCCTGAATCGACGGAAGGAGGTGTGAGATGACCGCTCTTCAGCACGAGCCTCTCCAGGACACGCGCCGGTGGTCGCGGTTCGTTGCCCCCGAGATGTGGGCGTCGCTGGCGATCGTCGCCATGTGGCTCGCGGTGCTGTTCGCCGCGATCTACGGCCCGGACATCGTCAGCGCCAATGGAGTCGCCGACATCGGCGAAAGGACGACGGTTCCGTCGGTTGTCGTCGTGGCGCCCTTTGCGTTCCTCGGGACGTGGGTCGTCGCAAAGTACGGCTTCGGCCGTGAACGGAAGGAGTAGAGGCCGCGCGGCTTCGCCGACCCGACCATAGGCGGTAGTCTCGACGAAGATGCGCAAGGTCGTCGTCCAGCAGTTCGTCACGCTCGACGGCTACGCCGCCGGCCCGAACGGGGAGCTGGACTTCGTCACCGAGTCCGGTGCGTCCGCGGACCCGACCTCGGGCCCGTTCGTCGAGAAGCAGCTCGCCTTCATCGAGAGCGTCGACACGATCCTCCTCGGCGCCGTGACATACCGGATGTTCGCGGCCTACTGGCCCGAGCAGACGACGGAGACGCAGGCCATCGCGGATGCGCTGAACGCGACCCCGAAGGTCGTCTTCTCGAGCACGCTCGAGAGCGCTCCCTGGGGAAGCTGGGAGCCTGCGCGGGTGGTCTCCGGCAGCGCCGCGGAAGAGGTGCGCCGCCTAAAAGCCGAGTCCGGGAAGGACATGGTCGTCTGGGGGAGCCTCGCCCTCTCCGACTCGCTCATGCGGGAGGGCCTCGTGGACGAGTACCGCCTCCAGGTCTGTCCCGTCGTGCTCGGTCGCGGGAAGCGGCTGTTCGAGGACGGCCTCGACATGCAGTGGCTGACGCGTCTCGAGACGGAGACGTACGACGAGATGATCGCGGTTCGCTACGCGCCCAAAGCCCTCTGACGGACTCGAACCGTCGACCCCCTCCTTACCATGGAGGTGCTCTACCGACTGAGCTAAGAGGGCGCTGCGCCCATCGTAGCGGCGGTTTCAGGCAGGTGTGAACCGGCTAAGCTGCCGGGCGTGAGCACCGTCACCGAAGATCGCGGCCTGCGCGCGTCGCTGCAGCGGGTGATTCGCCACGCGCAGGCTCTCACGCAGCTCGAGAAGGAGCTGGCGCGCGCCGAGATGACGCGCAAGGGCGCGGCCCTCGGCGCCGGGGCGGGCCTGGCGATCGCGGCCGGCGTCATCCTCTTCTTCGCCGTCGGGCTCGGGATCGCGACGGCCGCCGCCGCCCTCGCCATCGTGCTCGACCTCTGGCTCGCGCTCCTCATCCTCTTCGCGGTGTTTCTCCTGCTTGCGCTCATCCTGGCCCTGGTCGGCATCAAGATGATCAAGAAGGGGACTCCGCCGGTGCCGCAGCAGGCGCTCGAGGAGGCCCGGCTGACTCGCCAGGTCCTGCGGGGTGGCCATGCCCGCTGACGCGCGCACGGACGCGCAGATCCGCGAGGAGATCTCCCGTGAGCGCCAGGAACTGAGCGGGGCTGTCGACGACCTGCGCGACGACGCCCGCGCGGCGGCGAAAGTCGCAGCCAAGGTCGCCGGCGCGCTCCTGGCCGCGGCCGTGGCGGTCGCCGCGGTCAAACAGCTCAGGGACTAGGCCGATTCGTCCCTCAAAGGCGGGACGGTCCTACCCCCGGGGCGGGATGGTCCTAACTCCGCGGCGGGATCGTGCTGCCGGTGAGGCGAGCCGACAGCAATGGGGTGCTTCCCCCGATCACCCCGAAAGGACCACCCACCATGCAGCACCTTCGCGTCATTGGCATCCGCCTCTCCATCGCCGCCGCTCTCGTCGCTGCCGCGCTCCCGGTCGGCGGTTGGAAGTGGGGCGGCTAGCCCCACCCGGCTTTACCCGCGCTCGTAACGCCGCCTCCGGGCGGCGTTACCCGTTCTTGAGGGCGAGCGCCTCTTCGCGTTCGACGCTCTGGACGAAGATCGCGACGATCCGCGGGTCGAACTGCGCGCCGGCGTTTCGCTCGAGCTCGGCGACCGCGACCTCGTGGGGGACCCGGGCGCGGTAGACGCGGTCGCTCGTCATGGCGTCATAGGCGTCGACGACGAGGATGATCCGCGAGCCGAGCGGGATCTGCTCGCCGCTCAGCCCGTGCGGGTACCCGTGGCCGTCCCACCGCTCGTGGTGATGGAGAACCCAGGTCGACACGGGCTCGACGCCGAGCGCGCGGAGCATCCGGTAGCCGATCTGCGGATGACGCCGCAGCACGAGCTTCTCGGCGCTCGTCAGCGGCCCGGGCTTCCGGAGGATCTCCTCGGGGATGGCGAGCTTCCCGAGGTCGTGGAGGCTGCCGGCCAGGCGCACGAGCTCGACCTCCTCGCGCTCCAGCCCCAGCTGCTGGGCGACGAGGGCGGCGAGCTCGCCGACGACGAACGAATGTCGGCCCGTGTACGTATCGCGCTCGTCCACGGCGTGCGCCAGGCTGGCGGCAGCCTTCAGCCGGGCTGCGCGGTCCGGCATCTCGGAGATCCCGGCCACGTCCGGCAGCTCGGCGAGGTCGGGCCGGTACACGCGCACGCTGCCCTTCCCGGCGCCCTTGGCCAGGTAGAGGGCCTGGTCGGCGACCGCGAAGACCTCCGAGCGGTCGACCCCGACCTGCGGGTACGTGACGACCCCGGCGGAGACGCGGACGGGCAGGCCCGGCAAGGCCTCCAGCATCGCCACGCGCGCGAGCACGCCGTCCGCCACTCTCGCCGCCTCGCGCTCATCACGCCCCGGCAGGAGGATCGCGAACTCGTCGCCTCCGATCCGGAAGGCCTCTCCGTCCTGGCGTAGCCGCGTAGCGACCTGCGCGAGGATCTGGTCGCCCTTGGGGTGTCCGAGCCGGTCGTTCAGCTCCTTGAAGTTGTCGATGTCGAGGATGCAGACGCTGAGCGGCATCCCCTTCTCTTCCGCCTCCGTCAGGTCGCGGTCGAGCCGCTCGTGGAAGTGCCGGTGGTTCCCGAGCCCGGTGAGCGGGTCGGTGAGCGCGAGGCGCATCGCCGCGAGCTCACGGAACACGGAGCGCTGATAGAGCGCGATCGCGGCGAGGGGCCCGACGAGGGCCGCCGAGAGGAAGGGCGAGCGCTCCCACAGGACCGCGAGCATGAGCGTCAGCGAGGTCATGATCGCGAAGGCGATGAAGGTCGAGGAGACGGCCCGGCGAAGGAGCGAGAAGAAGCTCTCGCGGGCCCACCGGCTGACGACCGCCGCGACGAGCGGGAGGTTGACCGTGTAGAAGGCCGTCGACGCGACAGCGATCTCGACCGACAGCCAGCCGAAGCCGTCGTCGGGCATCGCCGCGCACACCGCGCCGGCCGCGGCCGCCGAGAGCCCGTAGACGGACGTGTTGTAGAGCACGCGGATCGCCGGCTGGCGGCGGCTGACCTCGACGAGGAGCTGGGTGAGGATCGCGACGAGGATCGCCGGCGCCCAGCCGTAGATGACCGCCGCCCCGACGATGAAGACCGTGGCGAGCGACGTGCCTCCGACAGGCACGTTCTCGATGGGGACGGGGAAGGCCTCGACGAACGTGGACGCGAGCAGGAGCGCCGTCAGCCCCGCAAGGGTCTCGGCAGACGGCTCGTAGGCCGCCATCGCGGAGAGCGCGAGAACGCAGACCAGCGTGCCGGCGAAGACGACGGGGGCGACGAGCGGGAGGAGCCGGGACGTTTCGCGGGATACCCTGGCCGGCCGCGCCGTCTCCGGGCGGGTCTCCGCAATGGTCTGCGTGGTGGCCATGTAGCGCCCCTCGTCGTGCCGGCTGGGTCGACCGGCGGGTGCGCCGCAGAACGTCTGTCTCTCCTTCGATTAAGCCAGGCTTTCCCCTGCTGTCAAAGGGAACCGGCGATAGGCTGCGCTTCGATGCGCTTCTACCAGGGACGCCTGCTCGACCACGTCCACATTCGCGTCGCCGACATCGAGGCCAGCAAGGCGTTCTACGGAGCCGTTCTCGAGGCCGTCGGCCTTGGCCTCACCTTCGAGGGCGATGGGGTCTTTGCGGCCGACGAGCTCTTCGTGAGCGCGGACGGTCCGCCGACGGCCGGGCTCCACATCGCGTTCCAGGCGGCCGACCAGGAGACCGTGCAGCGCTTCCACGAGGCGGCGCTCGCCGCGGGCGGACGCGACAACGGCGCGCCGGGCGAGCGGCAGTACCACCCCGGCTACTACGGGGCGTACGTGCTCGACCCGGACGGGAACAACGTCGAGGCCGTGTACCACGGGCCGTCGACACGGTCGGCCGCTTCGATCGAGATCGAGCCTGCCTGATGGACGTCCCGCGCGACGTCTCCGACCCAACCTCCGGCCAGCGCTGGGTCTTCAAGCGGACGGGTGAGGAGACGAACGGCGAGCTGCTCGAGGCAGAGCTGCACATCAGTCCGGGCGGGTTCGTTCGGTCGCACATCCACCCGACCCAGGAGGAGACGTTCACGGGCGTGGAGGGGACCTTCGTCCTCGACATCGCGGGCGAGACGCGCGCGATCGGGCCGGGGGAGACCGTCGTCATCCCGGCGCGCACGCCGCACGGCTTCCGCGATGCCAAGGAGGCCGCCAGGCTCGAGGTGACCGTGCGGCCGGCACTCGCGCTCGACGACTACTTCCGCGCCTACCTTGGCCTTTCGCGTGACGGCCGCATCCGTCTGCCCGCGTCAGGGCTCCCGACGGGGCTCGTCCAGATCGCCCTGGTCATGGAACGCTACGCGCCCGAGATCGCCGCGCCGAAGATCCCGCTCGGCGTCCAGCGTCCTCTCTGGCGCGTGCTCGCGAAGCTCGGCAGGAAGGCCGGCCGCAGCGCTTCGTTCCCGGAGTACGGCGCGCCCTAGTTCTTGCCGCGCTTGAAGAGCCGCCCGACGAGGGTGCGCACGATTGCGAAGGGCGGCGTGATCGCCGCCATGACCTTGCCGGTCGTCGTGCGCGGGTCCTGGAAGATCCCGAGCTGCTCGAGGATCTTGGCCTTGTCGTAGTACGTCCGCTCGAGGTTGAGCATGCCCTTCTCGTCGAAGCCGTAGAGCGCGCAGACGCGGGACTCCATCCGCTTCCCCATCGCGGGCAGGTCACGCCAGTCGCCGAGGTGCGTCCCCGTGACGGTGACCTCGAGGATGACCAGGCGGTCGGTGACGTGCCGGTCGTGGACGATGATGTCCAGGTCCGGGAAGGCCGTCAGCAGCTCGTCGTAGTGCTCGCGGATCCCGTCGCGACCCTTGAACTTCTCGTCCCAGGGGACGTCGTCGAAGTCCGGGTCCTCGCCCCAGGTGCGCATGATCTTCTCGAGGTCGCGCTCGACCTCGGCCTGGACGTGCTCGTCGACGAGCTTGTTCCGGGCTTCGATGGAGGTCGGGTCGATGCTCATGGCTGCTGCGGCGCGGCGATCTTATCGCCTCCCGCGTGGTAAGACTCGTCTGCGATGCCGTCCGTCACGGACCCGCCGCCGGTCCCGCTCGACGCCAGCCTGTTCGCGCTGCGCACGGCGCTCGACGCGGCGATCCCGGCCAAGCAGCTCGACCGGAACCTGCTCGTCGCGACGTGGAACCTGCGCGCGTTCGGCGGCCTGACCGGCAAGTGGCGTGCTGAGAAGGGCGACGAGCCTCGGCGCGACCTCTTCGACATCCGCTGCATCGCGGAGATCGTGTCCCGCTTCGACGTCGTGGGGATCCAGGAGATTCGCGGGAACCTCACCGCGCTCCAGACGCTCCTGTCGGCGCTCGGCACGAACTGGGCGGCGATCATGACCGACGTCACGCGCGGCAAGGCGGGCAACAACGAACGCATGGCGTTCGTCTTCGATACGCGCCGGGTGAGGCCGTCGGGGCTCGCCGGCGAGCTCGTCGTCGCCATCGAGACCGAGACGACGGTCGCGCCGAAGACGCTCGACCGGCAGTTCGCGCGCACGCCGTACGCGGTCAGCTTCGCGGCCGAGGGGACGCAGCTCACGCTCGTGACGCTCCACGTCCTCTACGGCAAGGAGGCCGATCGCGCCGAGGAGCTCCTCGAGATCGCGCGCTGGCTCGCGGGGTGGGCGAAGCACGAGGCCTCGTGGAACCAGAACCTGATCGCGCTCGGCGACTTCAACATCGACCGCAGCGGCGATCCGCTCTTCGACGCGTTCACGTCGACCGGCATCCGTCCTGCGCCGGGCCTGAACGCGGCGCCGCGCACGATCTTCGGCGAGTCCGGCGACGCCAAGTTCTATGACCAGATTGCATGGTTCGTGGAGAAGGGGAAGGGGCCGGTCCTGACCCTCACCTCGGCGGCGGCGGGCCACTTCGACTTCGTCCCGCACCTGCTCGGCGAGCTCGAGAAGACGGCGCTCTCGTGGAAGATCAGCGACCACTACCCGCTCTGGACGGAGTTTTCGGTGCGATGACGGCCCACGCCGAGGTCTCGCTCAACCGCCTCGCCGCGAGCGCCACGACCCACTGCCTCACCGGCTGCGCGATCGGCGAGGTGCTCGGCTTCATCATCGGCACCGCGCTCGGCTGGAGCGACTTCCAGACGATCGCGATCGCGGTCGTGCTCGCGTTCTTCTTCGGCTATCTGCTGACGAGCCTGCCGCTTCTCCGCTCGGGGATGACGCTCCGCGAGATCGTCCCCATCGCCCTGGCCGCGGACACGGTCTCGATCACGATCATGGAGATCGTCGACAACGGCGTCCTGCTCGTGGTCCCGGGCGCCATGGAGGCCGGCCTCGGGGACGCGCTCTTCTGGTGGAGCCTCGCGCTCGCGCTCGCCGTCGCCTGGGTGATCACCTTCCCCGTGAACCGCTGGATGATCGGCCGCGGCCGCGGGCACGCGGTCGTCCACGAGCATCACCACCACTAGCGCTTGAAGGGCCGTGGCGGCCGAAGTAGGCTCGCGTAAGCCAGGCTAAACCCAGGGGAGGGATCAGTGATTCGGAAACGGTTGTTCCGCGTCGGCGCCTGCGCCTTCGCGCTCACGCTCGTGCTCGGCGCCTTCGCGGCGGGCGCCGGGGCCTCGAGGTTCACGCCGGGGGCGCCGGGGCTCGGCGACCCGTTCTTCCCCCTCGCGGGGAACGGCGGCTACGACGTCGAGAAGTACACGCTGAAGATCGACTACGACCCCGCGACCGACAGGCTCGTCGGGACGGCGACGATCGTGGCCGAGGCCACGCACGGCCTCAAGAGCTTCAACCTCGACCTGCGCGACTTCCTCACGGTCTCGAGCGTGAGGATCGGGACGAAGCAGGGCTTCAAGATGGAGGCGGCCGGGTGGTCACACTCCGGGCAGGAGCTCACCGTCTTCCCGCGCGAGAAGCCGCGCGAGGGCGCGTTCTTCTCCGTCGTCGTCGAGTACGCGGGCATCGTCGAGCCCGTCGAGGATCCGGACGAATCCATCGAGGGCTTCATCCCGACGGACGACGGCGCCTACGTCGTCAACGAGCCGCAGGGCTCGCCCGGCTGGTATCCGGCCAACGACAACCCGAACGACAAAGCGCTCTTCGACATCTCGATCACGGTCCCCGAGGGCCTCACGGCGCTCGGCAACGGCCGCCTGGTCTCGACGTCGACGGCCAACGAGAAGACGACGTGGAACTGGAGCCAGTCGGTGCCGATGGCGCCCTACCTGGCGACCGCGTCGAACGGCCGCTTCAACCTGACGACCACGACGCTGCCGGACGGGACGCCGAACTACGTCGCGATCGACTCGCTGATCACGTCGAACCCGGCAGTGCTCGCGAACATCCCCGCGATGCAGGCGTACTTCTCGTCCATCTACGGGCCGTACCCGCCCGACGCGATCGGCGCCATCGTCGACCGCGCGGGCTTCGTCGGCTACGCGCTCGAGAGCCAGTCGAAGGCGAACTACCCGGGGATGCCGAGCTCGGGCACCCTCGCGCACGAGATCGCGCACGAGTGGTTCGGCAACTCGGTCTCGCTCAAGATCTGGCCGGACATGTGGCTGAACGAGGGCTTCGCCCGCTTCTCCGAGTGGATGTGGACGGAGAACCTCGGCTCGCGGACCGCGGCGCAGGCGTTTACGACGGCCTACAGCCGCGCGGCCACGAGCTCGTTCTGGCAGATCCCGCCGGCGGCTCTGCCGAACCCGGCCGAGCTCTTCAACAACACCGTCTACGAGCGGGGTGCGATGACGATCCAGGCGCTCCGCGTGAAGATCGGCGAGCTCGCGTTCTGGCAGCTCGTCCGCGGCTGGGCTGCGGACAACCGCTACGGCAACGTGAACACGGCGGACTTCATCGCCGCCGCCGAGAAGGCGTCCGGGCAGGACCTGGACAACTTCTTCAACGTCTGGCTCTTCCAGCCGGGCAAGCCGACCACCTGGTAGCAGCACTGAAGGTGGGCGCCGCGCAGGCGGCGCCCACCTTCACAGCCTTACGAAACGCTCACATGCCCGGCCTACCGTGTCGGCGTCCCCAAGCGAGAGGAGCCGCCCGGATCATGTCGTTTCGCCGCCTGTTGCCCGTTCTGACCGTCGCCCTGCTCGCCGTGCCCGCGGCCGCGAGCGCCGGGATCACCGAGACCACGATGGCCGAGGAGAACGCCGCCGCCGCACGATCGGCCGCCGAGACCGCGCGGATCGCGCCGGGCCGGATCATCCGGACGACGCGGAGCTGGGAGTGCCGCGGCAACCTGAGCCGCTACGGACGGCTGCCCATCAAGGTGATCTCGAACATCAGGAACCCTGGGAACGGCGACGCCATCCGCCTGATCGGATGCGTCGGGGACGGCAACGCGCGCACCGTCGATCTGATCCTCGACGTGAACGGAAACCGCCGAGGCCTCGGCACCGCCTTCGACGCCGTGCGGATCGGCCAGAACTCGCGCGGCCTCGTCGTCACCGGCGACGTGGAGTGCGGGCGAAGGCACACGAACCCGGGCATCCACCAGGACATCGTCCAGGCCCTCTCCGGCCGCAACATCATCTTCCGGAACTTCACCTCCGGCCGGCCCGGCTACGGCATCTGGACGTGCTGGGGCGCCGGCGGCGGCTGGTACATCACGTGGGCGAACGGCAACATCCCGACGAACCTGATCTGCGACCGGTGCCGACTCGCCACCTACAACCAGAACCTGCGCATCGGACGGTCGCTCCGGTCCGGCGCGCGGAACTCCGTCTTCGGCTACCACCGCTCGTACGGCATCTTCATCGAGAGCGGAGCCAGGCAGCCGGTGAACCGCAACAACCGCGTGCTCCGGTACTGACCCGCGCTGCTTGACGCCGTCCGGCGCGGGTGTCACCTTCGAGTCCCCCTCGAAGGAGGCACTCATGCGTCGGAACACCCTGCGGAAGCTTGCTGTGATCGGGGCGGCGGCCGCCCTCGTGGCCGCCGCGCCCGTCGCCGTCCTCGCGGCGCGGGGCACGTTCGGCGGCGAGCTCGAGAATCAGTCGGCGGCGTGGACGACAACCGCGGTGACGACCTCCGGGACCGAGTGGCGAAACGTCCCCGGGCTCGCGCTCACCCGCTGCTCGCTCCGCCAGGTCACCGCGATGGTCAGCGTGACCGTCAGCGGCGCTCCCGTCCTCTTCCGCGTCGTCATCGACGGCGTGCCCGAAGCGCCGATGCAGCCGGGCTCGGCCCGGTTCGTGCCAAGCGCGAACGAGTCGTTCACGTTCACGTTCGTAGGCCGCGTCGCGCCGTTCGAGGCCGACGACACGCACAAGTTCAACGTGCAATGGCGCTCCGGAAGCGGCGCGCCCGTCACGCTGCACCGCGGCGTGCTGAACCTGCTCTTCGAGCGAGGCACGCAGGGCTGCTGAGCGCCTAAGGACACCTCTTCGGCGTGCTTCCCCGCCGCGACCTTTGCGCGCGCGGCGATGAAAACCATGCCCAGGCGGCGCGCGACCTCCACGAGGATCCCGATCCCGAGCAGGACAGAGCCGGCGGTGACGAGCTTCAGCCACGCATCCGTGATCGTCAGCTCGGGATCCATGATGCTCGAGGGTGGTGAGCGTGGCCACGGCCACGTAGAGGCTGTCGACCAGGGTCCAGTCGGCCCCGGTGCTCGTCGTCGGTAACTTCTCCGACGGGGTCACCGACTACCGCGGCGCCCAGGCGTCGGCCAGGCTGCTCCGCAACGCACGGCTCCTCAGCTATGCGGGCTGGGGCCACACTGCCCACGGCCGCAGCGAGTGCACGACGGAGCACGTCGACCGCTACCTCGTCGACGGGACGCTCCCGCCGAAGGGCACGGTCTGCCCGCGAACCCGAACCCGTTCCTCGACGTGGCGGAGGCGAGGCTCTCGTCTGCGGCGGCACCCGCGG
>DASSCF010000052.1:0-117932 GCA_035698025.1 Gaiellaceae bacterium
GAGCCCGTTGCCACCAGGCGTTCCAGGCCGTCCAGGAGCGGCTCGAAGTCGACGTCCCAGATCCACGAGACGTCGCGGCCGTCCGCGATGGCGTCGTTGAGCGCCGCGACGACCACGCGCGGCGGGCCGCCGGTCGTCAGCGTGCGGACGACCTCGTTCGCCCCCGCCGGGTTCTTCACGAGCAGGAGGAGAACGGTCCGGTCGCCCGCCGGGATGCGCTCGAAGCGGCCGAAGGCGGCCCTGAAGCGCCCGATGCCCTCGGCGACCTCGTCGAGCGTCGCGCCCAGGACGAGCGAGAGCGTCGCCGCCGCGACCGCGTTGTAGACGTTGTAGAGCCCGGGCAGGGCGAGATCGATCCGCCGCGTGCCCTGCGGCGTCACGAGGTCGAACGAGAGGCGCTCGAGCCCTTCGAGCGCGATCTCACGCGCGACCACGTCGAGAGCCGGCCGAGCCAGCCCGCAGGTCGGGCACGACCACGCGCCGAGATGCCCGACGTACGCCGCCTCGTACGCGTACGGGCTCGCGCACACGCTGCAGTACTTCGAGTCCGCGGCGTGGGGGAGGCGCTCGCGCGCGACCCTGGGGTCGTCGAGCCCGAAGCGGAACGCGTTCCGGCGCTCGCGGGCGATGTCGGCCACGAGCGGGTCGTCGCCGTTCGCCACGACCCAGGCGTCCTCCGGCAGCGCCCGCAGGCTCTCGCGCCAGCGCTCGGCGATCAGCTCGAGCTCGCCGTAGCGGTCGAGCTGGTCACGGAAGAGGTTCCCCAGCAGCACGGCCTGCGGCCCGACACGCCGCGCGATCTCCGGGAAAGCGCCCTCGTCCACCTCGAAGAGGCCCAGCTCGGCGTCCGGATGCGCCAGGAGCGCCGACGTGACGCCGGAGACGAGGTTCGCACCCGCCCGGTTGTGCGCCAGCCTGACCTTCGACCCGAGTATCTCGGCGACCATCCCGGCGGTCGTCGTCTTGCCGTTCGTGGCCGAGACGAGCGCCGATCCGAGCGGCAGCCTGCCTGCCAGGCTCCCGAGCGCACCCGGGTCGATCGTGGCCAGGATCTTTCCGGGCAGCGTCGTGCCGCCGCCCCGGCCCGCAAGCTGCGAAAGACGCCCGGCAGCGCGCGCGACAGCGATCTCCAGCCCCAGGCGCACGCGCTCCAGTCTATTCATCACTCGATCGAGTGAATCGCGGTCGAATCCCCAAAGGGGGGAGGTACGAAGCCCGCTTCGTCCCTAGCGTCGGGTGTGGGAAAGAACTGCGGCCCGCGCCTGGCGCGCGGAGAGAGGAACGAGAAAGTACTTATGCGGCTCAACGGCTCGTCGAACGGGAGCACCCGGTCGAGCGCGCTCTGGGGGAAGCCCTCCAAGGGAGAAACGCGCTCGAGTGCCCTGTGGGGCAAGGGAGGCCGTGGCTTCGTCGTCGCGCTCGTCATCGTCTTCACCATGGCGATGCCGCTCGCGGCGGTTGCCGGCATCTCGACGTACAGGCACGACACCTCGATCAAGGCGTACCTGTCGCCCGGGCTTCTCGACGCCGTGAAGGCGCGCCCGAATGCGACGTACGACGTCATCGTCCAGGCCAAGCGCGGCGACACGAGCGCTCAGGTGGCGACCGACGTCACCTCCGTCAGGAAGAGCGACCCCGGCAAGGGCCTGGGCCTCCGCCGGAGCTTCCGCTCGCTGAACGGCGTGGCGGCCCAGCTCACGGGCGTCCAGATCCTCAAGCTCGCCAAGCGCACCGACGTCGCCGCGATCACGCGGGACGCCCCGGTCGTCATGTCGAGCTACAGCCTGCAGCGCTGGCCGTACGCGGCGAACCTGCACGGGCTCTGGAACACGCCTGCGACGGCGAACGCTCCGGCGATCGCGATCGTCGACTCCGGCATCGCGGCCGGTCGCTACGACTTCGGAACCCGCATCGCCGCGAACGTGAACATGACGTCCCTCCCGGGCAACTCCGCCGGCGACGGGCGCGGTCACGGCACGTTCGTGGCGGGCATCGCGGCGGGGAACGCGAGCCGCTACGCCGGCGCCTCGCCCGGATCCAGGATCGTCTCCCTCGACGTGATGGACGACCAGGGCATGGCCATGACGCGCGACGTCATCGCCGCGGCCGACTGGATCCTCGCGAACAAGGCCAAGTACAACATCCGCGTCGCGAACTTCTCGCTGCACAGCGCGAGCCCCGCGAGCGTCTTCTACGACCCGCTCGACCGGGCCGTGGAGCGGCTCTGGTTCAACGGCGTCGTCGTCGTCACCGCGGCGGGCAACTACGGCCTCGACGGCCGCCCGAGCGGCGTGACCTTCGCTCCCGGCAACGATCCCTTCGTGGTCACCGTCGGCGCGCAGGACATCAACCACACCGTCACGACCCGCGACGACACCGCGGCACCGTGGTCGGCCTTCGGGTACACGCTCGACGGCTTCTCCAAGCCCGAGATGGGCGCTCCCGGCCGTTACATCGTCGGCCCGGCGCCCAACCTCTCGACGCTCATGCTCGAGCGGCCTGAGAACAAGCGGGCCAGCGGGTACATGGAGCTGTCCGGCACGTCGTTCGCGGCTCCGGTCGTGGCCGGCGCGGCGGCCCAGATCCTGGCCCGCCATCCCGAGTGGACGCCGGACCAGGTCAAGGGTGCGCTCATGCTGACCGCGCGGCACACGCCGAACGCGGCGCCCGGATCGCTCGGCGTCGGGGTGATCGACGCCTACGCGGCCTCGCGGGTGAGCAACCCGCCGAACCCGAACGCGCACCTGAACCCGTTCGTGCGCCAGAGCTCCGACGGCTCCGGCCTGGTGTTCGACACCGCCAGCTGGGCGAACGTCGCGATGGCCGACGCCTCCTGGGCGCAGGCCTCCTGGGCGCAGGCCTCGTGGGCCAACGCCTCCTGGGCCAACGCGTCCTGGGCGAACGCCTCCTGGGCGAACGCTTCCTGGGCCTCGGCCTCGTGGGCGCAGGCCTCGTGGGCGCAGGCCTCGTGGGCGAGCGCGTCCTGGGCCAACGCGTCCTGGGCCTCCGCCTCCTGGGCGAACGCCTCCTGGGCCTCGGTGGCTCAGGCGGACAACGCCGAGGGCGACGCGAGCGGCACCGGCGACTACATCGCCGACGAGGAGCTCGCAGAGCTCGGCATACAGCTCGGCGAATAGCCCCGATCGACACTCGAGCCCCGGGCTTCGGCCCGGGGCTCAGGTTTTCGGGTATGAATGGCGGGCCGTCCCTCGAACGGGGGAGGCTCGCCGCCTGCGTCGAGCCTACGTTTGGGATATGGCTCTGCGGCCGTACCGCGCGTCGGCGTGGGCGAAAGCCCTGACGGCGACCTTCGACCCGGTGATCGGGCGATGAGCGCCGTCCCGAACGTGTCGCCCGCCGGCGACCACACGCAAGCGCCGCTCTCGCCCCGCGCGAAGGCCTATCTCTACGCGGTCGGGATCCTGGCGGTCGCGGCGGCGGTGGTTCCGTTCTCGCACCTCTCGCCGAGCACGGACGGCTGGCTGACGTTCCTCGTCCTCGCCGTCTCGGCGGCCGTGGCACAGCTCTTCGTCGTGGTCACCCCGCGCGACCAGAGCTACCACACGACCCTCGTCTTCCTCATCCCCGGCGTGCTGCTCCTGCCGCCGGAGCTGATCGCGCTGCTCGGGATCGTCTACGGCATCCCCGAGTGGCTCAAGGTTCGCTACGCCTGGTACATCCAGGGTTTCAACATCGCCAACCACACGCTGAACGGCCTGGCGGCATGGGGGGCGGTCGAGCTCGTGCGGAACGCAGGCCTCGGGCCCGAGCTCGAGTTCGCGCTCTCCGGCCTCGTGGCCGCAGTCGTCTTCGTAGGGATGAACCACTTCCTGCTCGCCACGATGCTCCACCTCGCGCGCGGGCACTCGCTGCGCGGCACGGGCCTCTTCTCGGTCGAGAGCCTCTCCACGGACTTCGTCCTCGCCATGCTCGGCGTCGCCTTCGCCGCGCTCTGGGACCTCAACCCGCTCCTGCTTCCGACCGCGGTTGCTCCGCTCCTGCTGATCCACCGCTCGCTGAGCGTCCCGGCACTGCAGGAGGAGGCGCGCGTCGACCCCAAGACCGGGCTCTTCAACGCGCGGCACTTCACCGGCGCCCTCCGGGAGGAGCTCGCACGCTCGGAGCGCTCCGGCGCGACGCTCGCAGTGATCATGGCCGACCTCGATCTGCTCCGGGACATCAACAACGCGTACGGCCACCTCGCGGGCGACGCAGTCCTCAAGGGAATCGCCGACGTCTTCCACGGCCATCTGCGCCACTCGGACATCCCCGCTCGCTTCGGCGGCGAGGAGTTCGCCATCCTCCTTCCGGAGACCTCGCCGCAGCAGGCGCTCGACATCGCCGAGCGGATCCGGCGCGCGGTCGCCGCGCAGCGCTTCGAGGTGGAGACGTCCAGCGAGCCCATCCGCGCCACCATCTCCATCGGCGTCTCCGTCTACCCGGACGACGGCGCGGACCCCAACGAGATCATCCATCAGGCAGACCTCGCCGTGTACCGCGCGAAGCTCCAGGGGCGCAACCGCGTGCTACCAGCCAGCTCCGAGCCGGTTCTCCTCTCGCCTGACCGCAAGGCGCGACTCGCGGCGGTGCCCGCCGAGAACGGCTTCGCCCCCACGGAGCCGATCGAGGTGGACGTCCCCGCGATCGAGCACCCCGTCCGCACGCCGGAGCCGTCGCAGCAGCGGCCGCACACTCCCGCCGGGCCCCGCTTCGTCACGCTTTCGCCGGCGCTCCTCTCGCTCGTCGTCTCGGTGAGCCTGGGCGGCTTCATGGCCGGCGTGATCGGCTTCGCCTACGGCGGCTCGGAGGATCTCATCGGGCTCCTCGCGGTGATCGCGCTCGTCGCCGGCGGACAGGCCCTCTCCCTCGAGCTCGACGGCGGCACCATCTCGGTCAGCGCGGTCGGCGCCCTGGCCGGGGCCGCGCTCTTCGGGTTCCAGGCGGCACTGCCGCTCGCGATCGCGATCGCCGCCGTCGACTGGAGCGCCCGGCGCACGCCCGCCTACCAGCTCCTCTTCAACGTCGGCGCCCTCTCGCTCGCCTCGCTCGCGGCCGCGGCCGTGTTCCACGGCGGGGGAGACGGCGGCACGATCGACACGCTGGTGACCGCTGCGGCAGGGCTCGCCGCCGGCGGCATCTACTTCGTCGTCAACACCGGCCTGCTCGCGGGCGCCATGGCGCTCGAGGGCCATGACAGCTGGCGCCGCGTCTGGACGGAGCGCTTCTCGTGGCTAC
Organism: Gaiellaceae bacterium; assembly: GCA_035698025.1. Lineage (GTDB taxonomy): Bacteria > Actinomycetota > Thermoleophilia > Gaiellales > Gaiellaceae > JAIBJN01. Next base: position 5,236 of record DASSCF010000052.1, read on the forward strand.
TGCCGCACTATGTCGCCTTCGGCGCGGTCGGCGGGGCCATCGCGCTCGCCTACGACGCGATCGGCCTCATCGGCCTTGCCGTCTTCGTCCTTCCGCTCCTCCTCATGCGCAAGACGATGGCCGCCTATCTCGGCCACACGGAGAAGTCCACGAAGAAGCTCCGCGAGGCGGCGGAGACGATCCACAACCAGAACGTCGACCTCGAGCAGGCCAACCGGCTCCTCAAGGAGCGCTCGACGGCGGCCATGCAGAGCCTCTCGGCGACCGTCGACGCCCGCGACGCCTACACCGCCGGCCACTCTCGGCGCGTCCAGCAGCTCGCCCTGGCGATCGGGCGCGAGCTCGGGCTCTCGCAGGCCGAGCTCGACCTCCTCGGACACGCGGCCCTCTTCCACGACATCGGCAAGCTCGCGATTCCCGACGCGATCCTCCTCAAGCCGTCGCCGCTCTCGAGCGACGAGTGGTCGCTGATGCAGCGCCACGCAGAAGAGGGAGCACGGATCATCGACCGCCTCGGCTTCCTCGGCGACGCCGTGCCGGCCATCAGGCACCACCACGAGCGCTGGGACGGCGCGGGCTACCCGGACGGGCTCGCCGGGGAGGAGATCCCGCTCGGCGCGCGCATCATCCACGTCGCCGACGCGCTCGACTCGATGCTGACGAACCGCATCTACAAGGTTGCGCGCCCCGCGGACGAGGCTCTCGAGGAGCTCCGCCGCGGCGGCGGAAGCCAGTTCTGCCCGCGCTGCGTCGGCGCGCTCGAGCGTCTGCTCGGCAACGAGCCCGAGCGCGAGCTCCCCAGCAAGCCGCCGCTCGCGGCCGCCTCCTAGCGACGCGGTTACGGAAACTGCCACCATACGGCCCGTGAACGACCTGCTCCGCTCCGCCGAGCTGCACCTGCGCGCGACGAAGCGCATCCTCCCGAAGGCACCGCTCACCCGGCAGCGCCTCGGGCCCCGCGACGACCGGTTCGTCTTCGTCGTCGGCAGCCCCAGGTCTGGCACGACGTTCCTCGGCTCCGCGATCGGCTCCGTGCCCGGGCTCATCGACCTCGGCGAGGTGGAGCCGCTCAAGGACGCCATCCGCCGGATCGCGCACCTCGACCAGGCGGAGACGGCCGCCGAGATCCGCCGGCTTCTCACCCGCGCGCGGCGCCTCAGCCTCGTGGGCGGGATCAGGCCGGTCGAGCAGACCCCGGAGATGGCCCACATCCTTCCCGCCGTCGTCCAGGCGTTCCCCGAGGGGCGGGTCGTACATGCGCTGCGGGACGGGCGCGACGTTGTCTGCTCGCTGCTGGAGCGCGGCTGGCTGCGCGCAGAGAGCCGCGGGCGCGACTACGCCGGGCCGCCCTTCGGCCCGCGCGCCCGCTTCTGGGTCGAGGAGGAGCGCCGTGAGGAGTTCCCGCAGGTCAGCGACGCACGGCGGGCCGCCTGGGCCTGGAGGCGCTACGTGACGGCCGTGCGGAGCTCGAGCGTGCCCGTGACCGAGGTCCGGTACGAGCGCATGGCGACCGATCCGGAGACGGTGGGCAACGAGCTGGCCGAGGCGCTCGACATCTCGGCGCCGGACATGGTCGCCGCCCTTCGCGAGGCGCACACCGAGTCGATCGGGCGCTACGCGCGCGACCTGACGACGGAGCAGCTCGACGACGTGATGGCCGAAGCCGGCGAGCTCCTCGACGAGCTGGACTACTTGCAGCGCGTCTAACCTGCTCGCCTAGACTGCGGGGCGAGGCAAGGGGTGGCACGCGAGGCCCGTTCCCGGTTGCGCTACTCGGACGAGGACCTCCTCGGCGAGCTGACCGCGTGCGCTCGCCGCCTGCGGCGGTCGCCGACGATGCGGGAGTTCGACGAGGACCCGCGCGCGCGGGCACACCCGCAGACGGTCGTGGAGCGCTTCGGAAGCTGGAACGAGGCCAAGCGCCGCGCTGGGCTCGTCCCGCGCCGCTTCGCCACGAAGGACGAGCTCCTCCTCCAGCTGCGGAGACTCGGCGACGAGCTGGGGCGGACCCCGACAGGCAGGGACCTCGACGCGCGCCGAGCGGCGCTGCCGTCGAAGTCTCTCTACTGGCACAGCTTCGGCTCGCTCTCGAACGCCCTGCGCGCGGCCGGCTTCGACGTCCCGCGCCGGGACGAGCGCCGCGAGCGAGCGCTCTTACAGGGCGAGCGTCTCAGCGCCGAGCTCGGGCGCCTGCCGCGCTTCGCCGACTGGACGGCAGCGCGCCGTCAGGACGCGTCCATGCTGTCGGAGTGGCAGGTCTACCGGCTCTTCGCCGGCGACCGGGGCGGCTGGACGAGCTTCCTCGCCGCGCTGGAGGAGCGGAGGGCTAGCGCCCGGCCGCGGAGGCGGTGATCGCCGCGAGGCGCGCCAGGCACGTGCGCGCCTCCTCGGGCGCCCTCACCGGCGGAAGCTGCGACTCCTCGACGAACGTCCGGTCGGGCTCGAAGGAGCGGGAGCCCGCGACGGCGCCGTCGACGATCGACACGATCGTGCCCTCGCCGAGCTCGCGCTTCCGCAGCCGCACCTTCGTGTAGCGCTCGACGAGCTGGAGTGCCTGCCGCGTCGAGGCGAAGAAGAGCTCCTGCTTGCCCTCGCCGACCCAGAGCGGGCGGCCGATGCCGCGGGCGAGGTAGAGGATCTCGGGCTCGCGCTCGTCCATCCAGGCCGACGCCATCGAGCCGTGGAGCTCCTCGAGCGCCGACGGCCGGCTCGACGTCTCGTCCGCGATGGCGAAGATCGCCTCGGAGTCGACGGTCATTCCGGGCTCCGCGCGCTCGAACCCGTGCGCGGCGAGGATCTCCTCGTCGTTCACGATGATGCCGTTGTGGATGCCGACCACCGACCCGTGGCGGATCGGGTGGTTGTTCGCCGTCAGGCTGGGGTGGCCCTTCGTGTAGTCGCGCACGTGGACGAGCACCTGGCGCGACCCTGCGGGCACCGAGAGCCGGTCGAGGAACGCGCTCGCGCCGCCGCGCTGCTTGTGCACGGCGAGCTCGATGCCGGGGCCGCGGTACGCGTAGCCGACGGCGTCGGAGCCCCTCTCGGAGATCGCGGCCAGCAGCGTCTGGGTCGCCAGGGTCTGATCGACCGCCGATCCGGCACCCAGGCTATATCCCGCAATTCCGCACACGTTGTCTGCGCTCCGATCCTAAGCCGATCTCCGGACGACCGTGATGGCAAGTGGCCGCAAGCCGATCACCCAAACGTCCGTCTAACACTGACACTACCACCCTCGACGCAGGACGTAACCCTCTTCATCCCCCTAACCGGCGGGTGGCGCTCAAGCCCCCGGGAGCCAGCGCCGATAGGGAGGGCGTGGAGCACTCTTCTGCGGAACTCCCGAGCGAGCCCCAGCCCCTCGAGGTCGAGGAGCCCAAGCTCGAGCTCGTCCCCGATCCTGAGCCCGACGCGGAGGCCGAAGAGGCCGAGGCTGAGGCCGAGGAGCAGGACGACGATGACGACGACGAGAAGGTCGTCGCCCACGTCCCTGCGCCCACGCAGGATCCGCTCAAGCTCTACGTCCGCCAGATCGGCGACGGCCCTCTTCTGACCCCGGCCGAGGAGCGCGAGCTCGCGCGCCGCAAGGACGAGGGAGACGAGTGGGCGAAGCGCCGCCTGATCGAGTGCAACCTCCGCCTCGTGATGTCGATCACGAGGAACTACGTCAACTCCGGCGTGCCCCTGCTCGACCTGATCCAGGAGGGCAACCTCGGGCTGATCCGCGCGGTCGAGAAGTTCGACTACCGCATGGGCTTCAAGCTCTCCACGTACGCGACGTGGTGGATCCGCCAGGCCGTCACGCGGGCGATCGCCGACCAGGGCAGGACGATCCGCCTGCCCGTGCACGTGGTCGACCAGGTCCGTCGCGTGATGCGCGCCAGGCGCGTGCTCACGCAGAAGCTGAACCGGGATCCGCTCCCGGAGGAGATCGCGCAGGAGAGCGGCATCGAGCTCAAGCGCGTCCGCGAGCTCTTCGACCTCGTCGAGGATCCGGTCAGCCTCGAGACACCCGTCGGCGACGGCGACTCGATGTACGGCGACATGCTCGAGGACGAGAACTCCGAGCGCCCGGATGACGCGCTCGCCGAGCTCCTCCGCGGCGTCGAGCTCCAGGAGGCCCTCGCCTCGCTGAACGAGCGCATGCGCCACGTTCTGGAGCTGCGCTTCGGTCTCAACGGGCAGATCCCGAAGACCCTCGAGGAAGTCGGCAACGACCTCGGCGTCACGCGAGAGCGCGTGCGCCAGCTCGAGTCGCGCGCGCTGCGCGAGCTCCAGGCCGTCGCGCCCGAGCTTCGGCTCTACCTGCGGGCCGAATAGCCCGCCCGGCGGTAGCGACGTCCCCAGTGGGTAGCGTGGGGAGGTGCGCACCTACGTCGACGTCCATTCGCACGTCGTGCCATCCGGCGACGACGGAGCACGCTCGGTCGAGGCCGGCCTGGCGCTGTGCCTTGACGCGGGCCGTCACGGGACGCGGACGCTCTACGGGACGCCGCACGTCTGGCCGTCGCTGCCGCTGACCGCGGAGCGCGAGCGCGCCGTGCGCGCCGCGCACGCCGAGATGGCGGCCGAGCTGGCGCCGCACGGGGTGGACCTGCGCCTCGGCTGGGAGCTGACGCCCTCGGAGGCCCTGCTGGACGAGGATCCGGAGCGCTACCGCCTCGGCAACCTGCGGGCCGTGCTCATGGAGGTGCCCTTCCACGGCTCTCTCGCGCTCGCTGAGCGCCTCGCGGAGCACGTGGAGGCACACGGCCTGATGCCGATCGTGGCTCATCCGGAGCGCGCGGAGGGCGTCCGGGAGAACTCCGGCGCGGCCGAAGCGCTCCGGGAGCGCGACTGGCTGCTCCAGGTCAACGCGACGAGCCTCCTCGGCTACCACGGGCCCGAGCAGGCGCAGGAGGGCTGGCGGCTCGTCGAGACCGGGCTCGCCGACCTGGTCGCCTCGGACGGCCATCGCACGGCGCGGCCGCCCTTCCTCGACGCGGCCTACGATCTCGTGCTGGGCCGCGTGGGGGCGGAGCGCGCGGACGCGCTCTTCACCGGCGCTGCGCTGGACGAGCTAGTGCGTGCCGACGGCCTCGATCTCGCGCAGCGAGGCTAGGCGCGAGAGAGACTCGATCTCGATCTGGCGGACGCGCTCGCGCGTGATGCCGAGCCGCCTGCCGATGTGTTCCAGCGTGTGCGGCTCCTCGCCGCGCAGGCCATAGCGGAGCTCCAGGACGCGCCTGTCGCGCTCCGGGAGCGATTCGAGGGCACGGTCGAGCGCTTCCTTCTGGAGCCGCTTCTCCGTCACCTCGTCGGGGAGCGGGTCGTCGCCGGCGACGAGATCGCCGAAGACCGCGTCCTCCTGCTCGCCGATCGGCTGGTCGAGGCTCGTGGAGGCTCTGGCCGCCGCGCGGACCTCGATCGCCTGCTGGAGCGGGAGCCCTGCCTCGTCGGCGATCTCCTCGAGCGACGGCTCGCGCGCGAGCTGCGTCCAGAGGTGCCGCTCGGCGCGGTGCATCTTCTGCATGCGCTCGACGACGTGGACGGGCACGCGGATCGTGCGCGCCTTGTCGGCGATCGCGCGGGCGACCGCCTGGCGGATCCACCAGGTGGCGTAGGTCGAGAACTTGAGGCCGCGCTGCCACTCGAACTTCTCCACGGCGCGGATCAGGCCGAACATGCCCTCCTGGATCAGGTCGAGGAACGGCAGGCCCTGGTTGCGGTAGTTCTTGGCGATCGAGACCACCAGGCGCAGGTTGCACTCGATCATGCGCTTCTTGGCCTCCATGTCGCCGCGCTCGATCCGCTTGGAGAGTTCGACCTCGTCGGCCGCGGTCAGCAGCGGATGGCGCCCGATCTCGCGCAGGAAGAGCTGGAGGGCGTCGGTCGTCGTCTCGAGCACCTCGGTGCCCGGGACCGGCGCCGCCGGCTCCTGCTTCTGCCGGTCGACGACCTCGATGCCGCGCTCCTCGAGCTCCTTCGTGAGCGCCTCGACGTCGGCGGGGTCGAGGTCGAGGATCTCGAGGGCCTCGCGCAGCTCGCCGGCCTCGATCACACCGGACGCGTCAGCACGCTCCAGCAGCGGCTGAAGCTCCTCGTGCTGGCTGACGTTCGCGCCCTCGTCAGCAGGCATTCGGGGATATCAGAAGCGGCGTCAATACAGGGTGGGAAAGAAGTGCGGCAGCTGCAGTCCTGCCGCGCAAACCCTACCCATCCGAGCCGCCAAGTCAAACCCTGGCCGGATTTGCGCGGTTTCGGGCCGACGCACGATAACGGACGTTATGTCAAGTCGAAACGGGGCTTCCGGCCTCTGCGCGTCCCCCGTCGGGCTCAGACGGGCCGCAGAAGCCCCCGGCCCGCGAGGCCCACGAGCCGGTCGAGAGCCAGCGCATGCTCCCTCGCCGCCGCGGGGGCCGTTCGGAGCGCCCAGAGCGTTTCAGCGTTGATCCACGCGCACTCGCGGGCCTTCGAGACCTTCCACATGGCGACGGCGTCGTCGACGCGCCCGAGCGAGCGGTCGACGTGGCCCAGCGCGCCGGTCAGAAGCTCTGCCTTGACGCGGTCCTCCGTCTGCTCCAGAAGCGCGTTGATGCGCGTGTAGTCCTCGTACTGGACGCTCCTGCGGCTCGGCTCGAGCCTGCGCGCCTTCCAGGTCTGCAAGAGCGCGAGCGGGAGATCGCGGTTGATGTGCGCGTTCATGCCGGCGAGCGCGAACTGAAGTTGCGTGACCTTGCGGCTGCCGCGTGCCTCGAAGAGCGGCTCCCAGGCCTTCGGGACCGCGCCGGGCCGCTTCGTGGCGTCTCTGAGAGCGCGGAAGAAGAGGCCTGCGAAGACGACGTCGAGCCAGCGCACGAACCGGGGGTCGCCGTAGTCCCCCGCCGGGCCGACCAGCGCGTGGACGTGCTCGGTCACCGCCCGGTAGAGCATCAGGAACGCCCGCACCCCGTCACGTCGCGGCAGCGCCTGCTCGAGCGAATGCATGAGCGCCAGGACGCCGTCGACGCTCCCGGGCAGCCGGCGACCGAGGAGCTCCACGGTCGTCATGCGAACCGGAGGCCCAGGAACTGTGCGGCCTCCCCCACCACCTCGTCGTCGATACGCAGCTCGCGGACGTCCTCGACCTCGAGCGCCTCCGAGGCCCTGTCGAAGAGCGTGACGTTCGCCCAGGCCGGCTGGAAGGTCGACCACCAGCGGATGCCGACCGCGTCCGGATGGCGCTCGTGGAGCGCCACGGCAGCGGCCTGGCTCGCCTCACGCTCGGGGGTGGCCACCTCCGACGGGCGGAGCCTTTCGGCCGCCAGCACGTCGGGGTCGTCGAGGTCGAGGAGGACGGACTCGTCCGGCAGGCGAAGCGTCGCGAGGGCGAGCGGCAGCCGGCTCCGCACGAGATCGCCGGCGTCCAGCTCGCTGCCCGCCAACACCGCGAGCTCCTCGACCACGGCGGAAACCGGCTCCTCCGACACGTAGAGGCAGCCGTAGCGCTCGGGCGCATCGTGCCTCCCCTCGCCCTGCAGCGGGCGCGGGAACCACGTGGGCCCGCCCCACTGCACGCCCGAGCCCGCCAGATCCCAGGCAAAGCAGCGGTAGAGCGTCACGCGTACGACCCGGCCCGCTCCTGGCGCAGCGCGGAGAGGAGCTCGTAGGTCTCCCCCGCCCTGATCACGTCGATCGGCCGGCGGTTGCGCAGGCGAGGATTGCGCCCGAACAGCCACTTCTCGGCCGTTCTCGGCTCGTAGACGCGCAGGAGATACGACACCGCCAGCTCGAGGAGGTCGAGGCGCTCGGCGTTGTCCGGGTCCGGGCCCTGGCCCCGCGTCCAGCGGCTCACCTGGGCGGGGCTCACGCCCAGCGCGTCAGCCACCCTGCGCTGGGAGCCGAAATCGCGCGCGAGCGCCTCCACCTTGGCCGCGGCCGGGACCGGCACGGGCGCGATCGTACCGCAACGAAAAGTGTTGCGCGCGGCCGTGGTTTGGCTTGCGGCAATGTCTGGAAGGAAATACCGTGCCGGAGCCACGATGCTGCTGGAGCCCGTCGATCCCAATCAGGAATTTCGCGACCGACGGCGACAGGCGCGTCAGAGGCGCGCGAGGAGACGCATCGCGGTCCTGACGGTCTTCGCCCTCTCCGCGGCCGTTGTCGCGCTCGGGGCGAGCTTCCTCAACGGCCGCGGGCAGCAGGCGACGCAGGCCGAGGCGGGCGACAACGCCGGGGGAACGGCGGGCCCGGCCACCACCGCGCCCCCGAAGCCCGAGCCCGTGCCGCTTCCGGGCGAGATCCGCGGCGTCCACGTGACGATGGCGCTCGCCTCGCTGGACGGGAAGCTCGACGAGTACTTCGCGCTCACCTCGTCCGGCATGAACACGCTCCAGCTCGACGTCAAGGACGAGAACGGCGAAGTCGGCTTCCAGCGCGGGGTCGGCCTTGCGAAGCGCATCGGCGCGGCCCTCCGCTACTACGACCCGCTCGAGGCCGCGAGGGACGCCGAGACCAAGGGCGTCTACCTCATCGGCCGCGTGGTCGTGTTCGAGGATCCCAAGCTCTCCGTCGCCAAGCCGGGCATGGCGATCCGGCGCAGCGACGGCAGCGTCTGGACGAACAGTGCGGGCCTCGGCTGGACGAACCCGTACGACAAGCGGGTCTGGAAGTACAACGTCGACATCGCCGTCGCCGCCGCCAAGGCCGGCTTCGACGAGATCATGTTCGACTACGTCCGCTTCCCCACCGACGGCGATCTCTCGAGCGCGGTGTTCAAGGGACGGCGGCCCGAGCACAAGAGCATCACGATCGCCAGCTTCCTCAAGTACGCGAAGGGGCGCCTGGAGCCGCTCGGCACGCGGGTTTCGGCCGCCGTCTTCGGCCTCACCGCCACGCGTGAGATGGGCATCGGGCAACGGCCGCGGCGGCTCGCGCGCCACCTCGACGCCATCTACCCGATGGTCTACCCGTCGCACTACGGCGCCGGCGAGTACAACCTCGACGACCCGAACGCCGTTCCGGGGATCACCGTCGCCCGGTCGCTCGCCGATTTCCGCAAGTCGCTCCGCGGGCTCGACGTCGAGCTCGTCCCCTGGCTCCAGGACTTCTCGCTCGGGCGTGACTACACCCTCGTGGACGTCCAGGCGCAGATCATCGCGGCCCGCGACGCCGAAGCGCGCGGTTTCCTCCTCTGGAACCCGTCGGGCGTCTACACTCGCGAAGCGCTCGCGGGATCCTAGGCCCCGAGCCGGGTCCCACAGACATTCCCACATGAGTGGTGAACGGCTGTGGAAAATGTGGAAAAATAAACTTTCCGCAAATAGCGCAGATCCGTTTCGACACGCCCTTGCGGGACCTGCCGGTAGGCCCTAGATTCCCCCTTGCGCCGAGCACGGAGCGCGAGTAGGTCGAAGCCCCACCGGGCGACTGTAGGCGGAAGCCGAAGGTCGGCCGGAGAGGTGGACGAAAGCGTCACCGGCTCGGCGAATTTTTTTGGTCCAGAACGCTTGCAGCCCTGACCAGCTACTAGACTCACGGCCGCGACGATGGACTTCCCTCCCCGCCCGCCAGCCTTTAGTCCCGGGTTTCAGTCGTTTCTCTGGGGCCTCGGCCTGGGCGCGTTCATCTGGATCGGCAGCATCGCGGTCGGCGTGGACAGCGGGACCGCCTTTCTCTTCGGCGTGGTCTGCGGCGTGCTGATCTTCTTCTTCGTCCGCCTGTGCGGCGAAGACCAGCTCAGGCGCTAGCTGTCAGGCGACGGCGGCGTAGGCGCGCGGCGCGCTGCGCGCCAGGGCGCTCACGAGGAAGTCGGCGAGCTCGCACCCGACCTCGAGCTCCAGCCGGTGGCGGCCGCTCGGGCCGTCGCCCTCCGTGATCCGCTCCAGAGCTGCGAAATCGGCCAGGAGACGGGGTGCGCCCCGGCTCTGCAGACGGGGGATCGGAAGGCCGTCCATGCTGCTCTGGGTATCGGCCTCGCCGTTGCCGCCACACGATCCCCTGCGTGAGGGTTGAGGCGCGACGGAGGCTGCAACCCGCCGCCGCCGCGCCTCTGGCGCAGCTCTTCTAGGTGTCGCGCCTTTCGACGACCGTCCGGTCCTCGTCGTGGACGGTCGCGGCGGGGACCGCGCCCTCGCGGATGACGGTGCCCTCGTCGGTCACGACCTCGTCCTCGGCGCGGTAGTCGTGGACCTCCTCGTCCGGAACGACGGTCTCGCGCTCCTCGATCACCCGGGTGCGCGGTCCGCGCGTGTCGAACATGAACGAGAAGACGATGCCGAGCCCGAAGGCCAGCACGCCCTGGAAGACGATCAGGTCTTCCGCCAGGCTGCCGAGGCCGATGTCGCGGATCCAGCCGGCGACGTCCTCGCCCTCCTCGGTGCCCGTCGGGCGCGTCGCGATGAGGATGCCGCCAACCGCGATCAGCGTCGGCAGGAAGCCGATCAGGAACACGCCCGGGCTGATCGTGGGCGCGCCCCACTTCGTCCAGCCGCCGATGAGCTGCGAGAGCCCGAGGCAGATGCCCGCGCCGGCCAGGATCCCCATCGCAGACCAGTACTCGCTGGTCGTGCCGAGGTCGAATTGGGTCGCGAGCCAGACGAGGAAGCCTGCGGCGGCCACGCCGAGCAGCGTGGTGAGCCCGCGCACGACCGGAGGGCTGCCCCAGACGTGCTCCTCGCGCGCGACGACCGTTTCGTCGTCGACCACCGCGTCACGTCGTCTCAGCATGCTGAATCTCTCCCCTCGTTGCGTCGTTTCGGGGGTTGTCCCCCGATCTGCAACGGGAGTAACCGCCGGACGGTTACGCAGCGAGGTCGCGGCGGCTCGTGTCGAAGAGGCTCGACTGGAGCTCGTCGCGGAACGCGGCGATCGCGAGCTCGCGGTCGCGGCCGAAGACGTGCTCGACGACTCCGACCTGGCGGTCGTTGTAGAACGGCACGTCGACGTGGTCGCGGCTGACGACGTTCACGGAGGTGTGCGAGCAGAGCGGGCACTCGACGGCGACCCCGAGCTCCTCCTCGCCCCCGCCGAGCACGCGGAACGCCGACGGCGTGACGGGCCGCGGGCGCTCCTCCGGGTAGCAGAAGAAGCTCCACGGCCACTCGCCGGCCTTGATCTGCCGGGCGGCGAGGTCGAGCAGCTCGAGCGCCGCCGACTCGAGCCGCGCCGTCATCAGGTTGAGGAACGGCGCGTCCGAGCCCGCGATCGGCGCCCAGTCGAGCTCCTCGTGCGTGACGAGGCCCTCGTGCTCGCTGCCGCAGTCGCACGCGAAGGTGATCTTGAAGACGGCCGGCCTCTCCGCTCCGAGCAGGCGCTCGAGGACGCGGAAGCGCGAGAGCGGGACTCTGACCTCGCCTCGCGCCGGGCACGCGAAGGTGTAGCGCCCGGTGAGCTGGTCGTACATGTGGTCTCTGAATCATTATCGGCACGGAGGACGCTCCTCCATACCGATTCGTTCAGTCCGAGTACTGGATCAGCGAAAAGACCTCGTAGCCCTCGAGCTTCTCGCGCCCGTTCAGAAACTCGAGCTCGATCACGAACGCGAGCCCGACGACCGTGCCGCCGAGCTGCTCCACCAGGTCGATCTTGGCCCGCGCCGTGCCTCCCGTCGCCAGGAGGTCGTCGTGGATCAGGACCTTCATGCCAGGGCTGATCGCGTCCGCGTGGAGCTCGAGGGCGTCGAAGCCGTACTCGAGGGCGTACTTGGCGCTGATCGTGCGCCAGGGCAGCTTCCCGGGCTTGCGGGCGGGCACGAAGCCGCAGCCGAGCCGGTAGGCGAGCGCCGCGCCGAGGATGAAGCCCCGCGCCTCCGCGCCGAGGACGACATCCGGCTCGCGCGGCTCGGCGAACTCCCCCAGCCGCTCGACCGTCTCGTGCAGCGCCTCGGAATCGGCGAGGAGCGGCATGATGTCCTTGAAGACGATGCCGCGCTTGGGGAAGTCCGGGATGTCCCGGATCTTGGCGGAGAGATCGCTCACGACCGCGGCACGATACCGCGGAGCGCCCGCCAGAAGAGCAGGTTGGAGAGCTCCTGCGAGAGCGCGGCCAGCGTCTCGAGGTTCTCGAGGCCCGCGTGGCGCTTCTCCGGGTTCGCCGAGCGCAGCTCCGGGGCGACGATCCGCTCGAGCAGGTCGGCCTCGTTGTCGGCCCAGCGCCTGAACGTGGCGAGGTTTCGCGGCGCGACGCCGTAACGGGCAAGCCGTGCGCACGCGGCCGTGACGTCGACGTCTCGCTCGGGAAAGCGCTTCTCGCCCTCGATCGTGCGCGGCTCGACGAGCCCGTACTCCTCCAGCTCGCGCACGAAGGAGCCGTCCACGCCGGCGCGCTCGCAGAGCGCCGCGAAGTCGACCTCGTCCTCCGGCACCTGGAGGCCGGCAGAGCGCGCGCGCTCGCGGTTGCGGGCGACACCGCTCGCGAGCTCCTGGCGGATGACCCGCAGCGGCAGGAACTCGTCGCGCTGAAGGCGCAGGATCGTCTGCAGGCGCTCGACGTCCTCCTCCGTGAAGAGCCGGTAGCCGCCCTGCGTCCGCCGCGGCGCGAGGAGCCCCTGGTCCTCGAGGTAGCGGATCTTGGAGATCGAGATGTCCGGGAACTCGCTCTGGAGACGGTTGCAGACCGCCCCGATCGTGAGCGGCCGGTCACGTCCGATGTCTGCCGCCGCCGTCGCCATCTCAGCTCTCCAGGAAGGTCAGCTTGTACTTGCCGATCTGCACCTCGTCGCCGTCCTCGAGCTTGGCGCTCTCGACGCGGCGGCGGTTGACGTACGTGCCGTTGAGGCTGCCCTCGTCGTGGAGCGTGAAGCCCTCGGGGTCGCGGGTCACCACCGCGTGGCGCCGGGAGACGGTCACGTCGTCCAGGAAGACCTCGCACTCGGGAGCGCGCCCGAGCGACGTCCGGTCACGCTCGAGGGCGAAGGTCTCCCCCGCCCTGCCGCCGCCCGCACGGACGACGAGCGCCGGTCCCTCGATGCGGAGGTCGGCGAGCGAGAGCGCGTCGTCCTCGGCGGTCTCCTCGGGCGTGAACGTCATGGTCGTGTGCGCGCCGGGCTCGTCGTGGATGAGCAGGGCGCCGCACTTCGAGCAGTAGTTGGCGGCCTCTGGGTTCTGGAAGCCGCACTCCGGGCAGTGGACGTAGGTCACTGCTTCCCGGCGTCCAGCTCCTCGTCCGTCGGGGGCGGTGCCTTCGACGCGAGGATCTCGGCCAGGCGGTCCACGTCGATGTCCTTCAGCGGGCTCTCCCCCTCCCCGACCTGCTTCTGCAGGCGGGACTGGAGCTCGGCGCGCAGGATGTCGATCTTCCCGTGCAGGATCCGGCGCCGGTAGGAGACTTCGTGCTCCTCGTGCATGAGCTCGCGAATCAGGTCGCGCAGTTCCTGGTCGGACAGGGTGACAAGATCAGGCAGGGCTTCCACGCAGCTCTCCAGGATCGGGGACAGAGGGGCGCCCTACAGTAAACCATTCCGGCGTCCAGGCATCAACCTCGACTTGAGGGTTGAGGCCCGAAACCCGCATTTTCCCGGGATTCAGACCTCTTCGGCCTCGTCCTCCCACGCGACGATCTCCTCGACCAGGCCCAGGAACTCGGCCTCCAGGGCCGCGCCGTCGTCCGGCGTCGTGCCCTCGGCGTAGACGTGGACGAGCGGCTCGTCGGGGTCGGGCAGCACCTGGGCCCAGCCCCGCTCGTCGAAGACCTTGATCCCGTCGCTCACGTCGACCTTCTTGCCCTTCGTGCGCTCCGTGAGGATCCGCATGACCGCGCCCTTGCGCGCCCACGGGCAGCGAACCTGGCGGTGGATGACGGTCGACTCGGGCAGGTCGCCGACGATCTCGGCGAGCGGCCCCTTCATCGGCGCGAGCAGCTCCAGGAGCTTGCAGAGGCTCGCCATCCCGTCGTAGGCGGGAACGAAGTCGGGGAAGACGAAGCCGCCGCCGACCGAGCCGGCGAAGATGACCCCGTCGCCGGCCGCGGCCATCGTCAGCGCCGAGAGCGACGCCTGCGTGCGCACGATCTCGAGGTCGGTGTCCTTGACGAGATCGTCGACCAGGCTCGTCACCGTGGTCGGGAAGGCGAGCCGCCCCTTCTTGCCGTCGGAGGCGAGCAGGCGCAGGAAGAGCAGGAGCTCCTGCTCGACCGGCACTTCGCGCGCCTGGTCGTCGACGAGGAAGATCCGCTCGGCGGCGGGGTCGAGCACCGCGCCGAGGTCGGCGCCGACCGCCTGGACGAGGCGCTTCGTCTGCCCCAGCGACTCCGCCAGGGTCGCCCGTTCGGACGACTGCCGGCGCTCGCTGATGTACGCGTGGGAGGCGACCGACTCCACGTCGAGCGCGCCCAGGACCTGCGGAAGGACGAGCGACGCCGCCGAGAACGCGTAGTCGACCACGATGCGGAACTTGCGGGAGCGGATCGCCTCGACGTCGAGGCTCTCGAGCAGGTCCTGCACGTAGGTCTCCGCGGTGCGCGCCGAGAAGGTGATCTCCCCCACCTCGTTCCAGGCCGCGCGACGGAACTCCTGGCGGGAGTAGTGCTTCTCGATCTCCTTGATGAGCGTCGGCGACGCGGGCGTTCCCGGGGGCTCGTAGAGCCGAACCTGCACGATTTCCGGGTCGGCGGGGCTCGGCTGCACGTGGATGCCGGCGTCGAAGCCCTCGGTCTTCAGGAAGTGCCGGTTCACGGCCGCGGGCATGACCTGGAGGTCGGCCGCATGCACGCCGGTCGAGTTGATGCCGGCGATGAGCGCGCGGCGGATGAGACGGCACGAGGCCGAGGCGGCGCGGCTCGTCACGACACGCGCGCCGCGCTCGAGCGCGGTCCCGAACGCAATGCCGAGGCGGAGGGCCGTCTCGGGCGTCAGCTCGACGTTGATGCGTCCGGAGATCCCGTCGAGGCCGATCAGCCGGGACGAGAGACGCGATTCCCAGATGAGGTTGCGGTCGACGAGGGCGCCCGACTCGACCTCCTTGAACGGGTAGATGCGGACGCCCGGCATGACGACGCTCTCCTCGCCGATCGTGCAGTCGTCGCCGACGGCCACGCCCTCGTGGAGCCGCGCGTGCGGGCGGATGTCGCACGCCTTCCCGAGGATCGAGCCCTCGACGAGCACGCTGCGCCCGATCGAGGTGGAGGCGTCGACCACCGAGCGCGTCACTTTGGCGTGGTCGCCGACCGTGACGCTGTTCATGAGCACCGAATACGGGCCGACCGAGGCGTGCGGCGCGATGCGCGAGTAGTTGCCGACGTAGGCCGGGCCCTCGATCGTCTCCAGGTCGTCCAGGGCCACGCTCTCACCGACCCAGACGTTCCCGCGGAGCTTGATGCCGGGGATGTTCAGGCGCACGCTTTCGTCGAGCGCGTCGAAGTTCGCCTGGCGGTACTGGTCGAGGTTCCCGATGTCCTGCCAGTAGCCCTCGGCGACGTAGCCGTAGAGCGGTCTCCCCATCTCGAGGAGCAGCGGGAAGAGCTCCTTGGAGAAATCGTACGGCCGGTCGTCCGGGATATGCCGGAGAACCTCGGGCTCGAGGACGTAGATGCCCGTGTTGATCGTGTCGGTGAAGACCTGTCCCCAGGAGGGCTTCTCGAGAAAGCGCTCGATGCGCCCTTCGTCGTCGGTGACCACGATCCCGAACTCGAGCGGGTTCGGGACGCTCTTGAGGCCGATCGTGACCATGGCCCCCTTCTCGCGGTGGAAGCGCACCAGGTCGCCGAGGTCGATGTCGCAGAGCGCGTCGCCCGAGATGACGAGGAACGTCTCGCCCAGCGCCTCCTCGGCGAGCTTCACGGAGCCCGCTGTGCCGGCCGGCGACTCCTCCACCGAGTAGCGGATGGCGAGGCCCTGGGATTCGCCGTCTCCGAAATACCCGCGGATCGCCTGCGGCATGAACGCGAGCGTGACGATGACGTCGTCGAAGTCGTGCTCCCGGAGGAGCTCGATGATGTGCTCCATGCACGGCTTGCCGACGATGGGCACCATCGGCTTGGGCTGGTTGGACGTGAGGGGGCGCAGGCGCGTGCCCTCGCCGCCGGCCATGACGACCGCTTTCATCGCTCGACCTCACGCATGGCGCCCACGACGTAGAGCACGGCGGCCACGACCGCGAGCGTCACGCCTGCCCAGAAGAGCCAGAGCGGCCAGTCGGTTCCCTTGTCGGAGGCGATCACCCCCGTGATCGCCGCGTAGAGCACCCATGTGGCGATCTTTCCCGGTAGCGAGACGGAAAACTCGTAACCGCGGTCCTTGACCAGTCGGTAGCCGCCGATCAGGACCACGTCGCGGCCGAGGACGATCACGAGCGCGAGCCACGGCAGGCGGCCGTCGAGGCAGAGGAGCAGGACGGCCGCGTCGATCATCAGCCGGTCGGCCAGCGGATCCGCGAACTTCCCGAACTCCGACTCGACGTGCCAGCGGCGGGCGAGGTAGCCGTCGATCTGGTCGGTGAGCGCCGCGGCCGCGAAGAGCGCCGCGAGGCCGTAGCTCCCCTCCCCGTCCGTGCCGAGCATCAGCACGACGAAGACCGGGATGGCGACGAGGCGCAGGACCGTGAGGGCGTTCGGGATCTGCGCGAGCGGGGCCGGAACGACTCGCGTGGCCATCGTCGAGGCAATGGTAACGTCGCCCGGTGCCCGCCCGGCTATCGCTTCCCGGCTTCGTCAACGCCCACAGCCACGCATTCCAGCGAGCGCTGCGCGGCAAGACCGAGGGCGGCGACTTCTGGGCCTGGCGGGAGTCCATGCTGGACCTGGCCGGGGGTCTGACACCGGAGCATGTCCGCGAGAGCTACGTCGCGACCTACCGGGAGATGCGCTCGGCCGGCTATACGGCAGTCGGCGAGTTCCACTACGTGGGACCCGCCGAGGCCCACGCGGCCGTCGAGGCAGCGCGCGAGGCCGGGATCGAGCTCGTTCTCCTCCTCTCCGCCTACGGGCGCGGCGGGATCGACCGCTTCCGCCAGGCCTCCGTCGCGGAGTACCTGGACCAGGTTGAGGAGCTGGCGGGCGCGGGCGCACGGGTCGGGCTCGCCCCCCACTCCGTGCGCGCCTGCCCGCGCGAGTGGCTCGCGGAGATCGGCGCCTACGCCGAGGGCAAGGGCCTCGTCCTCCACGTCCATGCCGACGAGCAGCCGCGCGAGATCGAGGAGTGCCTTGCCGAGCACGGGCTGCGGCCGATCGAGCTCCTCGCGGAGACCGGCTGCCTCGGCCCCCGCACGACGATCGTCCACGGAACGCACGCCGACGACCGCGAGCTCGACCTCCTCGCCGAGGCAGGCGCGCGCGTGTGCCTCTGCCCCACGACCGAGGCGAACCTCGGCGACGGCTTCCCGCCGCTCGAGGGACTGCTCGCGCGCGGGATCCCGCTCTGCATCGGCTCGGACTCGAACGTGCGGATCGACCCGCTCGAGGAGCTGCGCGAGATCGAGGGCACCGCCCGTCGGCAGCAGCTGCGCCGCAACGTGGTCGCGGTCGATGTCCTGCTCGAGATCGGCTCCGCCGTCGGCGCGGCCGCACTGGGACTCGACCAGTGGCAGGACGTCGAGGCCGACCTCGGGCACGAGTCGCTTCGCGGCGTCGACCCGGACGACGTGCCGGCGGCCCTCGTCCACGGCTGCGCCGCGGACGTCTTCGCGGGCTAGCCTTTCGCCAGCTCTTTCGAGCGCTGCATGGCCGCCTGGATGGCGTTCAGGAAGGCGGCACGCACGCCGGCCTGCTCGAGCTCGCGGATGGCGGCGATCGTCGTCCCGCCCGGCGAGGTGACGGCCTCGCGCAGCTCGACAGGGTGCATCTTCTCGTCGCGGAGGAGCTTGGCCGTGCCGAGCATCGTCTGGACGACGAGGTCGGTCGAGACCTCGCGGGAGAGCCCGAGGAGGATGCCGGCCTCGATCATCGACTCGGCGAGGAGCGCGAAGTACGCCGGCCCCGAGCCGGAGACCGCAGTGATGGCGTCCATGTAGTCCTCGTCCACGCGCACGGTGCGCCCCACGCTTCCCAGGATCTCCTCCGCCTGAGCGAGGTGCTTTTCCTCCGCGTGCGTTCCGGCCGCGATGCCCGCCATCCCCTCGTGGACGGTCATCGGGGTGTTCGGCATGACACGCACGACGGGGACGCGGTCGCTGAGGTGGTTCTCGATCAGCGCGGTCGGGATCGCGGCGGCGATGGAGACGACTGTCTGGTCGGCCGTCACCACGCCGGAGATCTCGCCGAGCAGCGTCTCGATGTCCTGGGGCTTGACGCCGATGACGACGAGGCCCGCACCCTTGACGGCCTCCGCGTTCGCGGTCGTCGTGCGGATCCCGTGTCGGCCGGCCAGTTCCTCCAGACGCTCGGCGTGGCGCGCCGTGGCGACGATCTCCCCTGCCTCGCGCCATCCGGACGAGATCACGCCCGCGATGAGCGCCTCGCCGGCCTTTCCGGCGCCGAGCACTGCCAGCGTGCGATCGGATCCCGCCATGGGCAGGAACCCTACCGCGCCGCGTACGGCGCTACATGACGGCTTCGACGTACAGCTTCTTGTCGATCGACTGGTCGGCCCGGTAGCGGTCGTAGCCCCGGCCGCCGTTCACGTGATCGTGCGTGCCGTCGCGCGCCCAGATCCAGTCCGCGCCGTCGCCGCCCTGGAGCACGTCCTTGCCCGCGTCGCCCTGGATCCGGTCGCTCCCCGGGCCCGCGCGGATGATGTCGTCGCCGCTCCCGCCGCCGATGATGTCGTTCCCGCCGAGGCCGCAGATGACGTCCGAGGCCGGCGTCCCCCCGAGCGTGTCGGCGCCGGACGTGCCGGTGATGGTGCACGGCCGGTTCAGGTTCGGCGTGTGTCCCGAGGCGAGGTAGGGCTGAACCGCGACCACGACGGCGGCCGCGAAGAAGGAGAGGCCGAGGACGAGAACGCGAAGGCGCACGGTCCTGGATATCGACCGTTGCGCTTCCTGCCACGATCCCTCGCGCGAGCGAATCCGTCAGGCGAACATATTGCGCTCGATGGAGAGGATCGTCCGCACGTACCAGCGCGACTCGCGGAAGAGCCCATAGCGCCGTACGGCTCTCGGCCCCTGGTAGTAGGCGGCGAGCGCGAGCCGCTTGTTCCACCCGAAGATCCGCAGCATGTGGCGGAGGTAGAGCACGCCGACCTTGATGTTGCCCCCTGCCGAGTGCGGGACGCGTCTCCCGACCAGCACGCGCTCGACGAAGCGGTGCGTGGCCGGCATGACCTGCATCACGCCTCTCGCCCCCGCCGGGGAGACGACGTTCGGCTGGTTCCCGGACTCCATCCACGCGAGCGCGCGGACGAGGCTCGTGCTCACCCCGTAGCGGCGCGACCAGTAGCCGAGCGCCCAGCTGATGGCCGCGGGACTCGCCGTGCTGCGGTTGTAGCCGCGCGCGCGGCGAACGACGTTGCTCACGAGCGCCTTGCGGGTGACCGGACCGGTGATGCCGTCGACGTGGAGCCCCGCGCGCGCCTGGAAGCGCTTCACGGCGCGCTGCGTCCCCCACCCGTAGATGCCGTCGACTCCTCCCGTCGCCACACCGCGGCGCGCGAGCAGGAACTGGAGCACGGAGACGTCCCAGCCGACCATCCCGCGCCGCATCGCCCGCGTGCCGAAGAGATGGCGGCCGAGCCGGCCGAGCTTGGCACGCGTCCGCGGGCCGGGGATGCCGTCCACGACGAGCCCGTTGCGCTTCTGGAAGACACGGATGCCGCGTCGCGTCATCGGCCCGGCGATGCCGTCGATCGGACCGGCGTAAAGGCCTCGCGCCTTGAGCGCGACCTGGAGCCCTGGTGTCTGTCGGCCGGCGTCTGCGGGCATCGCCGTCGCCGCGCAGAACGCAGCGAGGAAAGATGCGAACGCGACGCACCTGGCGGTTCGCATGGCCAGGACCTTTGGCGGTCCTGCGGCGTTCTCCTCCCCCGACTTTCAGGACCGGCGGCCCGTACAAAGCCGCGGCCACCTCCCGGCCAAGCGAGAGGCAGCCGCATGGTCTCAGTGAGACCAGGCGACCGGCGTCGCTCTACGCTCTGAAGGGGGAGATAGGAGGGGTAAGCGGGCCCTACCCCCTTGGCCTAGGGAGGCCCGCTCACCCGGCTGGGGCGGTCGAAAGTCTCACGCCCCGTGCGACACACGATCTGCGGCCGAATCGCGCGCCACGCCGAAGAGCATAGCCCTCATCCCATGAACCGCAAGTTCGTACCGAGCGACGGCAAAGGCTCGTGCGGCCCTCGCTACCATGCTGCGCGTGACGGCCGTCATGATCGACTGGTCGACCGCGATGGTGAAGCCGAGGGGCCGCTACCTCGAACTGGCGGTCCGCCTGACACCGACGCCCGACAAGATGTGGAGGAACGAGTTCGCCCGCATCAGCCACCTGACGGACGGCGTCGAGTCCGAGCCCTGGTGGGCGAACGTCCCCGACTTCGACGAGCTCACGGTCGGCGGCATCGAGGTCGGCACGGAGGCCGCCGTCCGCCAGCGGCTCGGCGGTCTGAAGCCGCGAGGCTTCGCCTAACGTGGCACGCGACCGGTCTCGAGCGCGTACACGAGCCGCTCCTGAGCGAGCGCCGCGGTCCGGGAGAGCTGAGCGTTCGCATGGAGCTCGGCCGCGGCGAAGCGCTTGGCCTCGCTTCGGTGATGAGCCGCGCGCCGGCGGTGGTGCATGGCCTGTTCCTCGGAGCGGTAACGCATGCTTTCTCTTTCGACATCTGCGGCTCGGCCCCTCAATGAAGGTCGCGTTAAGCGCTCGTCCGAGTCCAGAAACCTGGACACCGCATGCCTAGGCGTTCGCTCGCCGCCCGGCTCCGCGCTTGAACGAGGGATCGCGGGATGACAGACTCCTTGCCTTAGGCCGATCCCCTTTGAAGAAGGGGGCGGCCTCTTTTCGTAACCGTTGCGGGGGGAGGAGGTAAGTGGAGATGCGGCGAGTTCTGTTGGCAGCAGTCTTGTTGGCGACGGTCGTAGTTGCCGTGCCCGCGCTGGCCGGGCCGGGGCGCGTGATCAGGGAGAGCGTCCACGAGGAGTTCTTCAACGAGATCGACTCCTTCTGTGACACGGACATGGTGGTCGAGAGCCACCTGGTCGTCGACGGGACCACGACGATCAGGCCGCGCGGGCGCGAAGGGCTCATCTACTTCGCCAACCGCCTCCGGATCACGGAAACGTTCACGAACGTGGACAACGACAAGTTCGTCGTGAGCAAGGTCAACCTGATCGACAAGGATCTGCGCGTGACGAACAACGGCGACGGCACGCTCACGATCCTCATCCTCTCGACCGGCAACGCCGTGATCTACAACTCGAACGGCAAGGCGATCGGCAGGAACCCGGGGCAGGTTCGCTTCGAGCTGGTGGTCGATCACGGCGGCACGCCGAGCGATCCGTCCGACGACACGGAGATCTCCTTCGAGCAGGTCAAGGGATCGACAGGTCGCACGGACGACTTCTGCGAAGTCGTGGTGCCCGCGCTGAGCTGAAGCACCGAGTTGGGCGAGAAGCGTCAAGACGACGAAAGCCCCGCTTCGGCGGGGCTTTCTCTCATCGGGGCGCCGAGATTTGAACTCGGGGCCTCTAGTCCCCCCGGTCGATCCAGGCATGGTGGGGGAGGACTGATCGCCCTCCCCCAAACCGGACGCGCTAGCGCCGCCGGTCGACGGCGGCTTTGAGCTGACCTTTGTTCATCTTCGAGCGACCCTTGACCCCGAGACGCTTGGCTTCCCGGTAGAGCTGCTCCTTCGTACGCTCTCGTCCTTGCGCCATGAGTGACCCCCTCTCGAAGCTCGTTGTGCGTTCCTTACCTGGTGGGAGCAGACGCAAAACACAGGCCCCTCACCTCTTTCCGCAGCTGCTAGTCCCGGTGACAAAGCCGGCCGCGTGAGAGGGGCATCCCCAGTCCCCTCGTCTTACGGGGGACGCTGCGGCTGCACGGAGGCGTCCCGGCTTCAGACCTGGCTGAGCCGCGACGGAGTAACTCCGGCAGCCGGGTCACAACCCACCAGCCCCCGCTAGAGCGGCCGGTTTTGACCTCCTGCGCGTGGGAAGGAACGCTGTGAGGGAGCCGGGCAATACCCCCACTCCCCCTGGGGGAAGAAGCATTGGGCAAGGCGAGCCCTCTGCGGCGCCCGGCTTCCTCACCGCACCTTCGACTCTGGCTGCGGCGACGGGCTCGGCAAGGATCAGCGAAGTCGCTTCACACCACCGAGGCGCAAACGCCGATCCTCTTGCCTTGCCGAATGGTCGAGGAGCTTCCGAGCACCTGGGCGCCCCAACGACCTCCCGATCCTGTCCTCGGCGCTTCGTCGTCTTGACGCCGGCGAGGGTTTGGTCGACCTCGATGATCTCCAACGCGACACCGGCCTGAGCAGAGAACAAGTTTGGGCTGGCCTTCGCGCCCTAGAGACGGCAGAACTTGGCACCTGGCCGGCCCCTGATTCACTGGTCGATGCCCTCGCCGCCCTTTCGCCCAGGCAGCCGATGCTGAGAAGGAACCCACGAGGAGGCAGCGGCTTCGCGCTGTCGCCGACGCGCTCGGAGGTGCGTTGCGAGACATCGCGGTCGCTGTCGTATCGAAGGTCGAACAGCGTGTCGCCCCTTGGGCACCTAATGGGCACGGCCAAGATGGCCGAGCCCGCTTTTTTCCAGTCGGGGCGCCGAGATTTGAACTCGGGACCTCTAGTCCCCCAGACTAGCGCGCTAACCAGGCTGCGCCACGCCCCGCGACTGGCCCCATCCTAGCGCCGCTCGGCGCCGCCCGGAGCGTATGAGCCCTGGAATCCCCACCGGGGTCGAAATCGCTCGATCCGGGGCCGTGCGCCGCTGCGGGGTACCCGGATCGCCCCCGCCCTCCCCGCCGGGAGACCTCTTTGTGGCACCCCCGGGGCACGTCCTCCTTGCCGTCCCCGGGTGGGGTCCGGCAGAATCCTGGGCCGGAAACCGGGGAAGCGCGACTCCAGGGACATCTTGCGGACGTACACCATCACCGAAGCGGCCGATCTGACGGGCCTCAGCCGGAAGGCGATCGCGCGCCGGGTCGAGCGCGGCTCCCTCCGTTCGGTCGTCCGCAACGGGCGCCGGCGCATCCCCCGCTCCGAGCTCGTCCGCAACGGGTTGCTCGAGGACACCGAAAGGCGACCCCCTGCCGACGGCCCCTCCTCCCCGCTCCTGCCCCGCCCCGGGGCCGGCACCGACCTGGAGGCCACGGGGAGCAACGAGGACATGCTGGCGACGCTGTTCCGCGAGGTGCTCGACCGCTTCGAGCGCCAGTCGCAGGAGATCGCCCAGTTCCGGGCGCTGACGGTGCAGGCGGAGAGCCTCCGCCTGACCAACGAGTTGGCCGATCTGCGTATGCGCCTGGCCGAGCTCGAGCGCCAGCCCCAGCCGCAGCCCCAGCAACAGCCTCAGACGCCTCCTCAGGGGCCTCAGCCTCCCTCCGTGACCACGGAGCTGGGCCGGCGCGTCCACGAGCTCTCCAAGCAGGTGGAGGAGCTGTCGAAGCGCGAGATCTGGCTTCCGCCGCATGCCTCCTCGCCCCAGCAGGCGCAGGCACAGGCGCAGGCGCCCGCGCAGGCACGTCCTGCCGGGCCGGCGCGCACCGCGCCGCCCCAGGCGGCTCCGCGCCCCGTTTCGCGCCGCCCGCGGCGCTACGTTCGCACGATCCGCTTCGTCGTCGAGGCGCTCTTCATCGTGGCCGTCGCCGTGATCGCCTGGCAGGCGGATCTGCCCACGCCGGCGATCTTCGTCGCCATGGCGGTGGCCTGGACGCTCGTCGCCGTGATCGAGTGGTTCTCGTCCGAGCGCCCCGTCCGGCGCTGAACGACCTCTCCGGCGCGTTCAAGAGGCCTGCCGGCTCCGCCGATACCAGGAAGGCCATGGCGGCGGGCGAGCGACCACGCATGCGAACGGGACGATCCGTCCTGCAGCCGCTTGCGAGCATGGCGGCCCTCACGCTCGTCGCGATCGGGCTCGTGGCGCTTCTCCTGCGGCTCGGCGCCTAGCCTCGAGCCAAGAGTCGCACCCTCGATCTCAGCTTTAGGCTTCGAGCCTGCGGTAGAGCCTGTCGACGAGCTCGGGCATCCGCTCGAGCCGTTCGGTGATCGTGCGGATCCTGTACTCGCGGAAGTGCGCCGGCTCGACCTTCAGGGCCTTCGCGAGCGTCTCGATGACGTCGTTCGAGGGCACCGGGCGGTTCCCGCGCACGAGATGGTTGAGATAGCCGGCCGAGAGGCCCGTCTTCGCCGCGAGACGGCGGTAGGTCACACCCCGCTCGGCCATGAGCGACTGGATCGTCTCGCCGAACGGCTCGGTCGAGAAGCGGCGCTTCCTCGCCATCACAGGACCTCCTTCACGCGCGTGACGAGCTCGTCGACCGCCACTCTCTCATCTGCCCGACCCTCGCGCACGAGCAGATCGACCTTCCCGTCCTCGAGCGTCTTCTTCCCCACCGTGATGCGCACCGGGCAGCCGATCAGGTCGGCGTCGGCGAACTTCTCGCCGGGACGCATGTCGCGGTCGTCGAGGAGAACCTCGAGGCCCGCAGCGTCCAGGTCGCTCCCGGCACGCTCGGCGATCTCCACGACCTCCGGCCCGGCGGCGCCGATCGCCACGACCTCGACCTCGTAGGGAGCGAGCGAGCGCGGCCAGACGATGCCCTGCTCGTCGTAGCGCTGCTCGACGGCGGCGGCCATGATCCGGCCCGGGCCGATCCCGTAGCAGCCCATCTCGATCGGACGCTCGGTGCCGTCCTCGTCGAGGAAGGTCGCGTCGAGCGGGACCGTGTAATGGGTGCCGAGCTTGAAGATGTGCCCGACCTCGAGCGCCGTCTGGAAGTGGAGGCGGCCGCCGCACTTCGGGCAGGTGTCGCCCTCGCGCGGCTCGCGGATGTCGGCGAACGTCGCCTGGAAGTCGCGACCGTGCTCGACACCGCGCAGGTGCCACCCCGTCCGGTTGGCGCCGGCGACGAACTGCCCGTCGCGCAGCGCCTCGTCGGCGAGGATCTCGCCGCCGAAGCCGAGCGGGCCGATCGAGCCCGGGTCGGCGCCGAACGCCTCGCGGATCTCGTCCTCCGTCGCCGGCCGGAAGCCGGTGCCGAGCGCAGCGGCGGTCTTCGCCTCCTCGAGACGGTCGTCGCCGCGCACGAGCGCGAGCACGACCGTGCCGTCGTCCTTCACGATCGGCATCGCCTTCGACGTGGCCGCCGTGTCGACGCCCAGGGAGTCGGCGAGCGCCTCGATGGTCGTCACGCCGGGCGTCTCCACCTCGCCGGGCGCTTCGAGCCGCTCCGGGAAGTCGGGCGGGCGAGGAATCCCGCGCGCGACCTCGAGGTCGGCGGCGTAGTCGCCGTTCTCGCAGGTGACGAGCGTGTTCTCGCCCGAGCCGGACGGGGCGAGGAAGTCGATCGACTCGGTCCCGCCCATCATCCCGGACTCGGCCTGCACGGCGTAGTACTCGAGCCCGCAGCGTTGGAAGATCCGGTGGTAGGCGCCCTCGTGCTTGCGGAAGCTCACCTCGAGCCCTTCCTCGTCGCGGTCGAACGAGTAGGCGTCCTTCATGACGAACTCGCGTACACGGATGAGGCCGGCGCGCGGGCGCGGCTCGTCGCGCACCTTCGTCTGGAAGTGGTAGAGGATCTGCGGCAGCTGCCGGTACGACGAGATCTCACGAAGGTGGAACGTGATCGTCTCCTCGTGGGTCATCG
Source organism: Gaiellaceae bacterium (assembly GCA_035698025.1). GTDB lineage: Bacteria > Actinomycetota > Thermoleophilia > Gaiellales > Gaiellaceae > JAIBJN01. Next base: position 30,856 of record DASSCF010000052.1, read on the forward strand.
AGAGCACGAACGGGCGGCCCAGGCGGTCCTCGGTCTTCCAGAGCTCCGGGATCGGGTAGCGACCGCTGGCCTTCCAGAGCTCGGCCGGCGCCAGGACCGGCATGAACATCTCCTGCCCGCCGATCGCGTCGATCTCCTCGCGCACGATCTGCACGGCCTTCTCGTGGACGCGCCAGCCGAGCGGCAGGTACGACCACAGGCCGGCGCTCACCTGGCGGATGAAGCCGCCGCGGACGAGCAGGCGGTGGCTCGCCGCGTCGGCATCGACCGGGTCCTCCCGGAGCGTCGGGATGAAGAGCTCGGAAGCCCGTTTCATCAGGCCGGTCGCTGGGCCGCTTCGGCCATCATGAGAGCAGCCGGCTTGGCCAGCTTCAGGCGCTTCGGCCTGACCATGCCGCCCTCGATCCAGCGGTCGATCTCCGAGAAGAGCTCGGTGACGAGCACGTCGGACTCGACCTTCTTGAGCACGCGCCCGTGCGCGTAGATGAAGCCGGTGTCGCGGCCGCCCGCGACGCCGAAGTCGGCGTCGCCGGCCTCGCCCGGCCCGTTGACCGCGCAGCCCATGACCGCGACCTCGAATGCCTGCGGGTACGTGCGCAGACGCTCCTCGACGGCCTCGGCGAGGTTCCAGACCCCGACGTTGTCGCGCCCGCACGAGGGGCAGGCGATCATGATCGGCCCGCGCTCGCGGAGGCCCAGCGCCTTGAGGATCTCCCAGGCGACCTTGACCTCCTCGACGGGGTCGGCCGTCAGCGAGATCCGGATCGTGTCTCCGATGCCGTCCATGAGGAGGCTCCCGACGCCGATCGCGCTCTTGATCGACCCGCTGGCGGGCGTGCCGGCCTCCGTGACGCCCAGGTGGAGCGGGTACGGCACCTTCTCCGAGAGCATCCGGTAGGAGCGGATCATGGTCGGGACGGAGCTCGACTTCACGGAGATCTTGAAGTCGTAGTAGTCCATGCTCTCGAGCAGGCGCACCTGCTCGAGCGCCTCCTCGACGAGCGCCGCTGCCGTGTCCTCCTGGGCCAGCTCGAGGAGGTGCTTCGGGAGCGAGCCCGAGTTGGCACCGATGCGCATGGGGATTCCGCGCGCCTTGGCCGCTTTCACCACCTCCGCGACCTTGTCCGGGCCGCCGATGTTGCCGGGGTTGATACGCACGGCGGCCACGCCCGCGTCGACCGCCTTGAGGGCGAGCGAGGCGTTGAAGTGGATGTCTGCGATCACCGGGATCGGCGAGAGGTAGACGAGCTTGGCGAGCGCCTCGGCATCCTCGTTCTTCGGCACGGCAACGCGCACGAGCTCGCAGCCGGCCGAGACGAGCTCGCCGATCTGGGCCATGGTCGCGTCGACGTCGTGCGTCTTCGTGAGCGTCATCGACTGCACGACGACGGGCGCGCCACCGCCTATCGGGACGTTTCCGACCATGATTTGACGCTCGCTCGCCATCGCCGAAAGTCTAACGGCGAGCGCTCGAGCCTCCTGCGGTCGAACGCTAGCCGCCGCGGAGGCGGTCGATGTCGTTCGAGAGGCCGATGAAGAAGAGCAGGAGCACGAGGGCGATCCCCACCATCGAGAACCGCTCGTACGTCGCGCGGGCGATCGCGCGGCCGCGGACCCGTTCGGCGATCGAGAACGCGATGTGGCCGCCGTCGAGCGGCAGGAGCGGGAGCAGGTTCAGGAGCGCGAGCGAGAGGCTGATGAACGCCAGCACCTGGAGGTAGTAGCGGAACCCAGCCTCGAGCGACTCGCTCGAGACGGCTGTGATGCCGACGACGCTCGCCACCTCGTCGCGGCCCGAACCGGTCACGATGCGTGCGAGCGAGTCGCCGATCGCCTTCGTCACCTCCCACGTCGTCTCGAGCGCGAGCCCGATCGACCTGAGCGGGCCGTAGCTCTCGTACTGGAGCCCGAAGGCGAAGCCGAGCCGGTAGCTGCCGTCCGTCTGCTCCTGCGGCGTCCCCTCGAGGGTGAGCGTCTCGCCGTCGCGGTCGACCGTCAGCGTGACCGGTCCCCCCTCTCCCTCACGAATCGACTCCGCGAGATCGGCGGCCTCGCCCTCGGTGCCGTTGACGGCGAGAACCTCGTCGCCCGGCTGAAGCCCCGCCTGGGCGGCCGGCGAGCCGGGCACGACCTCTTCCACCGTCCGCGTCGCGCCCGTGGGGACGCCGAGCATGAAGACGATCGCGAGCGCCAGGATCGCGAAGACGAAGTTCGTGAGCGGCCCGGCGGCGATCACGGCGATCCGCTTGCTCGACGGCGCGCGCCAGTACGCGTCCGACGAGAGCGCGTCCTCGACGTCCGCCAGCCCGCGCTCGGCGGCGCGGTGCGCGTGCTCGGAGAGCTCCGCCCGCTCTACGGCGGCCCGTAGCTCCGGGAATCGCCCGCGAGCCTCGTCGAACTGCTCCTCGGCGAGCGCCTGCTCGACGGGCGCGGCGGCCTCCTTCAGCGAGGGCACCTCGGTCTGGGCCTGGCGCAGGTGCAGCTCGAGGTCTCCCGCCGCGGGCTTGTGCATCCCCGGGATCTTCACGTAGCCCCCGAGCGGGATCGACCCGATGCCGTACTCGATTCCGTTGCGCTTCCACTTCACGAGCGCCGGGGGGAAGAAGATGTAGAAGCGCCGCGGGCGCATCTTCACGGCGAGGGCGACGAAGAAGTGCCCGGCCTCGTGAATCATGATCAGGAAGGCCAGGCCCCCGATGGCGACGGCGACGTTCATGCGTGCGCCCTAGTGAACCAGTTCCCGCGTGAGCTCCGAGGCGATGTGCCGGGCCTCGACATCCAGGGCGGTCAGCTCCGCGAGGTCGTTCACCGGGGGGCAGTCGATGCGCGCCAGCGTCCCCTCGACGACGTCCGGGATGCCCTGGAAGCTCAGATCGTCGTCCAGGAAGGCCTCCACCGCCACCTCGTTGGCGGCGTTGAGGACGCATGGAGCCGTGTTGCCCGCCTCGCCGGCGGCCCGGGCGAGCGCCAGGCACGGGAACGCCTCCACGTCGGGCGCCCGGAACTCGAGGATCAGCCCGGACGAAAGGTCGAGGGGCTCGATCGGCGTCGCCGCGCGCTCCGGGTACGTCAACGCGTACGAGATCGGAACGCGCATGTCCGGATAGCCGAGATGCGCGAGCGACGCGCCGTCCCGGAAGCGCACGAGCGCGTGGACGACGGACGTCGGGTGGACGACGACCTCGATCCGGCCGTACGGGAGCCCGAAGAGGTAGTGCGCCTCGATCAGCTCCAGGCCCTTGTTCATGAGCGTGGCCGAGTCGACCGTGATCTTCGGCCCCATGTTCCAGGTCGGGTGGGCGAGCGCCTCGCTCGAGGTCACGTCCTCCAGGTCGCCCCGGCCGCGGCCGCGGAACGGGCCGCCGGAGGCGGTGAGGACGAGCGAGTGAACCGTGTCCGGCTCGGCCCCGTCGAGGAGCTGGAACGCGGCCGAGTGCTCCGAGTCGACGGGGAGCAGGCGCCCTCCGCCCCGCTTCCAGGCCGCGAGCGCCAGGTCGCCTCCGGAGACGAGGCTCTCCTTGTTGGCCAGCGCGAGGTCGACGCCCCGCTCGAGCGCCCACAGAGTGGCCGGCAGGCCCGCGAACCCGACGACGGCGTTGAGCACGACGTCGGGCTCGGCGCGGTCGAGCAGATCGGTGAGGTCGCCTCCCACCTGGGTGAGCGGCGCGAGCCCGTCGATCTCCTGGGTGCCCGACGCGGCGGCGACGAGCTCGAGGCCGGGATGCTCCTCGATGATCTCGAGCGCCTGGCGTCCGATGGAGCCCGTGGCGCCGAGCAGGGCGATGCGCTTCATCGAGGTCAGTGTAGAAGCGGTCAGGTGAGGGCGAGGACGGCGTAGTACGCGGCCGGCCCGGCAAAGACGAGCGAGTCCACGCGGTCGAGCACGCCGCCGTGCCCGAGCAGGAAGCGGCCGGAGTCCTTGACGCCGAGGTCGCGCTTCACCATCGACTCGAAGAGATCGCCGGCCACCGCGGCGAGCACGACCGCGCCGCCGAAGGCGAACGCCTCCCACCCCTCGATCAGGGGCAGTTCGTCGTTGAACGCGATCCACGGCGTAACCACGCCGCCGATGAGCCCGAAGGCGAAGCCCTCCCAGGTCTTGCCCGGGGAGATCGCCGGCGCCATCTTGTGGCGCCCGGCCAGCCTGCCGCCGATGTACGCGAACGTGTCCGCGACGAAGACCGTGATCAGCACGGTGATGAGGATCAGGCGGCCTTCCGGCTCGAGATCCCGCAGGAGCACGAGGTGGCCGAGGCCGAGGCCGATCCACGCGGCGCCGAGCACCGTGGTCGCCACCGCGACCGTCGTCGACTGGCGCGTCTCGGAGACGGCGGCGAAGACGAACGCGAGCAGGATCGTGACCATGAAGCCGCCCAGCATCCACTCCGGCCCTCCGAGGGAGGCGCCGAGGACTGCTGCGAGCGCCCCGCCGTAGCCGGCCAGGACGAGCGGCCGCAGCGAGCGGGCCATCTGGTAGAGCTCGTGGAGCGCCAGGAGCGCGGCGAGCGCGGCGAGCGCGAAGAGGGCCCAGCGGCCGTAGTAGGCCGCGAAGAGCACGAGGGGCAACCCCGCCGCGGCGACGGCGACCCGGCTCAGAAGCGGGCTCAAGGCCGGGCGCTCATCGGCCGCAAGGCCGCATGAGTGGGTGGAGGGTGTGTGAGGGAACCGGGAGGTTCCTTCACTGCATCAAAGAAGGGGGCTCGTGGGGGAAACATGGTTTCCCCCACGGGAGCAGGCCGGAGGCATGCGACGCTCATCTGCCGCCGAAGCGCCGGCGGCGGCTCGCGTACTCGGTGAGCGCCTCCCGGAGCTGGCGCTCTCCGAAGTCGGGCCAGAGGGCGTCGACGAAGACCAGCTCGGTGTAGGCGAGCTGCCAGAGCAGGAAGTTCGAGATGCGCAGCTCGCCCGACGTGCGGATGAGCAGGTCGGGCTCGGGCATCTCGGGCGCGTAGAGGCGCGCGGCGATCGCGTTCTCGTCGATGTCCCGTGGGTCGACACCCTCTTCGACGAGCCGCCGCGTCGCCTGGACGAGCTCGGCCCGCCCACCGTAGTCGAACGCGATCCAGAGCTGGAGCCGCTCGTTGGACGCGGTCTCGTCCTCGAGGTGCTCGATCTTCGCGCGCAGCTCCGGGTTGGCGCGGTCGCGCCGCCCGATGAACCGCGTGCGGACGCCCTCACGCGCGAGCTCGGGCAGCTCGCGCTCGATCGTCTCGATGAAGATCTCCATCAGGGCGTCGACCTCGTCCGCCGACCGTGACCAGTTCTCGGTCGAGAACGCGTAGACGCAGAGCGACTCGACGCCCAGGTCGATGGCCGCCTCCACGGTGCGGTGCAACGCACGCGTGCCTGCACGGTGGCCCGCGGCAACGGGAAGGTGGCGCCGCCTGGCCCAGCGGCCGTTCCCGTCCATGATGATCGCGACCGAGCGCGCGACGTCGGGGAGCTCGCGCTCCCCCGCGGGCTTGAGGCCTCGGAGAGTCCGCAGTCTGGTGAGCAGGTTCACGCCCGGAAGGAAGTCGGAGCCCGTGGGCTCAGACCTCCATGATCTCCTCTTCCTTGCGCTTCAGGAGCTCGTCGATCTTGGTCACATGCTCGTCGGTGAGCTTCTGCGCGCGGTCCTCGGCGCGCCGCTCCTCGTCGTCGCCTACGTCGCCGTTGTGCACGAGCTCCTTGAGGTGGTGCATGCAGTCGCGCCGCACGTTGCGGACCGCGACGCGGCCCTCCTCGGCGAGGTGGCGGACGACCTTGACGAGCTCCTTGCGCCGCTCCTCGGTCAGCTGGGGGATCGGGAGCCGGATGAGCTTGCCGTCGTTCGAGGGCGTGAGGCCCAGCTCGGACTCCTGGATCGCGCGCTCGATCGCCTTGATCGAGCCCGGGTCGTACGGCTGGATGGTCAGCATCCGTGGCTCGGGGACGTTGATCGTGGAGAGCTGGTTGAGCGGCGTTTCCGTCCCGTAGTAGTCGACCTTCACGCGGTCGAGCAGCGCGGCGGAGGCACGGCCGGTCCTGACCGTGGTGAACTCGTGCGCGGTCGCCTCGACCGACTTGTCCATGCGACGCTTGGCGTCGTCCAGCAGGTCTTCGATCATGCATCCCTCCGAGGGGTCGAGATGATCGTGCCGATGCGCTCGCCCGCGACGACCCGCTCGATCGTGCCGGGTTCGTCGAGGCCGAAGACGTAGATCGGCAGCCCGTTGTCCATGCACAGCGTGAGCGCGGTCGTGTCCATCACCTTGAGGCCGCGCTCGATCGCCTCGAGGTGCGTCAACTCGGGGAGGAAGCTGGCGTCCGCGTCCAGGTGCGGGTCGCCGTCGTAGACGCCGTCGACGCCGTTCTTGCCCATCAGGATTGCGTCGGCGCCGACCTCCAGGGCGCGCAGCGCCGCCGCGGTGTCCGTGGTGAAGAACGGGTTGCCCGTGCCGGCGGCGAAGATGATGATCCTGCCCTTCTCCAGGTGGCGGATCGCCCGCCGCCGGATGTACGGCTCGGCGACCTCGCTCACGGTGATCGCGGAGAGCACGCGCGTGTGCGCGCCGATGCGCTCGAGCGCGTCCTGGATCGCCAGCGAGTTGAGGACGGTGGCGAGCATCCCCGCGTAGTCCGCGGTCGCCCGGTCCATCCCCTCGGCCGCACCCTGCATGCCGCGGTAGATGTTCCCCGCGCCGATGACGAGCGCGATCTCGACCCCGAGATCGTGGACGCGCTTGACCTCGGCCGCGAGCGACTCGACCCGTTCCGGGCTCATCCCGTATGCCTGGTCGCCGAGGAGGGCCTCGCCGGAGAGCTTCAGGAGAACGCGCCGGAAGGCAGCGCCCTCGGACGGACGGGGACCGACCTCGCTCTCGGACTGTGCGGTCACTCGGCCTCGGCGCCGACGTTGTAGCGGACGAACGCCCGCACCTCGGCGTCGCGCTCGGCCAGCGCCTTCGCGACCGTGAGGTTCGGGTCGTGCACCCACTGCTGGTCGAGGAGCACGGACGCGGCGAAGAAGCGCTTCGCCAGCATGCCCTCGACGATCTTCGGCCGCACGTCCTCCGGCTTCGACTGGACCTCGGGCAGCTTCTCGTAGACCGCGCGCTCCTCGGCGACCTCGTGCTCGGGGATCTCGTCCCGCGTGAGGTACCGCGGCCGCGCCGCGGCGATGTGCATCGCCAGCATGCGGGCGAGCTCCGGGCTCGCCTTGGCGCGCACGAGCACGCCGATCTTCCGCGCAGGGGGATGGATGTAGTCGGCCGCCACCTCGCCGTCCTCGATCTCGTACCTCTCGGCACCGACGACGACGATGTTCTCGCCGAGCTTGGCGACGAGCGCGACTCGCTCGTCCTCGAGGCTCGAGGCAGCCTCGGGCCCCTCGGTCGTGACGACGTCGAGCACGTGCTGGGCGAACCCGAGGAACTCCTCGTTGCCGGAGACGGGCTCGGTCTCGCAGCCGATTGCGACCAGCACGCCGCGCCCGTTGTCGACACGGGCGAGAACCGTGCCCTCCGTGGTCTCGCGCCCGGCGCGCTTGCCCGCCTGCGCCAGGCCCTTCTCGCGAAGCAGCTGGCGAGCCGCCTCGAGGTCGCCGTTCGTCTCGACGAGGGCGCGCTTGGCGTCCATCATCCCGGCCCCCGTCATGTCGCGGAGCTCCTTGACCTGCGCGGCAGGGATCTGCGTCTGCTCGGTCACTGGGACTCCTCCCCGCCCTCGGCGGTGGGCTCCGCAGCTGCCTCCGGCGCGTCGGACACCGCGACCGCTGCGGGCTCCGGCTCACCCTCGGCCGGCTCCGCGGCCGCCTCGGCAGCCGGCTCCGCGACTGCCTCGGGAGCTGCCTCGGGTGCGGGCTCGGGCTCGGTCTTGGCGGGGGCGGCCATCTCCTCCGGCGTCACCCTCGTCTTGCCCGCCTCGATCGCGCTCGCGATCGTCTTCACCACGAGGCTGCACGAGCGGATCGCGTCGTCGTTGCCGGGGATGATGAAGTCGGCGTCGTCGGGGTCGCAGTTCGTGTCCACGAGCGCGATGATCGGCAGGCCCAACCTGCGCGCTTCGCGCACCGCGAGCTGCTCCTTGCGCAGGTCGACGACGAAGACCGCGTCGGGGAGCGACTTCATGTCGGCGACGCCGCCGAGGTTGACCTCGAGCTTCTCGAGCTCGGCCACCATGGACATGCGCTCCTTGGGCGGCAGCAGCTCGAGCTGGCCCTCGTCGCGCAGGCGCCGCAGCTCGTGCAGGCGCGCTATGCGCTCTGAGATCGTGCGCCAGTTCGTGAGCAGACCGCCGAGCCAGCGGTGGTTCACGTACGGCATGCCGACACGGGCCGCCTCCTCGGCGACCGAGTCCTGGGACTGCTTCTTCGTCCCGACGAACAGGACCGACCCGCCGCGCTCTGCGATGTTGCGCGCGAAGGCGTGGGCCTCCTCGATCAGGGCGAGCGTCTGCTGCAGGTCGATGATGTAGATGCCGCCCCGCTCCGTGAAGATGAAGCGGCGCATCTTGGGATTCCAGCGGCGCGTCTGGTGGCCGAAGTGAACCCCGGCCTCCAGAAGCTCTCGCATGGAGACGACGGTCACGTTGATTCCTCCTCGGTTTTGTGGATCTGAAGCCGGCGGGAGCTGATGGAACCAGGCATGAAGCCCGGCACCGCCACCCGCGTGTTCCGCCGGGTCGGGTGCAGAAACTCCGGCCATTCTAGCCGACGCATTCCCTACGCTGGAACGCGTGCAGGGGGTCGTGAGGCTGTCGGCCTGGGATCTGGCCGTCGAATCTGTCGACGAGGCGCTCGCCGCCGGCGTGGTGCCGTCGCTCGAACGGCTCGGGCGCCTTGGGCAGCTCGGCTCGCTGCCCTCGTTCATCGCCGCGCTCGACGAGGACGATCCGGACGAGCTGGCCGCCGACTTCGCGCGCGAGCGCGAGAGCCTCGGGCTCGCTCCGGCCGAGGTGACGGCCGAGCTGCTCACCGTCGCGCGGGTGCTCGAGCGCCACGGGGAGCTGCACGGGCGCGCAGTCGTCGACCGCTGCATCCTCGCCTACGTCCAGCGCGTGACCGCGGAGCTCGCCGACTGTGCCCGGCGGGACCCGCTCACCGGGCTCCTCAACCACGGGGCGTTCCACACACGGCTCGCGTCCGAGGCCGCCCGCGCCCGCCGCTACCGCGGCCGCGTCGCGCTCGTCCTCTTCGACCTCGACCACTTCAAGGAGACGAACGACCGCCTGGGCCACCAGGAGGGTGACCGGCTGCTGCGCGCCTTCGCGGCCGCCCTGAGCGGCGCCCTCCGCGAGACGGACGTCGCCGGCCGCGTCGGCGGCGACGAGTTCGCCGCGCTCCTCCTCGAAGCCCGTCCCGGCGATGTCGACGCCGTCGTCGAGCGATTGCGGGCGTGCATCCCCGACGGCCTCTCCGTCAGCGTCGGTGCCGCGCAGCTGCCGGACGAGGCCAGCTCGCCCGAGCAGCTCGTCGCCACGGCGGACCGCCGACTCTACTCCGACAAGGTCGCGCGCGCCGCCTAGTCGTTTCCAGGAGCGGAAGACCGGGCACGACCCGTGCATGGCTAACTACACGCTCAAGAACCTGAAGGACGACGTGAAGGATGCGGCGCCCGACGGCGGCCTCGCCCCTGGGCTGGAGGCACACTTCGCGGGGCAGGCGCTCGAACTGGAGGAGTCGGGAGTGAGCTACTTCCGCCTCGCGCCGGACTTCCGCATCCCGTTCGGCCACACGCACGGCAGCCAGGAGGAGGTCTACGTCCTCCTCAGCGGCAGCGCGCGCATCAAGCTGGACGACGAGGTGCACGAGCTACGCCCGCTCGACGCGGTGCGCATGGCGTCCGACGTGACGCGGAACCTCGAGGCTGGCCCGGACGGCGCGGAGGTCCTCGCCTATGGGGCGCCGAACGTCGGCCTGGGCGACGCCGACATGCAGCCCGGCTGGTGGACGGACTAGCCGCGCGCGCGATCCAACGCCTCGGCGAGATCCGCCGGTAGCGGCGACTCGACCTCCACATCCTCGCCCGTGAGCGGGTGCCGGAACGCGAGCCTGGCTGCATGGAGGAACTGGCGCTCGAGCCCGAGGTCGCCCTCGACGCCGTAGACCGGGTCGCCGGCGACAGGCAGGTCGATCGCCGCCAGGTGCACGCGGATCTGGTGCGTCCTCCCCGTTTGCAGGCGGACGCGCAGGAAGGCGTGCTCCGGCAGGAGCTCCTCCAGCTCGAACTCGGTCACGGCCTCCCTGGGCGTGTCGGTGTCGAGCGAGATGCGAGTCGCATCGCGGCGATCCCGCCCGATCGGGGCCTCGATGCGCCCCGCGCGAGAGCGAGGCCGGCCCCGCGCGAGGGCCAGGTACTCGCGAACGACCTTCCTCCGGCGGATGAGCCCCTGGAGCCGCCGGTGGGCGTCGTCGGAGCGCGCGACGACCAGCAGCCCGGACGTGCCGCGGTCGAGGCGGTGGACGATGCCCGGCCGCTCGGGCTCCTCCCCGCCCTCGATCGCCTGTGCGAGCAAACCGTGGACGAGCGTGCCGCTCGCGTGGCCGGCCGAGGGGTGCACCACGACGCCGGCGGGCTTGTCGACGACGAGGAGGTGCTCGTCCTCGTAGGCGACCCGCAGGCCCTCGACCCGCTCGGGCTCGAGCGCCGGCTCGCGCCGCTCCGGAAGCTCGAACTCCAGCTCCTCGCCACCGACCAGCCGATGGCTCTTCGAACGCTGCGCGCCGTCGACGGCGACCGCCCCGTCCTCCACCAGCCGCTCGGCGGCGGCGCGGGAGCCGACGCCCTCGCAGGCCGCCAGAAAGCGGTCGAGCCGCTCGCCCGCCGCCTCCGGCGGCACGACGAGCTTCATCCGCTCGTCTTGGGGGCGGTGCGGCGGAGTCGGGGCTCGCGCTCGGCGGCGACCAGCGCCGCGAGCAGGATGGTGACGCCGACCACGATGAACGTGTCGGCGAGGTTGAAGGCGGGCCAGAAGCGCAGGTCGATGAAGTCGGTCACGTGCCCGAGGCGCAGCCGGTCGATCAGGTTGGCGAGGCTCCCGCCGATCAAGAGGCCGAGCGCGACGGGGAGCACCGGGTGCCGGGCGCCGGCGCGCGCGAAGTAGAAGAGCATCCACCCGACCGCGACGGCCGTGAGGATCGTCACCGCCGTCGCCCAGCTGGAGAAGAGCCCGAAGGCGATGCCGGGGTTGGTGACGTGACGGATCTCGAGCGGCCCCGCCAGGTGGACGGAGTCACCGAGGTCGAGCATGCTGACGACGATCTGCTTCGTGACCTGGTCGGCCACGACTGCGGCAAAGACGACCGCCAGCAGACCGAGCCAGTGGAACGGGGTCGCGGAGAGCGACCGCTCGACCATCGATATCGGCACGCGACCGTCCGTGGCCGACCCGACGCGAACGTCGATCAGCCGCGCGGACGGGTTGACTAGCCCCTCTCGGCGAGGCGTTGGCAGTCGATGCACCTTGTCGCGTGCGGGATGGCCTCGAGTCGCTCTTCGGCAATCTGCTGCCCGCAGCGCTCGCACTTCCCGTAGGTCCCGTCCTCGATTCGCTCGAGGGCCTGGTCGATCGCCCGGACGAGGTTCTCGGCGTTCTCCTCGAGCGTGTAGTCGATCTCCCGTTCGAGCGTGGCTGTGGCGGAGTCGGCGAGGTGGTTGTTGTCGTATGTCTCCTCCTCGGTCTCCTCCTCGAGCGAGCCGGAGTTCGCCTCGTGGAGATGGTCGAGGGTCGACGTCAGACGCTCGCGCTCGTCGAGCAGCGACTTCCTGAAGCGCTCGGTGTCCACGCTTCGAGTATATCCCGGGCCCCGAGCCCCTCCAGAGGGTGTCAGGCGGCCTGGTGGCGGTCCTGCCCGGCGCTGCCGCGGCCGGCGGCCGTCTCGCCCTCGAGGCGGTCGAGCGCGGAGGCGAGGAAGGCGCGGAACTCGGCCCTGACGTCGGTCTCGAGCGCACGCAGGCGGCGGATCTCGTCTCGTGTCCGCTCCTGCTCCGCCTCGCCGGTCGCCGCGATCTCGCGGGCCTTCGCCCGCGCCTCCTCGACGATCAGGTCGGCCTCGCGGTGGGCGCGCGCACGCAGCTCGTCGGCCATCCGCTCGGCCGAGAGGAGCGTGTTGCGCAGGGCCTCTTCGATCTCACGCTGGCGGTGAAGCTCGCTCTCGAGCCGCTCGATCTCGTCGCGCAGGTCGGCGCGGTCGCGCCACACGTCCTCGAAGCTCGAGGCGATGTCCGACAGCAGCCGGTCCACGTCCGAGCGCTCGTAGCCGAGGAGACGCCGAGGCAGTGAGACGTGCCGAATTTCGACAGGGGTCAGCGACATGGACGAAAGAGTTCGCCGGCGGCGGCGAAACCCCTCCCCGGTCTCAGAGGCGTGCGAGCCCGGAGTCGACCAGCCGGTAGACGATCGTGAGGGTGATGATCGCGACGATCGGCGAGAGGTCGAGGCCGAGGCCGCCGAGGTTGAGCTGCGGGATGAAACGGCGGAAGAGCCGCAGGTACGGGTCGACGACGTCGTAGAGGAAGCGCTGGATCCGGTTCAGGGCCGTGTTGTAGGGCAGCGGGATCCAGGACGCGATGATGTACGCGATGATGCAGATGAGGTAGACGAGGTAGATCGCCTCGAGGAAGTTTCGGGCCGTGTCGATCGCGTCCGCGAAGACCATTCGCGGGGAAACCTACTGCGACACTCGGCCGGAAGCAGCTACGACTGGTTGTAGAAGCCGTGGTCCATGAGGCGGGCACGCTCTTCCGCCGAGACCTCGACGTTGCGCGGCGTGAGCAGGAAGACCTTGTCCGCGACCCGCTGCATGCTCCCGCTCAGAGCGTAGGTGAGCCCGCTCGAGAAGTCGATCAGGCGCTTCGAGAGCTCCGCGTCGGCGCTTTGGAGGTTGACGATCACCGGCACCGAGTCCTTGAACTTGTCCGCGATCGACTGCGCGTCGTTGAAGCTCCGCGGGACGACGAGGTGCACCTTCACCGAGGCTGCGGCCACCGCCTCGAGCTGCGCGCGCCGGCTCCCGCCGGAGGGCCGCATGACCGCGGTCTGTGCTCCGGGCTGTCCCGCGTCGGGCTCCGACCAGTCCTCGAACTCCTCGCGCTGGCGCGCGCGGGGGTTCAGCCGCCGCACGTTCTGGCGGTCACGGTCGTACGTCCGCTCGAGCTCCTCCTCGGCGGCGTAGGCCTCCTCGTCCCAGTATTCGTCCTCCTCGACGATGCCGAAGTAGACGAGCGCGCGGCTCCAGACGTCTCCGACTCCCATAGACGCCGACTGAGTCTAGCGCCCGTACAGAACGGATCCCACCCGCACCAGCGTCGCCCCCTCCTCGGCAGCGACGCGGTAGTCCTGGGACGTCCCCATCGAGAGCTCCCGGAGCCCGTGCTCGCCGGCGAGCTCGCGCAGCCTGCGGAAGTAGGGCCGCGAGGCCTCCGGCTCCTCGGCGAGCGGCGGCATCGTCATCAGCCCGCGAACGTCCACGCCCAGTGAGCGCGCCTCCTCCAGGAACGCCGGCAGGGCCTCCGGCGGCACGCCCGACTTGGAGTCCTCGCCGGACAGGTTGACCTCGACGAGCGCGGGCACCGTCAGCCGTCTCGCCGCGGACTCGCTCGCGAGCGAGTGGCAGAGCTCGCAAAGCTCGGACACGTCGCGCGCCTTGCGCGACTGGAGATGCCCGATGAAGTGCCAGCGGAAGCGCTCGCCGTAGCGCTCGTGCTTGGACGCGAGATCCTGGAGGCGGTTCTCCCCTACGACCTCGACGCCCGCCTCGGCGAGCAGCGCCAGCTCGTCCGCCGAGACGTACTTCGTCGCCGCGACGATCGTCACGTCGGGCCCCACCTCCTCGCGGATGCGGCCGTAGTTGGCTGCGATCTGGTCAGCGGAGAGCGGCAACGATCCCCTGACGCCCCGTGAGGCCCTGGTCGCGGCGGTGCGAGAAGAACAGCTCCTCCTCGCAGGAGGTGCAGAGGTCGACGCGCCCGACCGCCTCCGCCCCGGCCGCGCGCAGCGCCCGCTCGGTCGACGCGACGAGGTCGAGGTTCCCGTCCACGAGGACATCCGGGCCGAAGCGGGCGCGGAACGGCTCGGCGACCTCCTCCCCCACCTCGAAGCAGCAGGCGCCGATCCCCGGCCCGATGGCGGCGCGGAGCGGCCCGCCGCCCAGCGCCTCCACCCCGGCCTCGACGATGCCGCCGAGAAGACCGCGCCAGCCCACGTGCAGGACGGCGAGCCCCGGCTTCCCGTTCGCGCGCGCGAGCGCGACCGGCAGGCAGTCCGCGGTCAGCAGCATCAGCCCCTGACCGGGCTCGTCCGTCCAGAGACCGTCGCAGCGCTCGAGCGGCGTCCCCGGCCGCACGATCCCGCGCCCGTCGGCGCGGAGTACCTTGGCGCCGTGCGCCTGCCAGGCCATGGTCGCGGTCTCGGGGTCGACCCCGACTGTCGCGCAGAGGCGCCTGCGGTTCTCCACGACCCGCTCGGGCTCGTCCTCCGTGAGAATCCCGAGGTTGAGCGATTCGTACGGGCCCTCGCTGACGCCGCCGAGGCGCGAGGAGAAGACGACCCGATACGGGTCACCGAGCTGCGCCTCGAAGATCACGACGCGCCGATCAGCTCCCGTGCGGCGGCCAGCTCGGCCTCACGGCCGTCCAGCTCGCCGTTCACCTTCCGGCGCAGGACCTCCTCGAGGATCGCGCCGACCTGGGGCGACTCGGTCAGGCCGAGCTCCGCGAGGTCGCCGCCCGAGATCTCCAGGTGGACGTCACGGAGATCCTGGAGGTAGCGCTCGAGGCGGGAGCGGGCGGAGTCGTCCGCCCCGGCCATGGCCATGAGGACGCCGTCCGGGTCGTGCGGCTCGGCGATCGCGCGCAGCCGGGCCGGCTCGTCCGTCTCGGCGACGCGCTCGCGCAAGCGCGCGGCCACCGTGACCGCGTCCGCGATCCGCTCGGCGTCGCGCCGGCGCAGCTTGAGACGCGCGAACCAGTCGTACAGCTCGTCGGGCGGCAGGCGCCTGGCCAGTGCGGCCAGCCGCAGCCGCCACGCCGGTGCGTCGGGGGCGTACCGCCGGCGCAGCGTGTCCAGCTCGGCCACGAGCTCGACCGCGTCCTCGCCGGCGGCCAGGTGCGGATGAATCGCCTGGTCGAGCCGCAGGTCAGCCATGCGGCGGAGCGAGTCGCCGACCTCCGCCTCGGAGAGGAGCGCCTGGAGCTCGTCCCGCAGCCGCGCCGAGGAGAGCTCGCCGACGAGCTCCATCTCGATGCAGGCCCGCGCGAGCCCGAACGTGTGCGAGTCCATGCGGAAGCCGTAGCGGTTCTCGTAGCGGATCGCGCGGAAGAGCCGCGTCGGGTCGTCGATGAACGAGAGGTTGTGGAGGACGCGGATCACCTTCGCCTCGAGGTCATGGAGGCCGCCGAAGAAGTCCACGAGCCGCCCGAAGTCCTCGCCCTTCAGCGAGACCGCCATTGCGTTGATCGTGAAGTCGCGCCGGTAGAGATCCTGGCGGATCGACGCCTGCTCAACCGCGGGGAGCGCGCCCGGGTAGTCGTAGAACTCGGTGCGCGCCGTCGCCACGTCGACCCTGCCGCCTTCGTAGACGACGATCGCCGTCCCGAACTTGTCGTGCGGGACGACGCGGCCGCCGAGCGCCTGCGCCAGCGCGCGCCCGAACGCGATCCCGTCGCCCTCGACCGCGATGTCGACGTCGAAGCTCGGCTCATCCATGAGCAGGTCGCGGACCGCACCGCCGACCAGATAGACGCCGTCGAAGCCTTCGGCGACAACCTGGACGGCCTCGAAGACGGCCTCCAGGCCGGGAACGGCCAGGAGCTCGGCGCTCAGGTCCGGGCCGGCGGGCGCCGCCTCCTCGGCGGTGGGCTCGCCCAGCGCCTGCAGCAGGTCGCTGCGGGCGACGACGCCGACCACCTTGTCGTCGCGGAGCACGGCCGCGCGCCCGGCGTCGGAGGTCCGGAGGAGCCGTGTCAGCTCGGGCAGCGGCGTGTCTTCGGCGCACCTGACCACGTCTGAGCTCATCACGCTCTTCACGGGCGCGTGCGAGAGCCCGTGGCCGATGGCCTGGTCGAGATTCTCGCGCGTGACGAGACCGACGAGGCGCTCGTCCTCGGCGACGAGGATCCCGCTCTGACGGTGCCGCTGGCAGAGGACCATCGCCTGCGCGACGGAGTCGTCGGGCGCCACGAAGCGGGCCGGGCGCGACATGATCTCCGCCGCCGTCGGCAGCGGCCTCGCGGCGCCGGGGAGCGCGTCGAGGACGAGCTGGCGCGCCTCCGCGAGCGGGCCGCGGTGGACGGCCGAGGCCGCCTGCGGGTGCCCGCCTCCGCCGAGCGCGCCCGCGACCGCGGCGGCGTCGAGCTCCGGCACGCGCGAGCGCGTGACGCAGAACACGCGGCCGTCCATCTCGACGAGGCAGACGAGCGCCTGGGCGTCGGTCAGGTCGACGATCTTGTGCGCGAGGTTGGAGACGCCGTCAACGTACGCCGGCCAGGACACGGGCGCGACGAGCACCTCGAGCCCTCCCACCGAATGGCTCTCGACCGCGGAGGTGAGCGCGTCGAGCAACGCCCGCTCCTCCTCGCCGAGCGGCGCCCGGAGGTATTGCGCCACCATCTCCTGCCGCGCCCCGTGCCGGAGGCACCAGGCGAGCGCCTCGGCATCGCGGAGGGCGACGCCCGGGTAGCCGAGCGACCCCGTGTCCTCGTGGATTCCGAGGGCGAAGACGGTCGCCTCGAGCGGCGAGACCTCGATCTCACGCTCGGCGAGGATGCCGACCATCGTCGTCGTGAGCGCTCCGTCGTCGGAGAGCACGAGGTTCTCGGGCTTCACCCAGTCGGGGGTCTCACCCGAGTGGTGGTCGAAGACGACGACCTCCACCTCGGGGTCGCGCGCCACGCGCTCGAACTCGCCCAGCCGCTCGGGGTGAACCGTCTCGACCACGATCAGCCGCCGGACGGCCTCGAAGTCGACGCGTCCGGCCTCGACGATCTCGAGCTCGTCCGCGTGCAGGCGGTAGAACTCGCGCACGTTGCGGTTGAGCGAGCCGGAGAGCGCGATCACGGCGCCCGGATAGAGCCGCCGCGCGGCGAGCATCGCCGCGAGCGCGTCGAAGTCCGTGTTGGTGTGGGAGACGATCACGTCCACGGCTGGAAGGTTAGACCCGGCCGCGCTGTATCCCCCTTCCTGAGGATGCGTCAGGGGCGTCTCCGGCCCACGGTGATACACGGGGTCCGCCGCAGACGTGTTCACGAAACAGCGAACTATTCTCACCGCGCTCCTCGCGCTCACACTCATCGTCGCCGTTCCCGCAGGGAGCGCGCTGGTGGCGCCGGTCCTGACCGGCCCCGACGACGGCGTGACGGTGGACGAGCTGCCGACCTTCCAGTGGGACGCCGTCTCCGGCGCCGACCGCTACGAGTTCGAGTTCGCCGCCGATCCGGGCTTCAACGGCGTGACCGTGGTGAACACGAAGAACACGCGGGCCGCGCTGAAGCTGCTCGTCCCGAACGGAACCTACTACTGGCGCGTCCGGGGGGTCACGAGCGCCGGAGAAGTCGGCGCGTGGTCGGAGATCCGCAGCTTCGACATGGCGTGGACGGCACAGCCCGCGCTGCTCGGGCCGTCCGACGGCGCCACGATCACCTACCCCGAGACCGCGCTCGAGCTCAGGTGGGGCGTCGTCCAAGGCGCCGCCAAGTACCTCGTCAGGATCGCGACCGATCCCGGCCTGGGCACACTGGTCTTCGACGAGCCGATCGAGACAGCATCGACGCAGTTCACGCTCAACGACCCGATGCCACCGGGGACGTACTACTGGGGCATCACGCCGCTGAACGCGCAGGGCCACGAGGGCACGGCCTCGACCGTTGCTTCCTTCAACTGGACGTGGCCGTCGACGTCGACACCGACGTACTCCGACCTCTCCGCCGACCCCGAGCTCGTCGACCCGCACTTCTCCTGGACGCCCGTGCTCGGCGCGGCCGGCTACCAGGTCGAGGTCAACTTCTCCTCGGACTGGGCCACCGGCTCCAAGGTGTGCTGCTCGGCAATCAGCTTCCATACGCAGGCGTCGACGCTGGGCACCTCGCTCTCCCCCGCAGTCGTGCTCGACAACAACACGTACTACTGGCGCGTGCGCGCGATCGACTCGGACAACAACGCCGGCGTCTGGAACGTCGGGCCGTCCTTCACGAAGACGTTCGACAACGTCCCGCCCGTGACCGGAGCGAGCATCGAGAACGTCCGCATGCGCGACAACAACGCCGACCCGGCCGTCGACACGGACGAAGGCACGGCAGTGCTCGACACCGATACACCCGTGGTCGTGTGGGATCCGGTCATCGGGGCCTCCGGGTACCAGGTCAACGTCACCACGTTCTCGGGCGGCGTCTGCGACTGGGCGAGCAGCATCTGGGACACCGAGACGGCCGTCCGCGCATGGACGCCCCTCGGGTGGAGCCGGGTGCCGGGCTCGCCGTACCCGCCGTGGAACCCGTCGACCGACTCGAACCGCGCCCTCACCGCGGGCGCCGAGTACTGCGTCCGGGTGCGCGCCTACGACCGGCCGTCGGTCAGCAGCGCGCCCCCGATCAACGGCGACTGGACCTATCTCCCCGCCAACAACTCGCCCGCGTTCAAGTGGAACGGGCCTCCGGCGACCTCCGCCTGCACGCCGTGCTCGATGGCCTCCGGGAACTACAACGGTCCACTCACCGGGGCGACGGTCGGGACGATGCCGCTTTTCACCTGGGATCCGATCCCGGGTGCCGAGAGCTACTACATCCTCGTCGCGCGCGACGCCAGCTTCACGAACGTCACCGACTTCGCCTTCACGCGCATTCCGGCGTACGCGCCCCGTACGGCGTCGGGCTCCGTCGGCTACGCGGACGAGACGTCCCTCTACTACTGGGCCGTCCTCCCGGCCGACAACGCCGTCGGCAGCGGCGTCTCGGCCGAGCCGCTCACGAGCGGGGCCCAGAGCTTCACGAAGCAGTCGGTGCCTCCCGGGCTCCTCTCGCCGGCGGATGCCGCGCTCGTGAACACGCCGGCGACGACGTTCAAGTGGACGCCGGTCCACGACGCCCGGCAGTACCGCGTCCAGGTCGCCGTCGACCCGACGTTCGGGACGCTGATCGACGACTTCGAGACCGACGCCAGCTCGTACACGTCCAACACGACCTACCCCTCCGACACCACGCTCTACTGGCGCGTGCGCGCGGACGCCGAGGACGGCTCCGGAGAGGTCGGGCTCACCTGGTCCGAGAGCGGGACGTTCACGAAGCAGCTGCCGAAGCCCACCTGGGATCCGGACAACCCGACGGGCGGGTCGTTCCTGCCCACGATCAAGTGGTCTGCCGTGCCGGGCGCCGTCTCCTACGATTTCCGCGTCGTCGAGCCGGACGGCCAGACGCGCGACTTCCGCAACATCCCGGGGCCGGCCGGCACGTTCGTCGAGATGACCGGCGTCGGTGTCTTCACCTGGACGGTCCGCGCAAACTTCCCCACGGACGGCCTCGCGACCCTCGACGGCCCCTACTCGGTGCCCGCGACCTTCACGCACACCATCCCCGAGCCGATTGGGACGACGGAGGAGGTCGGCGTCCGCCGGCTGCTCCTCGACTGGGACCCGCGGGCGCGCGCCGACGACTACCGCGTCCAGATCTCGACGCGGGCCGACTTCGCCACCATCAACGAGAACGTCACGACGCAGACGACCTCGCACGCGCCGCTCCTCACGTCCGCGGCGTTCACGAACGGCGGGGCCTTCTACTGGCGCGTCGCCATGATCGACGCGGACGCCAACCTCGGCGACTGGAGCGTCGCCCGCCCGTTCACGCTGCCCGCCATGGGTGGCGGCGGAGGCAGCGGCGGGACGACGGGTCGCTTCCGCGCCGCGTTCACCGGCTACCCGGTCAGGAACCAGTGGCGCACGGTCACGATGACCGTCCGGAACGGCTCCTTCCAGCTCGTCCAGGGAGCGAACGTCCGCATCTCCGGCGTCGGCGTCCGCCAGGTGACCAAGCGCACGGGCACCGGCGGGAAGGTCAGCTTCCGCCTCCGCGCCACGCGCCTGGGCCGCGTCGCCTTCCGGGTCACGAAGACCGGCTTCACGGCCGCGACGTACTACCGCACCGTCCGCGCGCGCTAACGACCGGCGACGACGGCGATCTCGACGCGGCAGCCCGAAGGCAGGGCCGCGATCTCGACCGTGGCGCGCGCCGGGTACGGCTCGCTGAGGTGGCTCGCGTAGACCTCGTTCATCGGCTGGAAGTCGTCCAGGTCGATGAGGAAGATCGACGTCATCAGAACGTTGTCCAGGCTGGACCCGGCCTCCTCGAGGATCGCCGAGAGGTTCTTCATCACCTGCTGGGTCTGCTCGACGATGCCGCCCTCGACCACCTGACCGTCCTCGGGGTCGATCCCGAGCTGTCCGGAGACGAAGACGAGGTCACCCGCGACGATGCCCTGCGAGTACGGCGCTCCCTGGAAAGGCGCTGGGGCCCTGTCGGTGCGTACTGGCTGCTTGTCCATTCCTATGCCTCCACCCGTTCGATGCTGGCACCGAGCGCCCGCAGGCGCTCGTCGATTCTCTCGTAGCCCCTGTCGATCTGTCCGATGTTCCCGATGGTCGACCGCCCTTCCGCGCAGAGGCTCGCGATCAGCATCGCCATGCCCGCGCGGATGTCCGGGCTCTCCATGCGCTCGCCGTAGAGGCGCGCCGGCCCGCTGACGACGGCCCGGTGCGGGTCGCAGAGGATGATCCGCGCCCCCATGTTCACGAGCTTGTCCACGAAGAAGAGCCGGTTCTCGAACATCTTCTCGAAGATCAGCACGGCGCCCCGCGCCTGGGTCGCGACCGCGAGCGCGATCGAGGTGAGGTCGGCCGGGAACGCCGGCCACGGCCCGTCCTCGATCTTCGGGATCTGTGCGCCCAGGTCGTCCTTGACCACGAGCTCCTGGCCGCCGGGCACGCGCACCGAGGTCCCCTCGGCGTGCATCTCGATCCCCAGCCGCGCGAACCCGTGCCAGACGCCGGCGAGGTGCTCGTGCACGACGTCCTCGATCACGATCTCGCCCTCGGTGACCGCACCGAGGCCGACGAAGCTGGCAACCTCGATGTGATCCGGGCAGATGCGCCACTCACCGCCGCCGAGGCGGTCGACCCCGTGCACCCGGAGGACGTTCGAACCGATGCCCTCGATGCGGGCGCCGAGCGCGACGAGGAAGTTGCAGAGATCCTGGACGTGCGGCTCGCACGCCGCATTCGTGATCGTCGTCTCCCCCTCGGCCAGGACGGCGGCCATGACGGCGTTCTCCGTGCCGGTCACCGAGGCCTCGTCCAGGAAGATCGGCGCCCCCGTGAGCCCCTGCGCAGTCATGTGCAGGCGCCGGTCGGCCTCGATCTCGGCGCCGAGCCGCGCGAAGGCGTGGATGTGCGTGTCGAGCCGGCGCCTGCCGATCACGTCGCCGCCGGGCGGCGGGATGATCGCCTCGCCCCAGCGCGCGAGCAGCGGGCCCGCGAGCAGGATCGACGCGCGGATCCGCGTGCAGAGCTCCGCGTCGAGCTCGTGCTTGCGCACGTCCTCGGCCACGATCCGCACCCGTCCGCCGCCCTGGCGCTCGACCTCGACCCCGAGGTCGGCGACGAGGTCCAGCATCGTCTCCACGTCCCTGATCGCGGGAACGTTCGTCAGCGTCACGGGCTCCTCGGTGAGCAGCGCCGCGGCGACGATCGGGAGCGCCGCGTTCTTGTTCCCGGCCGCGCGCACCGTCCCGCGCAACGGGCGTCGACCTTCGATGACGAAGGACTCCATCAGCGTGTCTTGGACAAGGGTCTCGGGCACGAAGTCTGCGTTGCTCGGACGTCCGAAGCGACCGAGGAGGCTATCCTAAACGGCCCTATGGAGGTCACCCGCGACCGGGCCTGGGAGACGCTGACGCGCTACACGAAGAGCGAAGCGCTCCTCCGCCACGCGCTCGCGGTCGAGGCCTGTGTCGCCCACTACGCGCGCGAGCAGGGCGAGGACGAGGAGCTGTGGAGCGCCGTCGCGCTGTTGCACGACTTCGACTACGAGATGCACCCGACGCTCGACCAGCATCCGCAGGACGGCGCGCCGATCCTCCGCGAGGAGGGGTGGCCCGACGAGGTCGTCGAGGCCGTGCTCTCGCACGCCGAGCACCTCGACATCCCGCGCGACACGCCGCTCAAGAAGACGCTCTTCGCCTGCGACGAGCTGGCCGGGTTCGTCCATGCGTGCGGGCTCGTGCGCCCCGACGGAATCGAGACGCTCGAGCCGAAGTCGGTGAAGAAAAAGCTCAAACAGCCGTCCTTCGCCGCCGGGGTGCACCGCGACGAGGTCTACGCCGGCGCAGAGCTGATCGGGCTCGAGCTCGACGAACACATCCGCAACGTCGTGACGGCCATGCGGCCCATCGCCGGGCAGCTCGGCCTGCGCACCGAAGCCGCCTAGCCGTGCCCCTCCGAGCACGCGCGCCGCGGCTCGAGGACGCCGAGGCGATCGCACGGATCTACAACGAGGGGATCGCGGGCCGTCTGGCCACGTTCGAGACACGTGAACGCACGGCCGCCGACATCGAGCGGTGGCTCGACGCCGGCTTCCCGCTCGTGGTCGTCGATGACGAGGGCGGGCACGTGCTCGCCTGGGCCTCCGCCCCGCCCTACCGGGCCCACCGGGACGCCTACCGCGGCGTCGGGGACTTCTCCGTCTACGTCGCCCGCGAGGCGCGAGGCCGCGGCGCCGGCCGGGCCGCGATGGAGGCACTGGCCGCGGAGGCACGGGCGCGCGGGTTCTGGAAGCTCGTTGGCAGGATCTTCCCGGAGAACGAGCCGAGCCTCGCGCTCTGCCGGAAGCTCGGCTTCCGCGAGGTCGGCGTCTACGAGCGCCATGCGCAGCTCGACGGCGCGTGGCGCGACGTCGTCATCGTCGAGCTCCTGCTCGACGAGAGCTAGACGGCGAGCAGCCGGACCTCGGCGCGCTGGGCGAGCGGCTTGAGGTCGTCCGGGTTGAACGCCTCCGTGCGGCAGATCCCGGTGACCGACTGCACGAACCGGCCCGAGCGCATGAAGATCGTGGCCATCTGGAACTTGGCGCCGACGAGCTCGAAGGTGACGACGATGCCCTTCATCCCGCGGGCGGGGCTCTTGAGCTTGCTTGCCCTGACCTGGGTCGGCCGGACGCCCGTCTCCCTGGCGAAGCCCTCCACCACGGTCCTGGCATAGGCGTGACGGCCGGCGGCGCGGTCGACGAACTTGAGCCCCAGGGCCGCCTGGTCCGCGGACTCGTACGCCTGCGTCAGCGCGCGCAGGCGAACCAGGTGGGAGCCGCCGACCATGACGTCCTGGAACGTGCGCTCGTAGCCGACGTACCCTTCGCCATCGAACTTGCCTTCGTCGTAGACCTTGGCTTCGGCCGACACGTCGGCGGCGGCCATCGTCATCTCGGGAAGACGCTTCCTCACTTTGCGGTTGGCAACGGCGAGCTTGCTCGGCTTCACCTTCTTGACCGCGATCTCGCCGGAGAGGACCGCCTGGATGCGGCGGTCGAGCGCTACGGCGAGCTTCATGGCCTCCTGGCTCCCGTCGCCCTTCTCCGCTCGCATGACGGTCACGTAGCCGACGACGCGGCCGCGGCGGAAGACGACCGAGGTCTCGTGGCCGCGGATGAGCCCGGGGATGAGCACGGCCGCGCGGATACCGCCGCCCTCCTCGCCGATGCCGGCGACGTCGAACGGGGCGACGTTGCGGAGCTTCAAGCCGGGCCGCACGGGGCCCTTGAGCCGCTCGTACTCGTTCAGGCGCGCGTGCAGGTACTGCGCCGCGTACACGTTGTCCTGGAGCAGCTCGACGCCGGAGCTCACGGTCATGACCCCTTTACGCACGGTCAGCGAGGAGAGGCGCGGGTGGACGTACGTCGTGTCGTGACCGAGGACGCGACCGACTGCACCCAGCGACGATGCGGTGTCGTCAGGGTCGATCGACATCGACGCGAACCGGGCGTTCGGCGTCGCGCCGGAGCCCGCGTGCGCGGCCAGGCCTTGTGCGGCGGCGCCGAGCTCGTCCCTGGGGAGCACCATCGCCGCCAGCTGCTCGCGCGTCACGGCCTGTTTCGGGGCAGGCTCGCGAGAGCTGCTCTCGCCGAACCCGCATCCGGCCAGCAACAGGAGCGCTCCGAAGAGGAAGCAACCCCGGAGAACGCGCGGCATGAGGACCGCTTCGGCGTGTTCTGCGGGGAGCTAAAGCCCTCGAACGAGCCGTTCGATGTCGTCCTCGCTCGTCCAGAAACCGCAGGACGCCCGCACGAAGCCCGTGCCCGGCAGGTCACGCACGACGACGCCCGCGTCGGCGAGGCGCTTGACGAGCTCCTCCGGCTCCTCGGCGCGCCAGGAGACCAGCGTCGCCTGCTCCGGCTCCGTGACCACGTCGGCGCCGCGCTCGAGCAAGAGTTCGCGGCAGCGTGCTGCCGCCTGCCGGGCATGCACGTAGCGGTCATCCCCGGCCGCGTTCATGAACTCGAACGAGGCGAGCATCCCGGCGACCGAGGCCACCGGCGTCCAGGAGCCCTCGAACCTGCCCGCGCCTTCGACCAGCTCGTAGTCCGGAAGGCGCCAGGAGAAGTAGGACGGGAACGCGACGCGGGTCTCCTCGACCCGGTCGGGATTGACGTAGAGCGCCCCGGTTGCCGCGGGCCCGAGGAGCCACTTCTGCGCGGAGACCGTGTAGAAGTCGCACCCGAGCTCACGCACGTCGACGGGAATCGTCCCGGCCGCCTGCGCCCCGTCGACCAGCAGCGGGATCCCGCGGCCGGCCAGCTCCGAGATCGGGAGAACGACTCCCGTGAGCCACGAGACGTGCGAGACGGCGATGAGCCGGGTTCGCGGCGTGATCTGCGCCTCGAGCGCGGCGAGGACGTCGGCGGCCTGCAGGTCGCGGATCGGGGCGATCTTCATCGTCGCCCCCGAGGAGACCAGGCCGCCGAAAAGACCGGGGTGCTCGGAGTCGGTCGTGACGACCTCGTCCCCGGGCTCGATGCCGAGCCCGCCGATGGCGATGTTGCAGCCCTCGGTCGTCGACGTGGTCAGCGCGACGCAGCCCTTGCCGGCGCCGACGAGGCCCGCGAACGCCTCCCGGAGCCGCTCCCGGTCGGCGAGCGCTCGCTCGAAGTACGGGCGGTTCGACCTGCCCTCCTCGAGCTCGCGGCGCTGCACCTCGTCCATCGCCTCCACGGTCGCGCGCGGGAGCGGGCCGAACGTGCCGGCGTTCAGGTAGGCCAGGCGCTCGAGCACCGGCAGGCCGGCGCGCACCGCTACGAGGTCGATGCGATCACCGCCTCGACCGGTGGATGATCCGAGAGTACGAGGCCGTTCGCGCGCCGCCGCGCCTCGGGCCAGGGCTCGGGCCCGCGCTCGAGCTCGAAGCCGCGCACGAGCACCTGGTCGACACCGTCGATCGGCTCGCTGAAGCCTGGGACGGCGTGGCGCCTGACGTTGAAGTCCCCGCAGAGAACGCACGGCTCGGTGCCCGCGAGGAAGGAGACGGCGCGGTCGATCTCCCTGCCGACGAGGAGCGGGTCGGGGTCGTTGGAGGCGTGCAGGTTCGCGGCGAGCAGGCGCCCGCGGCCGCTCTCCAGCTCGAGCGAGTGGCACACGCGGGTGTGCGTGCCCAGCACGCGGTCCCGGCGCGTGAGCTCCGGGTTGAGAACGATCCGGCGGTGGCGCCCGGTCTCGAAGTGCGGGTTCACGAGCAACGCGTTCGCCTGGCCCGTGACGCTGGAGCGAAACCGCTCCGGGTCGGTGTTCGTCACGTGGCGGGCCAGCGGGCCGAGCAGGGCCGGCATGGTCATCGCCCAGGAGGCCTGCATCCCGCTCCAGTGCTCGAGGCGCCGCACGGCCCACAGGGGCACCTCCTGAAGCGCGACGAGGTCCGGCGCGTCGCCGGTGACGAGCCGCACCATCTGCTCCAGGTAGAGCTTGGAGGTCGGCGGGTGCGTCCTCCCGTGGTACACGTTCCAGCTGCGGACGAGGAGGCGCACTCGGGCTCTAGTCTAGAGAGCCATGGCAGGGCGTTTCGTGGAACTGGCGACGCGGCAGATCGACCTGTTCGCGACCGAGCACGACGATCTCCTGCGCGACTGCCAGGACGCCCTGGACACCTACAACGGCGCCCCGCGCGAGACCGCCGAGGAGCTCTACGGCGACTACGTCGACCGGGTCGATCTCGCCCGCGACGCGCTCCTCGAGTACCGCGACACCTATGCGCGGACGCTCGACGCCGAGGCGGCGGAGGAGTACGAGGCGGTCTTCAACGACCTCGTCCGCAAGCGCCTGCCGAGCCTCGGGCTCGAGCTCGACTGAGCGTCGGGCGTCGCGCGATTCGTCACGAGCGGATCGGGTAGGCTCCTGGCGCCGTTCGTCCCTTCGCCCAGGAGGAAAACCTATGCGCAGGCTCCTGCTCGTCGCCGCCGTGCTCGGCGTCGCTCTCGCCGTGGTCGGAGGCGCCCAGGCCCGGGTGATCCCGGGCCAGTACATCGTCGTCCTCGAGGCGGACTCGCGCTCGGCCGTCGTGGCCAACGCACATGCGCGCTCCGCAGGCGCGCGCGTCCTGGCCGTCTACGGCGCCGCGCTCAAGGGGTACACCGCACGCCTGACACCGGCCCAGCTGGCCGCCGTCAGTGCCGACCCGCGGGTCGCCTTCGTCGAGGCCGACCGCACGGTCTCGATCTCGACGACGCAGACGAACGCGACGTGGGGCATCGACCGGATCGACCAGCGCGCACGGCCCCTCAGCACGACGTACACGTACTTCAACACCGGCGCCGGCGTGCGCGCCTACATCATCGACACCGGCATCCGGTTCTCCCACTCCCAGTTCGGCGGCCGCGCGACGAGCGGCTTCGACGCGGTCGACGGCGGAAGCGCCGACGACTGCAACGGGCACGGCACACACGTGGCCGGCACCGTCGGCGGCTCGACCTACGGCGTCGCCAAGGGCGTCAGCCTGATCGGCGTTCGCGTCCTCGGCTGCAACGGCAGCGGGTCGACGTCGGGCGTCATCGCCGGCATCAACTGGGTGACCGGGAACCACCAGGCGGGCCAGCCGGCCGTAGCCAACATGAGCCTCGGCGGGGGTGCGAGCTCCGCGCTCGACACGGCCGTCCGCAACTCGATCGCCGACGGCGTCAGCTACGCGGTCGCCGCGGGGAACGGCAACGCACTGGGCATCGCCCAGAACGCGTGCAATTCCTCGCCCGCCCGCGTCGGCGAGGCGATGACGATCAGCGCGACGGACTCGAGCGACCGGAAGGCGTCGTGGGCCAACTACGGCAACTGCGTCGACTGGTTCGCGCCGGGCGTCTCGATCACGTCTTCCTGGTACACGAGCAACACCGCCACGCGAACGATCAGCGGCACTTCCATGGCGACGCCGCACACCGCCGGCGTGGCCGCGCTCTACCTCCAGAGCAACCGGGGCGCATCGCCTGCGAGCGTGCGCACGGCGCTCTTCAACCTGACGACGAAGGGGATCGTCACGTCGTCCTCGACGACGAGCAACCACCTTCTGTTCACCAACTTCTAGGCCTGTGGCGGCCGGGGCCCGGAGCGCTGGTTCCAGGCCTCGGCAGCCGCCGAAGGGGCTATCATCGCTCACGCGAGGAATGACATCTCGCAGGCGATCAACGGGCCGACCGGGCAGACAGCCTGGCGTTGGTGGCACTGAG
This sequence comes from Gaiellaceae bacterium, assembly GCA_035698025.1. Lineage (GTDB taxonomy): Bacteria > Actinomycetota > Thermoleophilia > Gaiellales > Gaiellaceae > JAIBJN01. The sequence continues at coordinate 58,548 of DASSCF010000052.1, forward strand.
GTAAGCCGCCGTCTCCCCGTGCGCCTCGGCGCAGCAGGCTCCTCGATCGCGCGTTCTCTGCGGCAGCATGGATCGGTCGCGAGCCGCACGGCGGCCGGGACCGGGAAGGGAGACGCATGAGAGCGCTCGCCGTCACCTCAATGGTGGCACTGGCGACCGCCGCGATCGCCTCGGCTGCGACGATCATCGGCAACGACAGCGCCAACGTCATCATCGGCTCTACCTCGGCGGACTACATCGAGGCGAGGGGCGGCAACGACGAGATCGACGCCCGCGCCGGCGCCGACCAGATCCGCGCCGGGACCGGCGCCGACCGCGCCTACGGCGGAGCCGGGAACGACGAGATCATCGGAGGCGACGGGAGCGACTGGCTCTACGCAGGGTGCCCCAACGGGAGCTGCAGCGCGGGGTCGAACACCATCTTCGGCGGGAACGGCAACGACGTCATCGGGGCCGACAACGGCAAGTACGACGACGTCAACTGCTCCGCCGGGAGCGGCGACGTCGCCTACGTCGACGCGATGGACGACTGGACCGGCTGCGAGGTCCGCCACATCGACGGCAACTCGCCGTAGCGTCAGCGCTTGACGCGGAAGAACCCCTGGGGAGCCAGGGCCGCAACCCGTCGTGTGAGCGGGTCGACCGAGCGACCGTCGTCCTCGCGCCGCTCCTTGCGCTTCACGGCGCCGCGGACGACGAAGCCGCCCAGGTAGCGCACCGGCTCGGGCGGGAACTGCTGCGCGATCCCCCGGTTCAGCCCGCATCCCGACCACTCGTCGTCGCGGCCGAGGGCGCTCGAGGCGAGGATCTTCCCCGCCGTCAGGCTCGGCGCGACCCCGTTCCCCGAGTACCCGACGCCGTAGACGATCGGGACGGAGCCGGGCAGGCGGCCGAAGACCGGCGCCCCGTCGGCCGTACGGTCGATCGGGCCTCCCCACGCGTGCGTAACCTCGACTCCCTCCGCGTACGGGACGAGGCGCACCAGGTCGCGCCGGAGCACGCTCGCGGCACCGTCGCTCTCGGCGAAGAACTCGTCCTCCACTCGGCCCCCGAACGCGTGACGGTGGCCGCCCTGGCCGAAGGCGATCCGGCCGTCGCTCGTCGTCCGGTAGTAGTGGACCATGAGGCGGCAGTTCGAGATCGCCTCGCCGCTCGTCCATCCCGCCTCCTCGAGGCGCTCCGGCATCGGGGCCGTCGCCACCATGTCGCTCGAGACCGCCACGACCGCCCGCTTGAGCTCCGGGACGGACGCGAGCCAGGCGCCGGTCGCGAGGACGACCGCGCCCGCCTCGACGGAGCCGGAGGGCGTCGTGACGATGCCCCGCTCGCGGTCGAGGTCGACCATCGGCGTCCGCTCGAAGATCCGGATCCCACGCTCGAGAGCGACGCGCCGCAGGCCGCGCGCGAGGAGCGCGGGCTGCACGGTGGCGGCGCCGGCCTCGAAGACTGCGCCCAGGTGCACGGGAGAGCCCGTCCGCCGCTGGACCTCCTCGGCCGAGAGGAGCTCGAACGGCTGCTCGCCGACGCGCGCCGCCGCGGCGACCGCGCCCTCCCACGAACCGACCTGCGCAGGAGACGTCGCGGTCCAGAGCCAACCACCGCGCCGGTAGTGGGCGTCGATGCCCTCCCGCTCACAGAACGCGCCGAGCTCGTCGACGGCCTCGGCCGAGATCCGCACGAGGCGGAACGCCTCCTCCTCGCCTGCACGCTTGATCAACGTCTCGATCTTTGGCCACCACGAGAGAGCGAACCCGCCGTTTCTCCCCGACGGGCCGCCGCCGCAGATGTCGGCCTCGACAAGGACGATCGACGTTGCGGGCTCGAGCTCGCGGAGCCGGAGCGCGGTCCAGAGGCCGGTGTAGCCGCCGCCGACGATGCACACGTCGGCGCGAACGGTCTCGAGGAGCTCCGAGGACTCGATCGAGCCCTCGGCAGCGAGCGCTTCCTGGAGCCAGAGAGAACGGGGGGCCACCCCGCCTAATCTAGATCACCGTCTCGGCCGAGCGGTCGGGGGAACCAACCGTCTCGCCGGTCGGCCCGGCAACGGGAAGCCGCACCCGGAAGGTCGTGCCCTGGCCCTCGTCGCTCGTCACCTCGATGGTGCCCCCGTGCGCGCGGACGATCGCGTGGACGATCGTCAGGCCGAGCCCGGTGCCCTCGATGGCGCGCTCTTGGGCGGTCGACGCGCGGAAGAAGCGGTCGAACAGGCGGCGCTGCTCGGCGACCGGGATCCCGATGCCGTTGTCCGAGACGGCCAGGACGACATCCTCGCTGGTGACGCCGAGCGCGACGACGACGCGGCCGCCGGGCTCGGTGAACTTGACCGCGTTCGAGACGAGGTTGTCGAAAAGCTGTCCGAGGCGCGCGGGATCGCCCCTCAGGCTCGGAATCGGGTCGACATCCAGGTGGAGGTCGATGCCGCGGGCGTCGGCGGCCGGGCGCAGGACCTCGACCGACTGCGTCGCGAGATCGACCAGGTCGACTTCCTCCGGGTCGAGCGCGAGCTTGCCCGACTCGATCTGCGCCACCAGCAGGAGGTCGCTCACGAGACGGAGCAGCCGGTCGGCGTTCCGGTCGACGACGTCGAGGAATCGCCGCTGCTCGTCGGGGAGCTCGGGATCGTCGAGCACGAGCTCCAGGTAGCCGGTGATCGAGGTGAGCGGGGTGCGCAGCTCGTGGGAGACGAGCGCGACGAATTCGTCCTTCAGGCGGTCGAGCTCGCGCAGCCGGTCGTTCTGCTCGAGGAGCAGGCGCTGGGCGGCCTCGGCCTCTGCGAGCGCGGTGCGCTCGCTCTCGTAGAGGCGGCCGCGCTCCTCCCCGGCCCGCTCGAGCTCTCGGACGAGCCCGACCAGCCGCAAGAGGACGAGCACCGGCAGGATCGCCGAGCAGACGAGGACGACCACGATGCCGTCGTTGTCGCCGGAGAGCACCTCGGCCGTCAACACCGCCGGCCCGGTCACCGCCGCGAGCGCAAGGGCGCCGAGGCGCCAGACCGTGAGCTGCTCCGGCCCACCGCCCGGCGCGGGCGGCGCGGCCATGGACGGGTGGAGCGCCGCGGCGCCGACGGAGACGTAGCAGAGGAGCCACACGCAGTCGATCCAGCTGCCCGTGGTCTTGCCGGCGGCCTCGAGGCCGAGGAACGTCACGTCCGCGGCGATGTTGAACGTCATCCCGAGGGCGAGCAGCCAGATCGCCGGGGAGCGGCGGCCGGGCGCGAAGAGGAGCCTGACCAGCAGCGTCAGGAGAAGGACGTCCATGAGCGGGTAGGCGGTCGAGAGCACCCGGTCCAGCACCGGCAGGCTGTCGTCGGCCGCGTACGGGAGCATCAGGAACGTCCACGAGATGGCGAACGCGCCGATGGTGACGATCGCCGCGTCCAGGACGCCGGCCCGCTCCTGTCCGCGGCGGGCGCCCCGGTCGCGGGCGAGCAGGAGCAGCGCGGTGGCGAGGAGCGGGTAGCCCGCGAGGTAGAAGAGATCGGCGATCGACGGGAACGGATCCTCCCCGAGCCCGTACGAGTAGACGTGCCACGTGATCTCGCCCGCGACGAAGAGGCCGAAGCCCGCCGCGAGAAGGAGCCACGGGAGCTTGCGCACGGGCCGATGGATCCAGATGCCTGCGAGGATCGCGAACACCGACGAGGCGGCGATCACGTCGTACATGACCGCGCTCCGCAGGTTGTACGAGAGCATCAGGTAGACGGCGATCGCCAGCAGTGCCGGCACTGCGTAGAGCAGCGGCAGGCGCGCGTTTTGCGGCACGGATGCCCACACGGTCCTCATCCAGTCATTCCATCGGCCTGACAGGCGGATTCTTGACAACTGGGAAAACGTCAGCGGCCGCCGAAATGGTGCGCGGCGGGCATGGCGCCGCGGACCTCGGCGTCGTTGGCCGCACGACGCGCGAGCGGGGCGAGCGAGACGAGCTCCGAGACGAGCACGTTGCGGTTGCGCTCGACGCGCTCGAAGCGCCCGCGGGCGAGCAGGAGCGGCTCGCCCCGGACGAGCGCTCGGTAGCGGTCGTACACGGGCGGCGGGACGATCAGGTTCATCTGCCCGTGCTCGTCCTCGATCAGCATGAAGACGACGCCGCTGGCCGTGGCCGGGCGCTGGCGCGCGACCGCGAGGCCCGCCACCGACACCAGGGCGCCGTGCGGCGCGCCTTCCAGGTCGGCGCTCGAGAGCACCTCCCCGGGCAGGTGCGGCCGGAGAAGCTCGAGCGGGTGGAGACCGACCGAAAGGCTCGTGAGGCGGTAGTCGGCGAGCATCCGCTCCCAGGGCGTCTGCTCCGCGAGGTCGGGGACTTCGCTCGTCGGCTCGAGCGGGAGGGCGAGCTGCCTGCTCTCTCCCCCGTCCCCGGCGCTGACCGAGCGCGGCGCGAGCCCGAGGCGCCACAGGAGCTGCCGGCGCGGCCAGCCGAACGAGTCGCAGCTTCCGCCGGCGACGAGCGCCTCGAGCGCGGGCCGGTCGAGCGGCGCGCGAAGCGCGAGGTCGGACACGCTCGTGAACGGCCCTCTCGTCGCGCGCTCCTCGACGAGCGCCGCCGCCGGCTCGTGGCCGAGCCCCTTCACGTAGCCGATCCCCACGCGCACCGTGCCCTGCTCGAGCCGGCATTTGACCTCGCTCCGGTTCACGTCGGGAGGCAGCACCTCGACGCCGCGCCGCTGCGCGTCCCGGACGAGGCTCGCCGGCGGGTAGAAGCCCATCGGCTGGGCGTTCAAGAGGGAGCAGAGGAACTCACCCGGATAGTGGTGGCGCAGCCACGCCGACTGGTAGGCGAGGAGCGCGAAGGCGGCCGCGTGCGACTTCGGGAAGCCGAACGAGGCGAAGCCGTTGATCTTCGTGAAGACGAGCTCGGCGGTCTCGACGTCGGCGCCGTTCGCGAGCGCGCCCTCCACGAAGCGCCGGTGATAGGCCTCGATCGCGTCCTGGCTCCGCTTGCGGCTCATCGCGCGCCGGAGCCCCTCCGCCTCCCCCACGGAGAAGCCGGCCAGCGCCATGGACACGTCGAGCACCTGCTCCTGGAAGATGATCGCGCCGAGGGTCTCCTTCAACGGCACTGCGAGCGAGGGATGGTCGTAGGGCGGCTCGTAGTCCGGGTCCTCGCGCATCCGCTGCCGGCGCTCGATGTACGGGTGCACCGCCTTGCCCTGGATCGGCCCGGGCCGCACGAGCGCGACCTGGATCGTGAGGTCGTCGAGGTTCTCGGGCCGCGTGCGCAGGAGGCTCTGCATCTGCGCACGGCTCTCGATCTGGAAGAGGCCGACCGTGTCCGCGTCCTGGATCTCCCGGTAGACGTCAGGGTCGTCGAGCGGGATGCGGGAGAGGTCGATCGGGCGGTCGTGGAGCAGCGCGATCTGCTCGACGCACTCCTCGACCGCCGAGAGCATCCCCAGGCCGAGCAGGTCGATCTTGAGGAAGCCCGCGTCCGCGCACGAGTCCTTGTCCCACTGACAGTTCTGGCGCCCCTCCATCGCCGCGGGCTCGACCGGGACGAGCTCGACGAGCGGACGCGACGAGATGACCATGCCGCCCGGGTGCTGGGAGAGGTGGCGCGGCAGCCCGGCGATCTCCCCGCAGAGCTCCCGGAAGGCCCGCCAGCGCGGCGAGGCCAGGCGGGCCTCCGCGCCGGGCACGTGCTCCATCTCCTCCCCCACCTTGCGCGCGTTCCAGCCGTCCGTCACGCGCGCGAGCCGCTCCAGCTCGGCCTGCGGGAGCCCGAGCGCCTTGCCCACGTCGCGGATGGCGCCGCGGGCGCGGTACGTGGCGAAGCTGGCGACGAGCGCCGAGTGCCGGCGCCCGTACCGCTCGGTCACGGCGACGATGAGCTTCTCGCGGATGTCCCGCGGGAAGTCGAGGTCGATGTCGGGGACGGAGGATAGCTCCCGGTTGAGGAAGCGGCCGATGGCGAGACCGGCGTCCACCGGGTCGACGTGCGAGAGGCCCGTCAGGTAGCAGACGATCGACCCGACCGAGCTGCCGCGGCCGCGCCCGGGCGGGAGCAGGTGGCGCGGGGAGCCCGGGCCCCTGACCTGGGCGGCCACGTCGCGGGCGAGCTCCAGCACCTCCCAGTGGAGGAGGAAGAAGCCCGAGAGGCCGAGATCGGCGATGAGGGCGAGCTCCTCGCGCAAGCGCTGGTCGGCCCTGTCGCGCAGCGGCCGCGGCGAGTGGCGGTAGCGCTCGTCGAAGGCGCGCCGGCAGACCTCCGCGAGCTGCACGTCGGCGGGAGTCGGCCCGTCGGAGAAGTCCGGGTAGCGGTAGCCGAGCTCGTGCGTGAGGTCGAAGGTGAGCCGTTCAGCGAGCTCCGCGGCCGTCCTGACCGCCTCGGGGTCGTCCGCGAAGCGGGCGGCGGCCTCGGCCGGCGAAAGGAGGACGCTGTCGTCGTTCCCGCGCCGCTCCTGCTCGCACCCCTCGAGCGAGGTGCGGTTCTTGACGGCGACGAGAACGTCCTGGAGGCGCGTGCGGCGCGGGTGGTGGGCGTGCACGTCCCCGGTGGCCACCGTGCGGACTCCGAGGGTCTCCGCGAGCGCCCGCAGCGCGGCGTTCCGGCGCGTGTCCCCGCGCTCGTAGGGACGCTGGAGCTCGACGTAGAACCGGTCGCGCCCGAGCGCGCGGGCGAGGCGGGCCGCCTTGTTGGGGTCGCGGACGGCCAGGCCATGCCGGGCGCAGCCCGAGAGGCAGACGAGCCCCTCCGCCTGCTCCTCTAGGAGCGCCGGGTCGAGGCGCGGGTTGAGCCGCTCGTGCGCGTGCGCGGCCGTGAGGAGGCGGCAGAGGTTCGCGTACCCCTCCGGCGCCTCCACGAGCAGCGTCACGTGGGAGCCGTCCGCGAGCGTCACCTCCGCGCCGGTGATCGGCCGCAGGCCGAGAGCTTTTGCCGCGTAGGCGAACTCGAGCGAGCCGTAGACGCCGTCGTGGTCGGTGAGCGCGAGCGCCTCGTAGCCGAGCTCGACCGCCTGCGTCGCGAGCTCCTCGGGGAGCGAGGCGCCGTCGAGGAACGAGTACGCCGAGTGGCAGTGAAGCTCGACGTACTTCGTCACGCCCACGCCACGCTTCCGGCACGGTCCGCGCGCCACGCGTGCGATTCCCGGCGGTACGCTCGAAAGCGGGTGGTGGGACGGGGTGCCCCTAGAGTTAACCGCGAGCTGCGATGACAGACACTTCCCAGGCGATCATCTGCGGGCCCGGCGAGGGCGAGCGGCTCGAGAGCGAGGACCGCGTCTACCTCGTCAAGGTCGCGCGGCCCGAGCTCTGCCTGATCGAGTACAACACCGGGCCGACCTACACGGGCGCCTCCCCCCACTTCCACGAGCACCACACGGACGCGTTCTTCCTCCTCGAGGGCGAGCTCGAGTTCACGCTCGGCCGAGTCACGCACCTCGCGGGGCCGGGGACGGCGGTGATCGTCCCGCCCGGGAACGTCCACGCCTTCACGAGCCACGGAAGCGGCCGGGCCCGCTTCCTCAACATCCACGCCCCCGACTCCGGCTTCACGGACTTCCTCCGCGCTCGCACGCGCGGCGAGGACGCCTCCTTCGACAGCATCGACGTCGACGAGCCGCAGGATCCGGGCGAGGGCACCGTCCTCGGGCCGGGTGAGGGCACGACCTTCATCGCCGGAACGTCGACCTCCGTCTTCAAGGCCACCCGGGAGGCGACCGCCGGCTCCTTCTCCCTCGCCGAGGTCACGATCCAGCCGGGAACGGCCGGCCCTCCGCCCCACTTCCACCGCGAGATGCTCGACTCGTTCTTCGTCCTCGAGGGAACACTGTCCGTCCGCCTCGGTGACGACGAGTTGGAGGCACCGGCCGGCTCCTACGCCTGCGCACCGCCGGGTACCGTCCACACCTTCGCCAACCGGAGCGACGGGCCGGTGCGCTTCCTCAACCTGAACACGCCGGGCGGCTGGGAGGACTTCATCCGCGACCTCGCCGCCGTGACGCCTGCCGAGGGCCACCGCGAGCTGTTCGCCCGGCACGACGTGGTGGACGCCGGCTAGGAGGAGGGATTGGCGGAGCGTCGCTCGCTGTCGGGGCGCGCTGGTCGTTCCGAGGCAAGGACGCAGGGAGCGTTCGTACCTGGAAGGTACGGGCGCGATTGAGGACGCGGCATCGGGGCGAGCAGCGCGGCCCGACGGCACCGCCTGCGCTCCGTCAAGCCCTCCTAAGAAGCCTGCCGGAACCACGAGCCGCTCGCCTCGTCCCGGAAGACGACGACGTTCCGCCCCGTTTCGAGCACGACCTCGAAGTAATTCCTGCGCACCGGCTCCTCCGTCCACCAGCGGTCGGCCACGTGCCACTCGTCCCGGTGCGCGATCACGGGCACCCGGTCGACGGCAGCCGGCACACGGCCCTCGCAGACGACCTGAACGGGCCGCGGCTCGTTCAGTCGTCGCGCGGAACGAGAATGGCCCTGCTCTCCGGGATGCGGGACCACGGCGCCACCTCCACGACGGTGCAGACGGCATCCATCCCCACCGCCGCGCGCGCCTGGCGCAACCCTCCGCGCAGGCGCTCCCGCAGGCGGCTCCCGCGGGGACGAACGAGCTCGGTCTGCGTCCCTACAGACTCGGTGAGCTCCCCCAGCTCGAGGCGGAGCTCCGCCGTCGGGGCCGGCAGCTCCGACAGCTTGGGTGCCAACGCGAGCCGAAGGCGGTCGGGCTCCGCCGTCGGCTCGCGCAGCGTGAGCGAGCGCCGCCAGGAGCCTCCCCCGACGAGCTTCGCCGAGACGGCGAGCTGCCTGGGAGCCCGACCGGCCCGCTCCGGGCGGGCGAGCAGGCGCTCGATGAGCGCCGCCAGTGCCCGCGCGAGCGTGAGCTCGTTCGCAACCGGTTCGGGAAACGTGAGCGTCTCCACCAGCTCGGCCGGCGGACGGCGCGGCGCAACGGAGGTGTCGCCCTCCCCCCGAGCGAGCCGCCATGCTTCCGCGCCGTCGGCACCGAGCCGATCGGCGACCGCGGTCCCGGGGAGGCGTGCCAGCTCCCCCAGGCGCTTGACGCCGAGCTCCGAAAGCTCCTCCCTCCGCTCCGGCGAGAGCGGGAGGACGTCGAGCGGGAGCGGCTCGAGGAAGAGATGCGTCTCCCCGTCGTCGATGACGAGTGCGCGACCGGCCGGCGCCACCGTCGCCGCCGCGAGGGCGGCGAAGCGCTGGGAGGCGGCGCCCACGCGCGCCCCCCACTCCGGCCCCACGGCGTCGAGCGCGCGCCGGAGCGCCTGCCCGAGCCCGCCGGCGAGCCGCTCCATGCCCCGGGTCTGGAAGTAGACACACCCCGGCTCGACCGCCTCGACCGCGAAGCCCGCTCCCTCGAGCCGCCGCAGCACGGCCTCCCACTCCTGCTCCACCCCGGCCGGGTCCTGCTCGACGAGCTCGAGCCCTGGGCACGTGGCCAGCGCCTCCGAGAGGCGCATTCCCGGCCGCACGCCCGCGCGCTCGGCGGCGCCGGTGCACGAGCCGAGGAGGGCTTGCTCTCCCGGCGCCGGCGCGAGTGCCACGGGCCTGCCTGCCAGCTCGGGCCGCCGCAGCAGGGGAGCCCTGAGAGCGAAGGCTGGAATCGTGAGACAGGCGACCATGGGAACGTATGTTCTACACGAACAGACGTTCTCCTGTCAAGCGATTGTCAGAAGCTCAGAGAAACGATCAGTCGTTCTTCGGACTGACGAGGACGATCTGCTCGTAGCGCACGAAGAGCTCTCTGCCGGCCTTCTGGAGCGGAACCCACTCATCCGCGTAGCGCCCCTCGCGCTTGAGGAACAGCTCGAGCTCCCGCTCGACGGAATTCCCCTGCTCGATTGGAATCGAGAAATTCTGTCCGTTCACCAAGGTCACTTCTAGATACAAGAAAGCTTCCAATGCCTCGGAACGTCCCGCTAGCTCGGACGTTCGTTCTGCCTCGGCCTCAATGCGATTCTTGTGACAGCCGGAGAGGAACCTCGGAGCCTCACCGGCTTCCGCGTCCAGGCGTCCGCGCTGCACTCACCGTAGCAGTCACAGCGGAACACAGATTCTCGCGCGGAGCCCGTAGCAATCGCGAGGAAGGCGCAGTTCGGCCGCGCCGCGCAGCAATCTTGTCCTACCAGGAGACGGAGACCACGCGGGCGACGTAGGTCGTCCGCGGGGCGCGAACGGTGACTTCATCGCCGGCCTTGGAGCCCATGAGCGCCTGCCCGAGGGGCGAGTCGGGCGAGACGGCACCTTCGCCGCTCACGCTCGAGACGCGCACCGTCAGGCGCTCGCCGAGGTCGTCCTCGATCTCGACCTGGGAGCCGATGCCGATCACGTCGCTCGTGGCGGCCTCGACGACGACCGCGTTTCGGACGCGCTCGCGCAGGATCGTGATCTCGCGCTCGTTCAGGCCCTGCTCGTTCTTGGCCGCGTGGTACTCGAAGTTCTCGGAGAGGTCGCCGAACCCGCGCGCGGTCGCGATCGCCTCGACGATCTCCTGCCGCTTCGGGCCCTCGAGGTTGGCAAGCCGCTCCTTGAGGGTGTCGAGCTCGGCCTGCGTGAGCTGCTCGCCGGTCGACTCTCTGTCTCCACGCGCCACGATCCAACCCTAGCGCGATGCCGGGGAAGGCTCGCGGGACCCAGCGCGTTCTGGAAGGCAGTGAAGGCAGTCGTCCAGGAGAGCTATGGCGCGCCGGAGCGTGTGCTCCGCCCTGCCGAGATCGATCCGCCGGCCGTCGGCGACGACGACGTCCTCGTTCGCGTCCGCGCCACGTGCGTGAACACGCCGGACTGGATCACGGTGGCAGGCGTGCCGTACGCCCTCCGGCTCCAGACCGGGCTGCGGCGACCGAAGTCGCCCGTCCGTGGAACCGACTTCGCGGGCGTCGTCGAAGCCGTCGGCTCCGAGGTAACCGACATCGATCCCGGCGACGAGGTGTTCGGATCGGCCTGGACCGGCTCGATGGCCACGGTCGGCACCTACGCGGAGCTCACCGTCGCGCCGGCGCAGCAGATGATCAGGAAGCCGGCCGGACTTTCGTTCGAGGAGGCAGCCGGATCGGTCATGTCCGGCATCACCGCGCTCAGCGCGATGCGCGACGTCGCCCAGGTCGGGCCCGGGACGTCAGTCCTCGTCAACGGCGCCTCGGGCGGCGTCGGGACGCTGGCCGTCCAGGTCGCGAGGGCGCTCGGCGCGGAGGTCACGGGCGTCTGCAGCACGAGGAACGCCGAGCTCGTCAGGTCGCTCGGCGCCGACGTCGTCGACTACACGCAGGAGGACTTCACCCGCGGCGAGCGGCGGTGGGACGTGATCCTCGACAACGTCCTCAGCCACCCGCCGAAGGAGACGGCCCGCGCGCTCGCGCCCGGCGGCATCCTCATGCCGAACAGCGTCGGGAACACCGGCGGCCTGCTCGCAGGCCTGCCGCGCATGGCCAGGGCCGCCGTGATGGGGAAGGGCTCGAGGGACGTCCGGTTCGTCCCGTGCGTCGCGAACCGCGAGAACCTGGAGGGGCTCGCGGCGATGCTCGAATCCGACGTCAAGGTCGTGATCGACGCGGCCTATCCCCTCGCCGAGGCCGGGAAGGCCGTGCAGCACATGCTCTCGCACCGCGCCCGCGGCAAGATCGTCATCACCCCGTAGCCGGAAAAACCGCCAGCGACGTGGCTCCGGGGGATCGGGGTGTCAAGATCCTCGCGTGACCCACGCCCCCCAGGCCGGCACGGCGCCGACCGAGACGGATCGCGCGGCCCTCCAGCAGTTCCTCCTCTACCTCGCGAGCGGCCTCACGGCGGCGGGCGAGGCGGTGAACGAGATCCAGGAGCGGGTGCTCCGAGTGGCCGCCGCCTACGGGGCGCCGAACGCGGTGGTCTCCGTGCTCCCTACCTTCGTGACGGTGTCGCTCGGCCCGGGAGAGCGTGCAGCCGTCGAGTCGACGGCCCCGCTCCGCGGGCTGCTGCGGCTCGACCAGACCGCGGCGCTCTACGAGCTCCTGCGAAAAGCAGAGCGCTCCGAGGTGGAGCCGGGCGAGGGCTCCCGGCTCGTGCTCGAGATCGTCGCAAAGCGGCCCCGCTACGGGCCGGTCGTCACCGTCCTCGGCCACGTCGTGCTCACCGTCGGCATCTGCCTGGTCATCCAGCCGAGCTGGGGTGATCTCGTCCTGGCGGCGATCTTCGGGGCCCTCGTCGCCGGGCTCAAGCTCACGGGTGGGCGGTGGACAAGCCTGCAGCTGATCATGCCGGTGATCGCGGCGTTCGCCGTCTCGTCGATCACGTTCGTCCTCGCCGACCAGGGCTGGGCGCACGCCGACCTGCGCGCGATGATCCCACCTCTTGTGACGTTCCTTCCCGGAGCCGCGCTCACGATGTCGGTCGTCGAGCTCTCCGCCGGTGAGATGGTCACCGGCGCGAGCCGCCTGGTCGCCGGGACTCTGCAGCTCGTCCTCCTGGCGTTCGGGATCGTCGCGGGCGCGCAGGCCTTCGGGATCCCGTCGAGCGAGGCGCTCTCGAACGACCCCGTCAACCTGCTCGGCTGGTGGGCGCCCTGGGTGGGCGTGGCCGTGATCGGCGTCGGGACGTACCTCTACTACTCGCCGCCGCGCGGCGCGTTCCGCTGGCTCCTCGTGGTGCTGTACGCAGCGTGGATCGGCCAGTTCCTCGGGAGCGAGGCGTTCGGAGGCTACGTCGGCGGCTTCATCGGCGCGCTCGTGATGACGCCGGTCGCGTACACGGTCGAGCGCCTCCCCTCGGGGCCGCCCGCGCTCGTCTCCTTCCTGCCGGCCTTCTGGCTCCTCGTGCCGGGCGCGCTCGGGCTGATCGGGGTGACCGAGTACCTCACAGACGATACGGTCGCCGGCATCCAGGACTTCATCGGCACCGTTGGCTCGATCATCGCCATCGCCCTCGGCGTGCTCTGCGGCTATCCGCTGTACCGGTCGATCGCGCGATCGCTCGGCTGGCTCTCCGAGCTTCGGCCGGTGCTGCGATGAGCGAGACGCCCGTCGCCGGGCGGGGCCAGGAGCCGGGCATGGCGACCTACCTCCGGCTCATCCTCCTCGCCGCGCTCATCGGCATTCCCGCGGCACTCGTGGCAGCCGGGTTCCTCGCGCTCGTCCACTACCTGCAGCACTGGCTCTGGGAAGAGCTCCCGGAGGCGCTGGGCTACTCCTCCCCGCCCTGGTATCTCGTCCTGCTGCTCCCCGTGGCGGGCGCGGCGCTCGTCCTCGCCGCGCGGAGACTCCTCCCGGGCGACGGCGGCCACAGGCCGCTCGAAGGGCTCGGCATCGGGCTGGTCCCCATCTCGCACGGCCTCGGTATCGCCCTCGCGGCGATCGCCACCCTGGCGTTTGGAGGCGTCCTCGGCCCGGAAGCGCCGCTCGTCGCGCTCGGGGCCATCGTCGGCCTCATCGTCACCTCCTTCGCGAAGCACGGCGAGCGCGAGCGCGGCGTCCTCGCGACCGCCGGCTCCTTCTCGGCGATCTCGGCCTTGTTCGGCGGCCCTCTCGTCGGCGGCGTGCTGATGGTGGAAGGGGCTATCGGGCTCGGCGCGGCGGCTCTCCCCCTCCTGCTTCCGGGCTTCGTCGCCGCGGCCGTCGGGTACGTGGTGATCATCGGGTTCGGCGACTGGGGCGGCCTCGACGTGGCGGGCCTGGCGGTCCCGGATCTCCCGCTCTACGACGGCCCGCACCCCGGGGACATGTTTCTCGCCGTCTGCGTGGGAGTGTTGACCGCGCTCCTCGTCCTGGCCGTGCAGGCGTTCGCGAAGCGAGCCGAGGGGCCTGGACAGGCCCGCTTCGGGCTCCCGGCGGTCCTGCTCGGAGGCGGCGCAGCGATCGGGGCCCTCGCCTTGCTCGCGGACGCACTGGGCGCGGACTCCCAGGACGTCCTCTTCTCCGGACAGGCCTCGGTGCCCACGCTCGCCGCGGAGGACTCGACCAAGATCGTCCTCGTCCTCCTCGTCGCCAAGGCGCTCGCCTACGGCGTCAGCCTCGGATGTGGGTTCCGCGGCGGGCCCGTCTTTCCCGCCATCTTCCTCGGGATCGCGATCGCGGAGCTCTCGGTGATCTGGTTCGACACGTCGCCCACCTGGGCAATTGCCGTCGGTGCCGCTGCAGGCACGGCGGCGGTGACGGGGCTACTGCTCTCCTCGATGGTCCTGGCGACGCTGCTCGTCGGAGCGGTCGGCGTAGACGCGGTCCCGTCGGCCGTCCTGGCAGCCTCGACCGCCTGGCTGGTCGTGAAGGGGCTGGAGCGACGAGGCCAGCAGGTCTGGAGCGCTTAGCGCGCGGGCGCGAACGGCTGCAGCGCGTCCTCACCGGGCTGGACGATGCCCACGTGCGACTCCGGCACCTCGTTCCAGGCACCCGGAAGGTCGCCAAGCGGCTCGGAGACGACTGCCCGCGTCTCGTCCGAGAGGTCCGCGAGCTCCTCGTTGTCGGGGTAGATCGCCTTCAGGCTGTCCATGCGGGTGCTGAAGTAGAGCGAGCGGCTCTTGCCCTCGGTCGAGTAGCGGAAGGCCCAGATCGTCCGCCCGTCCGTCGTGCAGACCGTCATCTGCATCGGGTTGTCGATCCCGTGCGCGGCGCCCGTCTCCTCGACGAAGCCGACCATTCGCTCCACGGCGGCGATGGGATCGCTCTCGAGCCCGAAGGTCAGCGCGAGGTAGAACATCGCCTCCGAGTCGGTCGTGCCCTCGATGGACGTGAAGAGGGAGTCGTCGACCGCCATGACGAGCTCGCGCCGGATGCGCATGAAGTCGTGGATGGCTCCGTTGTGCATCCACAGCCAGCGTCCGTGCCGGAACGGATGCGTGTTCGTCTCCTGGATTGCCGTCCCGGTCGAGGCGCGGATGTGCGCGAGGAAGAGCGGCGAGCGAATCCCGGCGGCGAGCTCGCGCAGGTTGCGGTCGTTCCAGGCCGGATGGGTGCTCCGGTAGAGCCTCGGGGTATCCCCGTAGGCGTCGTACCAGCCGACGCCGAAGCCGTCGCCGTTCGTCGTCGTCGCGCCGAGCCGCGAGTGCAGGCTCTGGTCGATCAGCGACCGGTCGCGCTTGAGAAGCACCCCCTCGAGCGGGATCGGCGAACCCGAATAGGCAAGCCAGCGGCACATCGCTACGTCCCCTCCTTGATCTCGTGTGAGAAGAACTCGAGCGCAGTGCGGGTCTTCGTCTGCTGCTCGCCGAGGAGGTCGACACCCTTCCCGGTCAGGAACGCACGCGCTTCGGCGGCCACGTCGAACGCTTCGGACGGCGCGCATTTGGTAGAGAGCTCCAGGATCCGCGTGTTGTCGGGGTAGAGCCACATCTCGGCGACCAGCTTCCGGTCGTAGCCCTTGGGGACGTACCGCAGCTTGAGCACGAAGATCGGCCCGAGCACGGATAGGTCGTCCAGCTCGACGCCCTCCGGCGCGTGCTCGGCGAAGAGCGCTCGCTGCTCCTTGGCGAAGAGCTTGCGGAGCGGACGCTTCCCGGCCACGCCCTTGCGGACGTCGCTCTGCGGAACGCCCTTGAGCGAGGCCGAGCAGACGAACCCGCCCGGCATCGCGTCGACCTCGACGCCGAACCCTGGCGAGCGCCGCAGCCCCTTGGGCAGCTCTGCGGGAACAACCGGGCGCAGCTTGACGACCGAGTCGTCGCCTTTCTTTTGCGTGCGGCGAACCCGGACGACGAGACCGCTCGCGTTCAGGGCGAGATCCGGCGTGTCGAAGAAGAACACCTGCCGGATCTCCGCCTGGAGCGGATCGAGCCCGAGCGCGGCGACGGTCGAGCGCTGGTCGCCCTCGGGGACAGTGAGCTTGAGCTCCACGCTGTCGACGTCCACGAGGAGCGCGGCGACGGCGGTGCGGTCGTCCTCGGTGAGAAGCGGGGTCTCGGTGGTCGTCACGCGACGATCCTGATCTCTCGGCCGGTGTTGTTCAAGCGCCTGCCTCCGTCCGCGGTAACGGTGACGATGTCCTCGATGCGGACGCCGAACTTGCCCGGCAGGTAGACGCCGGGCTCGATCGAGAAGCACATGCCCGGCTCGAGCTCGTGCGTCTCGCCCTCGACCATGTACGGCGGCTCGTGCGTGGTCAGCCCGATGCCGTGCCCGGTTCGGTGGATGAAGTACTCGCCGTAGCCGGCATCGTCGATCACCTTGCGCGCGGCTCGGTCGACCTCCTGGCACTCGACGCCGGGGCGGACCGTCTCGAACCCGGCCTGCTGGGCGCGGCGCACGAGCTCGTGGACCTCGCGCTCCTCGTCGGTCGGCTCGCCAACGTGAACTGTGCGCGTCGTGTCCGAGCCGTAGCCGTCCTTGAGCCCGCCGAAGTCGAGCACGATCATGTCGCCGTCCTCGATCACGCGCTCGCTCATCTCGTGATGCGGGTTGGCCCCGTTCGGGCCCGAGCCGACGACGGTGAAGTCGACCTGCGAGTGCCCGTGGTCTCGCAGGAAGCCGGCGAGGTCGGCCGCGACAGCGCTCTCCGGGCGTCCCGCGAACTGCCCGGTCGCGATCTGCTCGAAGCTCGCGTCGGCCGCCTCGCCGGCTGCAGAGAGCCGCTCGAGCTCGTCCTCGTCCTTGATCGCGCGCAACATCGGAAGTGTGCTCGTCATCGACACGTAGCTCGACCGGGGCAACGCCTGCTGCAGCCCGAGCACGTGCATGGCCCAGGCGGCGTCCGAGATCGCGTAGCGCCCAGAGGGGTCGAGGAGCTCCGCGGTCGCCGCGTAGGGGTCGCTGCCGTCTTTCCAGTCGGCGAGCGAGACCGCAGCCGACCCGGGGGCCTCCTCCGCGTCGGGGCGCTCGAGGATCGGGACGATCATCGCCGCGCCTCCCGAAGCGTGGATGGCGAGCATCGTGATCCGCTCGGTGATCGCGATCGGCTGGTAGCCCGTGAAGTAGAGGAGGTCGGGGCCGGGGGTCACGAGCACGCCCGTCAGCCCTGCCTCACCAGCCTGGGCTGCGGCGCGCTCCATCCTGTGCGTGAAGTCCTCGGCGGTGAACTGACGGGCCATGGATCCTCCCCTCTCTAGCGCGCCGCAGTCGGCTCGGTCGGGATGGTGTGCGTGACGACCGCTGCGGCCGCGGCGCGGTCGACCGCGCGCTGGCCCCGGGCCGGACGGTGACGCCTCAGCAACACGACGAGCAGCACGCCGAGGCCGGCCCAGATCGCCATCAGAAGCGACGATCTCGAGAGGCCCGCGGCCAGCGCTTCGGACGCGGACTCGCCCTCGTCCAGGTTGTTGTTGATGACCGCGTTGTTCACCATCGCGACGGCAGCGACCGCCACTGCGGCGCCAACGTAGCGAGCCATGTTCGAGATGCCCGAGGCCTGGCCTACCTGGTCAGGCGAGACCGACGCCGTCGAACCGGACGACGCCGGACCGTTGGCGATGCCCAGGCCGACGGCCAGCGCCACGAGCGGTGCCACGAACATCGCGTACGTCCACGACGCCTCGACGAACGCGAGCATCGCAAAGCCGAAGGCCCCGAGCGCAAATCCAAGCGCGACCGCCTTGCCGCCGCCGAGCTTCGCCGCCAGCGGCGCGATCAGCGGCGTGACCAGGACCATGCCCGCGGCGGCGGGGAGCGTCGCCAGGCCGGCTTCCAGCGCGCTCATCCCCAGGCCGTCCGGGTTCTGGAAGTACAGGCTCAGGACATACATGACCGCGTTGATCGTGCCCGCCACGATCAGGATGGCCAGGGTCGAGCCGACGAGGATGGCGTTGCGGAGGAGGCGCAAGTCGACGAGCGGCGCCGTCGCCCGCTTCTCGACGACGACGAAGAGGAAAGCGGAAACGATCGAGATCGCGAAGCAGCCGAGCGTCGCCAGTGAGGCCCAGCCCCAGTCGTTGCCCTTGCTGAGCGCAAGGATGATCGGGGCGAGCATGAGCGCGACGAGGACCGTGCCGGCGAAGTCGATCGACCGGGGCTTGTCCGGGTCGCTGGATTCCTTGACCGTGGCGAGTGTGAGCGGGACACACGCTGCCGCGATCGCGGCGTCGATCCAGAACAGGCCCTGCCAGCCGGTGGTATCGACCAGCAGGCCGCCGACGAGCGGGCCGAGCGCGGCACCCACGGCCGACGCCGCACCCCAGAGCGTGATCGCCTTCAACTGCGCGGCCCCCGAGGACGCCACCGAGAGAAGACTCATGCCACAGGCGAGGATGGTCGCTCCCGAAGCGCCCTGGATCATGCGTCCGCCGATCACGCCGGCGGCCGACGTCGAGAGCGCGATGAGCGCGCACGAGGCGACGAAGAGCGCCAGGCCGGCGAGGAAGATCTTCCGCCGCCCGAACACGTCCCCGAGAGCGCCCGACGTCACGATCACCGCCGCGCCGACGAGCGAGTAGCCCGTCACGGCCCATTGCAGCTGCGCGACCGGCGCGTCGACGTCCTCGCTGATCGCCGGCAGCAGGATGGTGACGGCTGACGTGTTCGCGTTGACGACGAGCGCCGAGACGCACGCCGCCGCGAGGACCCCGCCGCCGGCTCGGCGGTCCTCGGCCGCGTTCACGCCGACTTCGCGGCTGCGTACTTCTGCAGGAACAGCGCCTCGACGAGAGCCATCCGCTCGATCTCGCTCGGATCCACGCTCTCGTTGGGAGCGTGGATGAGGCACTGCGGCTCCTCGACTCCGAGGAGCATGATCTCGGCGTCGGGGAAGGTCTCCTTGAAGACGTTGCAGAGCGGGATCGAGCCGCCCTGGCCGAGCAGCGTCACGTCCTTCCCGTAGGCCTCCGCCATGGCGGCGCTCATGGAATCGAAGCCCGGGCCCTCGAGGGCGCCGCGGAAGGGCGCGCCCTCGGCCTCCCGTTCGAACTCGAGCTGGACGTTCCACGGGGCGACGGCCTTGAGGTGCTCGATCAGCGCCGTTTGCGCCTTCTCGGCGTCCATGCCGGGCGGCACGCGCAGGTTGATGCGCGCGCGGGCCTCCGGCTGGATCGCCGCTGCCGACCCGACCACGGGAGGGCAGTCGATGCCGAGCACCGTGGCGGCGGGACGCGCCCAGAGCATGTCGGACACCCTCTCCCCCAGGAGGTCGACGCCGTCGAGGACACCCGCGTCCTTCCGGAACGCCTCGGGCGGATACTCCGCCCCCTCCCAGGTGCGGGTCGCATCCAGGCCCTGGATCGTCGTGTTGCCGTGCTCGTCGCGCAGGCTGGCGAGCATCGCGATCAGCGCCGCGAGCGCGTCGGGCGCGGCCCCGCCGTACATTCCGGAGTGCAGCGCCATCGACGAGGTGCGGACGGTCACCCAGACGTTGGCCAGTCCGCGGAGACTCATCGTCAGGCTCGGGACGCCGACCGCAAAGTTGCCGGTGTCGGCCACGAGGATCGCGTCGGCGCGCAGCAGGTCGGGGTTCTCGGGGACGAACGCCTCGAGGCCGCCCGTGCCCTGCTCCTCGGAGCCCTCCCCCACGATCTTCACGTTCACCGGCAGGTCGCCGCCGAGCGCGCGGAGCGCCGTCAGGTGCGTCGCGATGCTGCCCTTGCAGTCGGCCGCGCCGCGGCCGTACCAGCGCCCGTCGCGCTCGGTGAGCTCCCAGGGCGGGCTCTTCCACTCGGACTCCTCTGCCGGCGGCTGGACGTCGTGGTGGAAGTAGAGGAGCACCGTCGGCGCCCCTTCCGGGCCGGGCGCATGGCCACACACGGCCTTGCTCCCGTCCGGGGTCTCGTACGCCTGGACATCCTGAAGGCCGGCCCCCGAGAAGGCCCCGATCGTCCAGTCGACCATCTTCTCGCACTCCTCGGGCGGGAACTGCTTCTCGTCGTGGACGGACTTGAAGGAGACCATCTGCGACAAGTCCTCCCAGGCCTGAGGCATGAGGCCGTTGACGCGTTCCCGGAGAGCGTCACCAGACACGGTCGCCTCCGATCCTAGTCGCGGACGACATCGTCGAAGTCCCAGTCCTCGAAGAAGTCCTCGATGTCGGGGCGCTTCTCGGGACAGTAGACGTCGACGACCAGCAACAGGCCCTCGCGTACGCGCGGGTCGAGCCGTACCGGACGAACGTAGACCTCGCCGCCGATCATGAGCCGGAGCTTCCAGTACCCCTGGACGAGGTCGCTGTCGGCCGTCTCGCACACCTGCCCGCCGTCGTCTCCGAGCGTCCGCGCGATCTGATCCTGGTCGGGAGCCGTCAGGCCGGCAGCCTCGAAGGCCGCGATCAGCTCCTGCGCCTTGGCGTCGGCCTCCTCGTTCTGGCGGTCGTAGTTCCAGGCGACGAGCATCACGATCAGGAGCACGCCGAGGGCGCCCGCGACGATCCAGTAGATCGTCCGCTCCCTCATGCGACGTCCTCCGGAGCAGGCTCAGCAGTCTGCCAGCTCGGCTTGCGGAGCCAGAGGCAGAGCAGCGGGACGATCACCCCGAGCAGGACGACTCCGCCGCCGACGAGGAACACGTACGCGGCCGCGCTGAAGTCGAGCTGCGACGGCGGGACGAAGCCGATCAGGACCGCCGCCAGAGAAGACACGAAGCCGACGGCGCAGAGCAGCGGCAGCGCCGGCGCCCGGTAGCCGCGCGGGTGATCGGGCTGGCGCTTCCTCAGGTTGTATGCGGCGATGAACATCGACAGGTACATGAGGAGATAGACCGACGTCGTGATCGTCATGAAGATCCAGTAGGCGTTCGAGACGGCCGCCGAGAACGCGAAGAGGAGGGCGAGCGCCGTGGTCAGGATCCCCTGCGCGACGAGGATGTTCACCTGCACGCCGGCATCGTTCGTCCGCTGGAACCACGGGGGCAGGTAGCCCCCCTCTCTCGAGACCAGCAGAAGGCTCCTCGAGGGCCCCGCCAGCCAGGTGAGGAAGCCGGCGAGGGAGGCGGACACGATCGCAAGGCCGATGATCGGCGTCAGCCACTGGATGCCGAAGAAGGCGAACACCGCGTCGAAGGCCTGCATGATCCCCGCCGTCAGGCTCACGTCCGCGGCGGGCACGACCCAGCTGATCGCGAGCGGCGGCAGAATCAGGATCAGGAGCACGAGCACGGT
This sequence comes from Gaiellaceae bacterium, assembly GCA_035698025.1. Lineage (GTDB taxonomy): Bacteria > Actinomycetota > Thermoleophilia > Gaiellales > Gaiellaceae > JAIBJN01. The sequence goes on from DASSCF010000052.1 coordinate 79,460, forward strand.
GGCGAGGAGCATCACGCGCGGGAACTGGCTCTTCGGGTCGCGGAGCCTGCCCACGTGGACGGCGTTCATCTCCATGCCGGAGTAGGCGCCGAAGTTCGAGACGATGAGGACGATGCTGGCGATGCCCGCCCACTCCGGGAAGATGTGGTCGGCGTCCATCGGGGCCGCCGACGGATTCCCCTGTGCGAGGTAGATGATCCCCAGCCCGACGAGCAGGATGCCGGGGATCAGCGTGCCGACGAGGACGCCGCTCGACGCGAGCTTGGCGATTACGCCGATGCCGCCTCGCAGCTGCACGAGCACGCCGAGCCAGTAGACGGCGATGATCACGATCGCGGTCCAGACACCGCTCGCCGCCAGATCCGGAGCGATCACGTACGCGAGCGTCGCCGCCACGAACGAAAGGAGCGACGGGTAGTAGAACAGCGTCATGGCGTACTGGTGCCACGCGGCCGTGAAGCCCATGCGGGGCGAGATGCCCTCCGTCACCCACCGATAGATGCCGCCCGACCAGCCGGAGGCGAGCTCGGCGGAGACGAGCGCGGTCGGGATGAGGAAGACGATCGCCGGGAGGACGTAGAGGAACACGCAGGCCAGGCCGTAGACGGCCATCGTCGGCGCGGGCCGCAGGCTTGCGACCGACGAGACGGTCATGAGCGCGAGCGCCGTCCAGGCGATGTACGAAGGTCCGGCGACCGAGGTCGGGGCGGCCGCAGCGGGCGGCGGACGGTCCGCGGTGGAGTCGACCGTGGACACCTAGCGTCGCCCTCCCACGTTCACGCTCCCGGACTTCGACTTCACCTTTCCCCCAAGCTGGGATTGGAGCAGCGCCACGATACTTCGGACGTTTTCCTCTGGTCAAGGAAGAACCGGCGGTCAGAGGAGCGGCGACAGCGCGGCGAACACCGTCGCCTTCGCGCGCGCCTTCGTCCCTGTCAAAACCCTGCCCGGACCGGAGACCGCTTCCGCCGGTGCGCTGAAGCGCTCGTCGAACTGCGCGGCCAGGGCCTGCGACTGCAGCCGAAGATCGATCTCGAAGAACCGCTTCAGGCTCCAGGCCTCGAGGTTGCAGGTGCCCGCCAGGAGCTCCTCGCCGTCGCGCACGAACGCCTTCGCGTGCAGCATCGTCGGGTACTCGAGGATCCGCACGCCCGCGTCGAGCAGCTTGGGATGGTGGAACTGCTGGGCCGCGGCGCAGGCCCAGTTGTTCGCGTGCGCGGGCACGAAGAGGCGCACGCGCACGCCGCGGCGAGCGGCCTTCGCGATCCTGTTGATCATCCCGCGGTCGGTCACGTACGGGTTGACGACGTCGAGGGTCTCCGCGGCGGTGTCGAGCACACGCGCGATCGCGTCCGTGATCGGCCTGTATCGGCCGGGGGCGTTGTGGAGCACCTGGGCCGGGATCGCATCCGCGCCGGCCTCGAGCGGCGGGAAGAGCGCGTCGAGGCCCTCGACCGGGATCGTGCCGCCGAGCCACCGGAAGCCCGCGAGAAAGACCAGCTGGAGCTGCGACACGACGGGGCCCTCGACGCGCAGGAAGAGGTCGTGGAAGCGACCGTCCTGGAAATGGTCCTCGATGCCGGCGCCGCCCACCCAGCCGATGCGGCCGTCGATCACGAGGACCTTGCGATGGTCGATGTGCCCGAGGCTCCTGAGGTTCCAGCGCAGGGCGCCCTCTCCGCCCAGGGGCCCGGTCCGGGTGCGCGGCTTCGTCGCACGGACGACGCAGACATCGATCCCTGCGGCCGCGAGCCGCTCGTAGAGCGCCTGGGAGTCCTCCTCGGGCTTGGAGCCCTGCCGGTCGACGACGAGCCTGACCGGGACGCCCTCGAGCGCCTTCGCGACGAGGGTCTCGGCGAACGCGTCCCCGACGACACCGGGCCGGAAGCCGAACTGGTTGATGTGGATCGAGGACGACGCGGCGGCGATGTCCTCGAGCATCGGCGGGTAGAACGAATCGCCCTCGACCAGCACCTCCGCAGACGAGGCGGCGCTCTCGTCGAAGGCGAGCGCGAGCTCTCCGAGGCTCACCGGTCCCGCGAGCAGCTCCTCGGCGCGCTCGGCGAGCCGTTCGTTGGCGACCGCATGCATGGCGCGCATCCTCTCCAGTCTGCAGGCGCCGTGTCTACTCGCCGAGCGGGGCGAAGAGGTCGACGACGTTGCCGCCGGGATCCTTCACCTCGGCGTACCGCTGCCCCCAGGACGCATCCCAGGGCTCCCGGTACGCCTGCCCGCCAGCGGCGACGAGCTCCCCGTAGAGCCGGTCGACCTCCGCGGGCGAGTCGCAGAGGAATGCCAGCACCGTGCGCTGGCCGCCCGACGGCGGCGTCCAGTCGGGCGCGAACGAGCGAACCGTCTCCTCGGTGTCCAGCAGGAAGCGGAGCCCTCCGGGCATGCTCACCTCCACATGGCCGTGCCCGTCGGGGTCGAGGTCCTCCGGGAACTCGAGCCCGAGCAGGCCGTAGAACCCGGCCGCCCGCTCCAGGTCCGAGACGACCACGCCGATGGCATCCACCCTGGCCACGGGGCGTAGCGTAGCGGGGCTCGAACTTCTGCTCCTCGTCTCCCGTCTAAGCGAGCAGATGCGACGAGCGCTCCTCTGCCTGGTGCTGCTGCTCGGGGTCGCCGGCTGCTCCTGGAGGGACGAGGGGGCGGTCGAGGTCGCCACCGAGCCCGCGGGCAACCTGGACTGCCTCTACCCACTGGTGTGGGACGACCGGTACTACGAGCCGGCCGTCGACGTCCCGGATTCCTCGAAGCTCGAAGAGCACCTCGCCCCCGGGGTCATTCTCGGCTGCGGGAGCCCCGAGATGGGCTACTACCCCGACGACGGCACGGAGGTTCGGCGTGTCGAGGGCATCCACCCGTCCGTCGCCGTCGCGGCGCAGGTGTACGACTCGACACAGTGGGCCGTCTTCGCCGCTCCGGGCTACCTGATCGAGAGCCCGCGGCACCCGCTCCACGAGGCGCTCGCCGAAACCTGGGGCTACACGAGACCGCACCCGGGACGCAGGTGCGACGAGACGCTCAGGACGCGGGCGCGCTCGCTCGCGACTCCTGACCTCGGGCAGCCGCTCGAGGTCGTGGCCGTCGACCCGGCGGTCGAGGATCTGCTCGTGGCCCCGGGCGGCAATCGCTCCGTTTCCATCGATCCGGAGACGGATCTCATCGGGCTCGATCGCAACGGCGTCCCGTATGTCGGGAAGAACGACGACCTCATGCTCGTCCTCAACGTCTGCGTTGACGAGGACGATCCGGTCCCCTCCGAGCCGTTCCTGGTCGCCGAGAGCGTCCGCAAGCTCTAGCCAGCCGCGCGTAAGAACCGCGGCGCCAGGGTCACGAACACCTCCGAGACCTCGGGAGAGGGAAAGGAGGACCTATGAACAACACGCACACACTTCGACCGGTTCGGCTCGGCCTGATGCTGGCGATCGGCGTCATCGCCGCCCTGATCGCACTCGTGGCCGCGGGCGGCCCGGCAGCGCTGGCAAACGGCAACGGCGGGCGCGACGGCAAGGGCTCGATCTCCAAGAAGGAGCTGACCCTGCGCCAGGACATGCGCAAGCTCTGGGAGGACCACGTCACGTGGACCCGCCTGGCGATCATCAGCCTGACGACGGACTCGCCGGACACCCAGGCGACCGTGGGCCGGCTCCTGCGAAACCAGGACGACATCGGCGACGCGATCAAGCCGTTCTACGGCAACGCTGCCGGCGAGGAGCTGAGCCGGCTCCTGCGGGAGCACATCCTCATCGCGGCGGACCTGATCGCCGCGGCGAAGGCAGGCGACGCCGCCGGCGTCGCGACCCACCAGGCGCGCTGGCGGGCGAACGCGGACGAGCTCGCCGCGTTCCTCAACGCCGCCAACCCGCGCTCCTGGAAGTTCCGCGAGATGCAGTCGATGCTCTACGAGCACCTCGACCTGACGACCACCGAGGTCGTCGCCCGGCTGCAGGCGAACTGGGACGCCGACGTGGCCGCGTACGACGCGATCCACCTCCAGGCACTCGAGATGGCCGACGAGCTCTCGACCGGCATCGTCAAGCAGTTCGAGCGCCGCTTCCGCTAGCCGCACCACCGGCCCCGGAGCGCCCTCCCGGGCGCTCCAGGGCGCCTCCCTCCGTAAGAACCGTCGCCCGCGGGTCACAAACGCCCTTCGTGGGACTGATCCCCTTCTGCGGTCTCGGCTTCGGCACGCGGCCCGGCGTCGTGATGACCCCGCGACCGGCGAGCGAGCGCCTCGTGCGCGCCGCGGTCGGCCTCGTCGGCGACCGGCCCGCGCGTGTCGTCGACGTCGGCACCGGGTCCGGCGCCCTCGCCGTCGCCATCGCCGCGCGGGCTCCGCGGGCACGCGTCTGGGCGACCGACTCGAGCCCGGCGGCCGTCGAGCTCGCCTGCGCGAACGTCCGCCGCCACGGGCTCCTTCACCGCGTCGTCGTCCTCGAGGGCGACCTGCTCGATCCTGTGCCCGGCCCTGTCGACCTCGTGGTCGCGAACCTGCCCTACCTCCCGCTGGCGGAGCGATTCCTGCACCAGGACGTCGCTGACGAGCCGCCGGAGGCCGTGTTCGCGCCTGACGACGGCCTGGAGCCCTACCGGCGGCTGCTCGAGGCGGCCGAGGAGCGGCTCGCGCCCGACGGTGCGGTCGTCCTCCAGTTCCGCCGCAGCGTGCTGCACGCAGGGCGCGAGCGGCTCGGCGTCCTCCGCGCCCGCCTGGAGCACGAGGCTATCCTCGCCCGCGAGGCCGCGTGATGTCGACCACTACCAGCGCGTTCCGCCCGCTCCCGCTCGAGTTCGACCGTCTGCCCGAGGCCGAGATGCGCAAGCGGTCGGCGGAATTCCTCGAGCTCATGCTCCGCCGCCGCTCCGTGCGGCAGTTCTCCGACGAGCCCGTCCCGCGCGAGCTCATCGAGGACGCGCTCCGGGTTGCCGGGTCGGCGCCCTCCGGCGCGAACCAGCAGCCGTGGTCGTTCGTCGTCGTCTCCGACCCCGACGTCAAGGCGCGGATCCGTGAGGCGGCCGAGCACGAGGAGAAGCTCCTTTACACCGAGCGGGCGACCCGGGAGTACCTGGACGTCCTCGAGCCGATCGGGACGGACTGGTCGAAGCCGCACCTGACGGACGCGCCGTACCTGATCGCGATCTTCGAGCAGCCCTGGAGCGTCGACGAGGACGGCGAGAAGCACAAGCACTACTTCGTGCGCGAGTCGGTCGGCATCGCGACCGGCTTCCTCCTCGCCGCGCTCCACACGGCCGGCCTCGCGACCCTGACGCACTCGCCGTCGCCGATGGGCTTCCTCAAGGAGATCCTCGAGCGGCCGGAGAACGAGCGGCCGTTCCTCCTGATCCCGGTCGGCTATCCGGCCGAGGGCGCCACGACGCCCACGCTCGTCAAGAAGACGCTCGGCGAGATCGCGGACTTCGTCTAGGCACCATTCACATCCCGGTTCGACGAGAGTATCCTCGCCCCTCAGCCACGCTCGCCGGGCGCTGCCGTAGCGCCGACCCCCGCAGAGCGAAGTCGGAGAGGAGCGACCGCCAGGTGACCTCGGCCGTCGCGCGGAGAGACTACGTAGACGACCGCGGCTGGCCGACGCCTGCCCTGCTGGGGCTCATCGCATGCGCGGGCTTTGCCGCAGCCGGATGCTCGCTCGTTCTCGCCCTGAAGAACGACGTCATCGGGCACGACGTCGGTGAGCCGCTGGTCATCGCCCTCCTCTCGGTCTGGGTAACGGTGTCGTACATCCTCTGCGGCCTCCTGGCCTGGTGGCACCGGCCCGCAAGCCGGTTCGGCCCGCTGATGATCGCCGCCGGGTTCGCGAACTTCCTCTCGAGTCTCTCGTGGGCGGCCAACGACGTCGTGTTCACGTTCGGGCAGACGCTCGACCTTCTGCCCCCCGTCCTCTTCCTGCACGTGTTTCTCGCCTTCCCAACCGGTCGGCTGCAGGGGCGGTTCGAGTGCGCGCTCGTCCTCACTGCGTATGTCACCGCGATCGGGGGCGAGCTCGTTCGCATGACACTCGGCTACTTCGGGCCGCAGAACCTGCTCGAGATCACGGAAAACCTGCAGGCGGCGCAGGCAGCGACCCGCGTCCAGCTCGGGCTGGTCAGCGCCTACTGCCTCGCCGGCGTCGGGATTCTCATCGCCCGCAGGCTCCGAACCGGGAGGCCGCATCGCCGGACGCTCGCGCTGTTAGCCGACGCGTTCGGCCTCGCGCTCGTGATGATCGCGCTGCTCCTGGTCTCGGCCTCGTGGGGCGGTCCCGCGGTGCAACAGATCCGCTGGGCGACATTCGCAGCGCTGAGCCTTGCGCCCGTCGCGTTCCTGATTGCGTTCCTCGACTCGCACCTCGCACGCTCGTCCGTCGGCGATCTCTTCGTCGAGCTTCAGGCAGACCCCGCGCCGGCCGACCTTCGCGACGCCCTTGCGCGCGCCCTCGGCGATCCGTCGCTGACGCTTGCGTACTGGCTGCCCGACTACGGGTGCTACGCGGACCTCGACGGTCGGCGGATCGAGTTCCCCGGCCCTGACAGCGGGAGGGCGATCACCCTGATTGAGCAGGGCTCGTCGCAGGTCGCCGTCTTGCTGCACGACCCCGCGCTCGACAACGAGCCCGAGCTTCTGGCGGCCGTCACGGCGGCCGCCGGGATCGCGATCGAAAACGGTCGACTGCACGCCGAGCTGAGAGCGCGGCTCGCCGAGCTGAGGGCGTCCCGAGCCCGCATCATCGAGGTCAGTCAGAGAGAGCGGCAGCGGCTGGAGCGCAATCTGCACGACGGAGCGCAGCAGCGGCTCATCGCCCTCTCACTCGAGCTGAGCGCGCTCGAGGACCGGCTGGCCGACGATCCGGCCGCCCGCGTGAGCCTCGACCAGGCACGCCGGGAGATCGCGACCTCACTCGAAGAGCTGCGAGCTGTGGCACGAGGCCTGCACCCTGCCGTGGTCAGTGGCCACGGCCTGGAGATCGCGCTCGAGCAGCTGGCCGCTCGAGCGCTGATCCCGGTCACGCTGGCGGTTGAGCTCGACGGGCGGCTCCCCGAACCGCTCGAGGTCGCCGCCTATTACCTCGTGTCCGAGAGCCTCGCCAATGTCGGCAAGCACGCGAAGGCGACGTCGGCGACCGTCGAGGTATGCCGACAAGACGGTCAGGTGGTCGTCGAGGTCGTCGACGACGGCGCCGGCGGCGCCGACACGGAGCTCGGCTCGGGCCTGCGAGGGCTCGCCGACCGCGTTGAGGCGCTCGGAGGCAGGCTGCGAGTCTGGAGCCCGGCCGGGGGCGGGACACGGCTGCGCGCGGAGATCCCATGCGTGCCGTGATCGCGGAGGACAGCGTCCTGCTGCGCGAGGGGCTCGCGCGCCTGCTGAGCGAGAACGGCCTCGACGTCGTCGGGAGCTGCGAGACGGCCGACGACCTGCTGCTGAAGGTGCGGAGCTACTCGCCCGACGTCGCCGTCGTGGACATCCGCCTTCCCCCGACCCACAACGACGAGGGGATGCAGGCCGCCCTGGAGATCCGCGCCGAGCATCCCTCGGTCGGCGTGCTCGTGCTCTCGCAGTACGTGGAGGTCGGCCTCGCGATGAAGCTGCTCGCCGACTCGGCCGACGGCGCCGGCTACCTGCTGAAGGATCGGATCAGCGACGTCAAGGACTTCATCGACGCCGTGCAGCGCGTCGCAGAGGGCGGCTCGGCGATCGACCCGATCATCGTCTCGACGCTGCTCTCCAGGCACCGCAGCGACGACCCGCTCGCGGAGCTCACTCCGCGCGAGCGCGAGGTGCTGGAGCTGATGGCCGAGGGCCGCTCCAACCAGGGCATCGCCGACAAGCTCGTCATCTCCGTGCGTGCAGTCGAGAAGTACGTCTCGAGCATCTTCGGCAAGCTCGGCCTTCCTTCGGGCGCCACCGACTCGCGCCGGGTGCTGGCTGTGTTGCTCTACCTCCGCTCCTGAGCGGGCGGCACACCAGAAACCCGATCCCCGGATCGGCCAGTCTCCCGCCTTCTCCGCGACTCCTCGGAGTGGGAGGTTTGACGAGGTTTCCACCGAGAGGAGCAGCGATGAAGACACGGATCATCCAGCGCGATCCGGGCGAGCTAGACGCTCCTGAGAGGCGCACCGAGCCACCGGACGAATCTCGCCATCGCACCAACCTCGCCGGTCGCATGGGCCGGTGGAGCGCCCACAATCGCAAGAAGGCCATCTTCGGCTGGCTCGCGTTCGTCATCCTCGCCTTCGCGGCCGGCAACGTCATCGGCCCGACGATGATCGAGGACGCGACGTCGGGCGTGGGCGAGTCCGGCCGCGTCGACAGGATCCTGCACGCCGAGTTCGAGCAACCGGCCGCCGAGAGCGTCCTCGTCCAGAGCGACGCCTTGACCGTGGACGACCCGGCCTTCGCGGCCGCGGTCGACGACGTCGTAGCGCGGGTGTCCGCGCTCGACGCCGTTACGAACGTCCGCTCGCCGCTCGACCCGGAGAACGCGGGCCAGATCGGCCAGAGCGGGCACGCGGTGCTCGTCGACTTCGATATCACGGGCGATCCCGACGACGCCGTGGACAGGATCGATCCGGTCATCGCCGCCGTCGAGGAAGCCCAGACGGCCAACCCGGAGGTGTTCGTCGGCTCGTTCGGCGTGAGCGCGGACAAGGAGATCGAGGCTGCCTTCATGGACGACCTCAAGAAGGCCGGCATGCTTTCCATCCCGGTGACGCTCATCATCCTGATCGTCGTCTTCGGGGCGCTCGTCGCGGCCGGCGTGCCGCTTCTGCTCGCGCTGACCGCCATCGTCGCCACCTTCGGCCTCGTGGCCATTCCGAGCTCGCTCGTCCCGATCGACGAGGTCACCTACGAGCTGATCCTCCTCATCGGCCTCGCGGTCGGCGTCGACTACTCGATGTTCTACTTGAAGCGCGAGCGCGAGGAGCGTGCTCGCGGTCGCAGCGAGAGCGCGGCGCTCGAGGCCGCTGCGGCCACGTCGGGACGCTCGGTGCTGATCTCTGGGCTCACGGTCATCATCGCCATGTCCGGCATGTTCCTCGCGGGCATCGAGGGAATGTCGTCGTTCGCGGTGGGCACGATTCTCGTGGTCGCGGTCGCGATGCTGGGGTCGCTCACCGTCCTGCCGGCCACGCTCTCGTGGCTCGGCGACCGTGTCGACAACGGCCGCATCCCCTTCGTCAACCGGATTCGCCGGGACGACGGCGAAGGACGGATCTGGGGAGCGATCTTGACTCGCGTCCTCCGACGGCCCATCCTCTCGGCGGCGCTGTCGGCCGGTCTGCTCCTGGCGCTCGCCGTTCCGGCGCTGCAGATGCGCACCGTCCAGCCCGGCGTCGAGACGTTCCCGCAGGACCTCCCGGCCGTCCAGTCGTACAACCGGATCCAGGCGGCGTTCCCCGGCGCCGAGATCCCGGCGGGGGTCGTCATCAAGACCGCCGACGTGACGGCGCCCGCGGTGCAGGAGGCGATCGGCCAGCTCGAGTGGAGAGCGCTCTCCAGCGGGCAGATGCACGAGCCGATCACGGTGGACGTCAACCAGGCCGGGACGGTGGCAACCGTCGCGATCCCCGTGGACGGCAAGGGCATGGACGCGACGTCCGAAGCCGCCCTGGCCACCTTGAGGGACGAGATCATCCCGGCGACCGTGGGAGCGCTGCCGAACGCCGAAGTCGGTGTGACGGGAATGACGGCGCGGTCGAAGGACTTCAACGACAAGCTCGGTTCGGTTGCTCCGTTCGTGTTCGGGTTCGTGCTCCTGCTCGCGTTCCTGCTCATGCTGTTCGCGTTCAGATCGCTCGTGATCGCTTTCAAGGCGATCGTCCTCAACCTCCTCTCGATCGCAGCGGCTTACGGAGTCATGGTGCTCGTGTTTCAGCACGGGTGGGGCAAGGGCTTCCTCGGCTTCGAGTCCACCGCCGGGATCGACGCGTTCCTGCCCATCTTCATGTTCGTGATCCTGTTCGGCCTTTCGATGGACTACCACGTCTTCATCATCAGCCGGATCCGCGAGGCCTACGATCGAGGCATGAGCACGGAGGAGGCCATCAGCCACGGCATCAAGTCGACCGCCGGCGTCGTGACGAGCGCGGCACTCGTCATGGTCTGCGTGTTCGCGGTGTTCGCGACGCTCCAGATGCTGATCTTCAAGCAGTTCGGCGTCGGGCTGGCCGCCGCGATCCTCATCGACGCGACGGTTGTCCGCGCCGTGCTCCTTCCGGCGACCATGAAGCTCCTGGGCGACTGGAACTGGTACCTGCCGAGCTGGCTCGAGTGGCTCCCGCACCTCGACCACGGCGAAGGGGCCGTCAAGGCGCCTGCCGTTCCCACCTAAGAGTCACGGTGACCAGCGCAACGCATCCTCACGCCGAGCCCAGGGCCGCGACGCGGGTCGTCGCGGCCCTGCGGACCGAGGCTGGCCTCGCCCGCCTCGCGCTCGGCATCGCGGCGCTCCACGTCGTCGACGACAACTTCCTCCAGCCCCAGCCGGGCACGTCGGCCGACGACCACCTCGTCGGCGGGCTCGTGCAGACCGCGCTCTTCGTGCTCGCCGCCTGGGCCTATCCGCGGCTGCGGCCCGGCGCCCGCGCGAGTATCGCCATCGGTTTCGGGCTCTTCACGGTCGTCATGGGCATCGGCGAGGCCGGCTACTACACGCGTGAGAACGGGCCATCGGGAGACGACTACACCGGGCTCCTCGCCATACCGGCGGGGTTTCTGCTCGTGGGCATCGGTCTCGTCACGCTCTGGCGTTCGCGGAAGGGCGGCGGCCTGATCTGGCGCTACCTGCGACGGGCGCTCCTGGCCGTCGGAGCGTTCTTCGTCCTCTACTTCGGGCTCTACCCGCTCGCCGAGTCGTACGTCGTCACCCATGCAGCGCGGGCCTACGTCCCCGCACCGCAGCTGGGAACGGACTTCGAGGAGGTCAGCTTCACCACGAGCGACGGCCTGCGGCTGGAGGGGTGGTACGTGCCCTCCGAGAACGGCGCAGCCGTCATCTCGTTCCCCGGGCGCAAGGGCTCGCAGAAGCCCGCCAGGATCCTGGCGAGGCACGGGTACGGCGTCCTCTTGTTCGACCGGCGCGGCGAGGGCGAGAGCGAAGGGGATCCGAATGCGTTCGGCTGGAGAGGCACGCGCGACGTCGAGGCCGCAGTCGCGTATCTCCGGACACGCTCTGACGTCGATCCCCGCCGCATCGGCGGCGTCGGGCTTTCCGTCGGCGGCGAGGTCATGCTGCAGGCCGCCGCGGAGACCGACTCTCTGAGAGCGGTCGTCTCCGAGGGCGCCGGCGTGCGCTCCGTGCGCGAGGCGATCCACGTGCCCGGCTCGGTGAAGGTGATGTTCACCGAGATCATGACGGTCGCCACGCTTGGCACGGCGACCTTCACGAGCGATCTGCCGCCTCCGAGCCTCGTTGACCTCAGCGCGGACATCACGGAGCCGCTGTTCGTCATCTACTCCGCGCAGGGCCAAGGCGGCGAGACCATCAGCCGCCAGTTTTACGACGCGGCGACCGGACCGAAGGAGCTCTGGGAGGCTCCCGGCGGGCACGTCGGCGCGATCGATGCCGCGCCCGACGAGTACGAGCGCCGGGTCATGGCGTTCTTCGACGACAACCTTCTGGAGGGACGATGAGAGATCGACGGGTGCTCCGCCGCACGATCCTGTTCGGAACGCCGCTGCTGTACCTCGTTCTCGGAGTCATCCATCCGATGGAGGACCCGCGGCTCGGCGATCCGACCGACGTGTTCATCGCCCTGCACTTCGCGCAGCTCTTCCTGATCGCCGGGCTCGCCTGGTCGTTGTGGCTGCTCGTCGACGGCCTCGAAAGCCGGGCGGCCACGGTGACACGCGTGCTGATCGTGCCGTACGTGATCCTGTACACCGCGCTCGACTCCATTGCCGGGCTCGGCATGGGTGACCTCGTCCGGATCGCCAACGAACTTCCCGCTGCAGAGCAGGCGGTCGCCGACCGGCTCATGACCGAGCTCGACGAACCGGACGTTGCCGGCTACGCCCTGTACGTGGGAGCCGGCCTCTCCTGGTTCGCCGCGGCTTTCGCGGCGACCCGGGCGCTGAAGGGGCGCGGGCCGACGGGAGCCCTCGTGCTCATGGCCCTCGGAGCGCTCATCTTCGCCGTCGGCCATCCGAAGCCGCCCGGCCCGGTCGGTATGGCCCTGTTCCTGGTCGGCGTCATCTGGCTCGAGCTCCGACCACAGTCGGCAGATGCCTCGATGCGTGTCCAGCCGACGTGAGCCGCACGACCGATCGGGCGGCGCGCCTCAGCGACCGGTCAGCTCGCCCGCGAGCCGCCCGAAGACCTCGGCGTGGAGGTCGACGTCGGCCTCCGTCGTCGCCGGCGACATGAGGGCCATGTTGTGGAACGGCGTCAGGAGCACGCCGCGGTTGAGCGCGTACAAGTGAATGAGCCTGTCGAGCAGGTGGTCGCCGCCGGCTGCGGCGTCGCTGCCGGTCACGGGGCGCTCGGGCCGGAAGAGGTACTCGACGCGGCAGCCGAGGCGCGTGACGTGCCAGGGGAGGCCGAACTCGTCGATCGTGTGTTGGACGCCCTGCTCGAAGCGCTCGCCCAGGGCGATCATGCGGTCGAAGGCCTCCTCCGTGAGAACGTGCGCGAGGGTGGCGCGGACCGCGGCGAGCGAGAGGACGTTCGCGGCGAGGGTCCCTCCCACGCCGCCGACGTCGGACTCGTCCCGGCCGATCGACGCCTCGACCCGATCGGCGACCTCGGCCGAGAAGCCGTACGCCGCCGACGGGATCCCGCTCCCGATCGCCTTCCCGACCGTGAGCAGGTCGGGCTCGAGCCCGTGGGCCCGGGTGAAGCCGCCGGGGCCGGCGCAGAGCGTGTGCGTCTCGTCGATGAGCAGGAGCGTCCCCGTCTCTTTGGTCGCCTCGCGAAGCGCGTCGTGATAGCCCGCCTGCGCGTGGACGATGCCGATGTTCGTGAGCGCGGGCTCGGCGAGCACGCACGCCACGTCGCCGTGGGCAAGCTCGCGCTCCAGCGCCTCGATGTCGTTCCACTCCACGACGCGGGTCGTCTCCTCCACGGGCACGGGCGGGCCCAGGTTGGCCTCGCGCTCCACCACCCTCCCGTCGCGGAGCGTGGCGAACGACTCGTCGACGGTGCCGTGGTAGCACCAGTTGAAGACGAGCACCTTCGGGCGCCCGGTGACGTGCCGCGCGAGCCGGATCGCGAAGCGGTTGGCGTCCGTGGCCGTCAACGCGAACTGCCAGCGAGGGAGCCCGAAGCGACGGCCGAGCTCCTCCCCGACCCAGAGCGCATCCTCGCTGGGGAGCATCAGCGTGATCCCGCGCGCCGCCTGCTCCGCGACCGCCCGGACCACCGGCTCCGGCGAGTGCCCCGTCATGGCGCCGGTGTCGCCGAGGCAGAAATCCACGTACTCGATCCCGTCGACGTCGCGGAAGCGCGCGCCGCTCGCCTCCTCTGCGTAGACCGGATAGGCCCCCGGCCAGCGCAGCATCCAGTGCATCGGGACGCCTGCGAGGAGCGAGGCCGCGGCCCGCTTCGACAGCTCGCCCGACCGCGGGTGCTCCCGCTCGAAGCGCTCGAGCTCGCGCTCCAGCAGCTCGCCCGCCCGCGCGTGCATGTCCGTCACAGGAGCCCGCGCACCCAGCCGCCGTCGACCGCGAACGAGCCGCCGGTGATGTAGCCCGCGCGCTCCGAGGCGAGGAAGACCGCGAGCGCGGCGAACTCCCGCGGCTCGGCGAGGCGGCCCATAGGGATGGACGCCTCCAGCCGCGCCTGCACCTCCTCGACGCCGACGCCTTCGCGCTCCGCGTTCGCCTGGTTCAGCTCCGTGACGCGCTCGGTGGCCGTGTAGCCCGGCAGCACGGTGTTGACGGTGATCCCGTCCGGCGCAACCTCGCGCGCGAGCGTCTTCACGTAGCCGGTCACCGCGGCGCGCAGGCTGTTCGAGAGGATCAGGTTGTCGACGGGCTGCTTCACGGCGACCGAGGTGACGGCGAGGATCCGGCCCCAGCCGCGCTCCTTCATCCCGGGCAGGGCGGCGGAGGCAAGCTCGACGGTGCTGCGCAGGAGCAGCGCCGTGGCCCGGTCCCAGTCGTCGAGCGAGAGCGTGTCGTGCGTTCCGGCGGGAGGGCCGCCGGTATTGGCGACGAGGACGTCGACGCGTCCGAAGCGCTCCTGGGTGGCCCGGACGACCCGCTCGCCCTCTCCCGGCTCCGCCAGGTCCGCGGGTATCGCGACCACCTCGGGCCCGATCTCGGCGGCCGCGGCGGCGAGCCGATCCGCGTCGCGCGAGCAGACGGCGACCGACGCGCCCTCGGCGGCGAGCTCGCCCGCGATCGCCCGCCCGATCCCCCGGCTCGCGCCGCAGACGAGGGCGACCTTGCCGTCCAGACCGAGGTTCACTTGTTGCGGAGGTAGGCGTCCGAGCCGTCGAGCCAGTCCTGGCGCGGCGGGCAGAAGATGTCCACGTCGAGCACGTCGTCGAGGGCTTCGGCCTTGTGCGGCAGCCAGGACGGCAGGTGCAGGACTTCCCCAGCGGCGACGTCGACGACCTCCGACTCGTCCTCGCCGAGGAAGAAGCGGAGCGTACCCTGGAGGATATAGGTGAGCTGCTCGTTCTCGTGCGAGTGCTGCGGGACGATGCAGCCCTTGTCGAGGTACACGTGGGCGAGCATCATCCGGTCGGTCGAGACGAGCCGCCGGTGCAGGTCGGGCTTCAGCTCCTCCTTGGGCATGTCGTCCCATCGGTACTTCGTGGCTCCGTTGTTCACGCCTCTCCTCTCCTCGCTGCGGCAGAGGAGAATCGTCTCACACCGCAGGCGACCCTCAGCGAGGGACGATGCGGAAGCGCACGGTGCCGTCCCGGCGCTCCGCGCGTGTCAACGGCCCCGGGCGCGCGTACAATCGAGAGCATGGGAGTCGCGTACAGCTCTCCCGATTCGGCCTACACGCGGATCACGGTCGTGTACCGGTGCCCCTGCGGCGCCGTCGCCACCGAGGTCGGACGCCACGCGGCCGAGGGGCCGCAGGGCTGGGAGCACGCCCAGGGCGAGTCGTTCATCTGCGCCCACTGCGCGGAGCTGAGGCGCGCCGGGCAGCTGCCGAGCTCGCCTACGTCCGCCTGAACCGCGCCGCGGCCTCGGCGTGATCGACGAGCGGCGGCGGATAGCCCCGCACGCCGCCGAGCTTCCACGGCTCGTGGACCGCGGCGCCCTGCACGTCGGCGAGCTCCGGGACGTACCGGCGCACGTACTTGCCCTCGGGATCGTGCCTGCGTGCCTGCAACGTCGGGTTGAGCACCCGGTTCGGCCGGGTGTCGGTCCCGGTGCCGGCGACCCACTGCCAGTTGCCGGCGTTCTGGGCGAGGTCGCCGTCGACGAGCAGGTCGTAGAAGTGCGCAGCGCCTAGCCGCCAGTCGACGTACAGGTCCTTGGTGAGGAACGAGCCGGCCACGAGCCTGGCCCTGTTGTGCATCCACCCCTCGCGCGCGAGCTGTCGCATCCCCGCGTCCACGAGCGGGAACCCGGTGCGACCGCCCTTCCAGGCCTCCAGGCCATCCTCGTCCTCGTGCCAGCGGCGGCGCCGCGGCCGGTAGTCCTCGTGCGCGGCGGCCGGGCGTGCAGCGAGCACCTGGTGGAAGAAGTCGCGCCACGCGAGCTGGCGCAGGAAGGGCTCCGTCCCGGGCCGACCCGCGGCGCGCCCGGCGACCTCTCGGGGGGACAGGCAGCCGAAGTGGAGGTACGGCGAAAGCCGTGACGTGCCGTCGGCGGCCAGGTCGTCCTGGAGCTCGGCGTAGCGATCGAGCCCCGTGCGCAGCCAGCGCCGAAGACGCGCGCGGCCGGCCTCCTCCCCGCCCGCCGGCAGGTCCGGCGACGGCTCGCCCGGCACGATGTCCGCAAGCCTGGGGAGACGACCGACGGCGAGCCCACTCGGCACCGAGAGGCGGCGAGGCGGGCGGTGAATCGGCCGCAGCTCTGTCTCTGCCCAGCGTCTCCAGTACGGCGTGAAGACACGGAAGTGGTCGCCGCCCGCGGGCAGAAGCTCGCCGGGCGGAACAACCGTCACGCCGGGGCACGTGCGAACGGCGACGCGCTCCACCGCGAGAGCCCGCGCCCGGGCCTGCGCGTACGCGCTCACGTCGGCGCTCAGGAAGACCGTCTCGGCCCGGCAATCGCCGACGACGCGCATCGTCTCGCCGACGACGTCCCCGCGCCGCACGAGCAGCGTCCCGCCAAGCCCCCTGAGCGACCGGCGAAGGTCGGCGAGCGAGTCGAGCAGGAAGCGGATCCGGTTCGGCGCCGCGAAGCTCGACCCGAGGATCGCCTCGTCGAGGACGAAGAGCGGCACGACCTGCTCGGCTTCGGACACCGCCTGTGCCAGCGCCGGATGGTCGTGGACGCGAAGGTCGCGGGTGAAGAGGACGACGGCGCGCCGCACTACGCTGCGACGATCTCGGCCGCCGGGCCCTCCATGCGGACGAGCCTCGGGGCCACGTCGAGCACGCTCTCGCGCGCGCACCAGGCGATGTCGTCGAGGATCGCCTCCCGGCGCGGGTTCTCCGCCGCGCGAAGCGCCTCCTCCGCCGAGGCGAACGAGCGCGCCAGGCGCACGGCGGCTTCCCCCGCGTCGGAGCGCTCCCCGCCGAGAAGCTCGGCGATCCGGCCCGCGCAGTACGCGTCGTCGATGGTGAAGCGGCCGTCGACGCCTGCGCACACGACCTCAGCGTCGCCGCCCGCGGCAAGCGCCGCCGCGACGACGGCATCCAGGTTGAGAAGGCTCCCCGCGAAGACGTGCTCGGCGTTGGCCGCTGCGGTGACGATCGCCCGCGTGCCGTTCGTCGTCGTCATGACCAGCGTCTCGGCGCGGGGCTCGACGAAGTCCGCAGGCGAGTTCCCGAGGTCGAAGCCGGGGATCGCCTCGGCCCGCCGCTCGCCCGCGAGCACGCCCTCCTCGAGGCTCGCACGAAGCGCCCGCGCCTCCTCGATCTCCGCGCAGCAGAGGACGCGGCGGTAGCCGGAGGCGAGCGCCTGGGCGATCGTGGAGGTCGCGCGGAGGACGTCGACGACCACGGCGACGGGCGCGCGCTCGGCCTCAGCGGGCGTGAAGGCGACGTGCACGCGCATCGGCCCGGCACCTTACACGGCGCCGATACGATGGCTCGAATGGCCACGCCGGAGCGGATTCAGACGCGGACCTGCTACCGCCATCCGGGCCGCGAGACCGCGGTCAGCTGCTCCAACTGCGGCCGCCCAATCTGCCCCGACTGCATGGTTTATGCACCCGTCGGGATCAAGTGCCCCGAGTGCGCGGGCCAGCCGGCCGGCGCCAAGGCGGCCACGCGGCGGATCGGCCGCGCGGCGGGCGCCGGCACGAGCGCCCTCGTCACGAAGACCCTCATCGGTGTCAACGTGGCGGTCTTCCTGATCTCGATCGCGCAGGGCTCGGGCGGCTTCCAGCCGGCGCAGTCGTTCATCAACCGCTGGGCGCTGAACGGGTTCGAGGTCTCCCAGGGCGAGTGGTACCGCCTGATCACGAGCGCATTCCTGCACGCGAGCGTGATTCACATCGCGTTCAACATGCTCATGCTCTGGTGGTTCGGGCAAGCGCTCGAAGGCGCACTCGGCCGGGCGCGCTTCCTCGGCGTCTACCTCGTCTCCGCGCTCGCCGGGTCGGCGGGGGCACTGCTGCTCTCCGGGGAGTTCGTCAACACGGTGGGCGCCTCCGGCGCGGTCTTCGGGATCCTCGGCGCCGGGCTCGTGCTCGAGCGACGCCAGATCTACGTCTTCGGCGGAGGCGCGCTGTTCATCGTCATCCTCAACATCGCCTTCTCGTTTGCCGTGTCCAACATCTCCATCGGCGGCCACCTCGGTGGACTCGCGGGCGGCGTGCTGGCCATGCTCGCGCTCTCCGTCGCCGGGCGGCATCCGGTTTACGGTCGGATGGACCCCCTCGCCGTGCTGATGCTCGTCGGGATCGCCGCCGCCAGCATCCTCGTCGCGTACATGCGCGTGCGCGGATACTCCTGAGCCGGGAACTTTTGGGCGCATTCGCCCGTCGTACGGAGAGATGAGGCTTCTCACCGTCCTCGCGCTCGCCCTGGCCCTCGGCCTGTCCGCCTGCGGCGCGGCCCAGGAAGCAGGTCAGGGCCAGTCGACCGAAGCCTCGGAACCGCCGCCGCCGGCACTACCGGAAACGGCCGTGATCGTCTGTCGCGCCGGCGAGGCGCCGAACGTCGAGACGCCCTCCGTCAAGCCGCAGTCAGACGGCGTCCACGTCCAGTTCGTGAACGACACCGGCAAGGAGCTCTCGACCCTGATCGAGCATCCGGAGGACGGCGGGATGGGCACGAGCGCGCCGGACGGCACCTCGTCCCAGGTCGTGGATCTCGGCCCCGGCGCGTTCTCCGTCGCCTGCTACGACGGGTTCACGGAGGACGGGAGCGAGGTTCCGCGCTCGTCGGTCGAGGTGGTCGACGAGGACGGGATCTGGGTCTCGACGCGGCTCGGCTGCGTCGAGCAGTTCTCGCAGGTCGCGGACTACATCCAGGGCGCCACGGGCGAGACCTCGGACCCGATCGAGGCCGCCAGGAAGGGCATCGAGGGATACAACCTCGAGACGGACGACGTCTTCGAGCGTGCCGGCTACCCAGAGACGGACACCGTGAGGGTGCGCGCTGTGCGCGACGGTGAGCCCATCGCGGTCGTCGACTTGATCGACGACGGCGCCGGCAAGTGGCTCGTGAGCCAGGTCACGGGCTGCAGCTCCCTCGAAAACACCTAGCCACAGCTAGGGTCCCGCCTCGTGATCGAGGCACACACCCTCACCGACGGCGGGCAGACCGCACAGGAGGTCGCGGAGAGGCTGGCCGGGTTCCTGGCCGAGGCCGAGCGGACGCTCGATCTCGCGCTCTACGACTTCGACCTGCTGCAGCCGACGGCCAAGATCGTCGCGGACGAGATTGTCGAGGCAGAGCAGCGGGGCGTCGCGGTCCGCCTCGCATTCAACGTCGACAGCGAGAAGCCGCCGCCGCTCTTCCCGCCCCCGACCGGCGAGCCGACGCTCATCGACAGCCTCGAGGTGCCGACGAAGCCGATCCCGGGCGTCCCCGACCTCATGCACCACAAGTTCGCCGTCCGGGACGGGCAGACCGTCTGGACCGGCTCGACGAACTGGACGGACGACTCGTTCACACGCTGCGAGAACATCATCCTCGTCGCCGAGTCGGAAGCGATCGCCGCCGCGTACACGACGGACTTCGAGCAGCTCTGGACGACCGGGTCAGTGGAGAAGAGCGGCTTCGTCGATCCCAACCCGATCGACATCGGCGGGCGCGACGTGCGCGTCTGGTTCTCGCCGGGCCACGGCGAGGCGCTCGCCACGCGTATCGCTCACCGGATCAAGCGGGCGAAGCGGCGGATCCGCGTCTGCTCGCCGGTGCTCACCTCGGGGCCGATCCTCGGCGCGCTCGCGGAGTGCGTCTCGGACGGCAAGGTCGACATCACGGGCGTCGTCGACGGGACGCAGATGAAGGGCGTCTACCACCAATGGAGGCTGAACGGGAACTCGACCTGGAAGCTGCCGCTGGTCGAGCGCGTCCTCGGGCGCGCCCGCTTCTCCGGCAAGGCCTCGACCCCGTACGGCGACGGCGACAACGTCCACGACTTCATGCACGCGAAGGTGACCGTCGCCGACGACCACGTGTTCGCCGGGAGCTACAACCTCTCCCACTCGGGCGAGCAGAACGCCGAGAACGTGCTCGAGATCCGCGATGCGGAGCTGGCCGACCGCCTCGTGACCTGGATCGACGGCGTGCGCGACCGCTACGGGCCTGCCCCGGTTCCCGACCTGGACGAAGCTAGCCCCCGACCTGAACCGTCGTGACGCCGCGCTCGGCCAGGGCCGCCTGAGCCGCGGCCAGGCGCGCCAGCGGCACCCGGTACGGCGAGCAGGAGACGTAGGCGAGCCCGAGCTCATGGCAGAAGGCGACCGACTTCGCGTCGCCGCCGTGCTCGCCGCAGATGCCGAGCTTGATGTCCGCCTTGACGCCGCGGGCGCGCTCGACGCCGATCCGCATGAGGTCGCCCACGCCGTTGGCGTCCAGGGTCTCGAACGGGTTCGCATCCAGGATCCTGTCCTCGAGATAGCGCGTGAGGAACTTGCCTTCCGCATCGTCACGCGAGAAGCCGAGCGTCGTCTGGGTGAGGTCGTTTGTCCCGAAGCTGAAGAAGTCGGCCTCGCCGGCGATCTCGTCGGCGCGCACGCACGCGCGCGGGAGCTCGATCATCGTCCCGATCTGGTACTCGAGCTGGCGGTCTGCCTGCTCGAGCTCGGCCGAGGCGGTGTCGAGCGTGAGCCGGCGCAGGCGCCGGAGCTCCTCGGCGAACCCGACGAGCGGGTGCATGATCTCGACGAGCGGCGCCTCGCCGTCCTGCTCGGCGACGGCGAGGGCGGCCCGGACGATCGCCCGCACCTGCATCTCGTAGATCTCCGGATAGACGAGCCCGAGTCGGCAGCCGCGCATCCCGAGCATAGGGTTCGACTCGCGTAGCCCACGGATGCGGCGGGCCATCTCCTCCGACTCGGCCTCCTCGAGGGAGGGGAGGAACTCGTGCAGCGGCGGGTCGAGGAGCCGGATCGTCACCGGCAGCCCGGCCATGGCCGAGAGGATCCCCTCGAAGTCCTCCTGCTGGTGCGGCAGGAGCTTGTCGAGGGCGTTCCGCCGCTCCTCCTCCGAGGACGCGAGGATCATCGCGCGGACGAGCGGAAGGCGGTCCTCGGCCATGAACATGTGCTCCGTCCGGCAGAGGCCGATGCCCTCGGCGCCGAACTCGCGCGCCTTCGCGGCGTCTTCGGGCGTGTCCGCGTTGGCGCGCACGCGGAGTCGCCGCAATCCGTCGGCCCAGCCGAGCAGCGTCTGGAAGTTCTCGTCGATCTGCGGCGGGACGAGCGGGACGTCTCCGACGATCACGTCGCCCGTGCCGCCGTCGATCGTGATCACGTCGCCCTCGGCGAGCTCCTGGTCGCCCAGGCGGATCTTCCGGGCGCCGAGGTCGATCGAGAGCGCGTCGCACCCCGCCACGCAGGGCTTCCCCATCCCGCGCGCGACGACTGCGGCGTGCGAGGTCATGCCTCCGTGGGCCGTTAGCACCCCGCGCGCCTCGATGACGCCGTGGATGTCGTCGGGCGTCGTCTCGGCGCGCACGAGGATCACGTCCTCGCCGCCCTTGCCCTGCTCCTCGGCGCGGTCGGCGTCGAGGACGATCTTTCCGGTGGCGGCGCCCGGCGACGCGTTGAGGCCCTTCGCGGCCGTCTCGTAGTCGGCCTTCGGGTCGATCATCGGGTGGAGCAGCTGGTCGAGCTGCCCGGGATCGATCCGCGCGACGGCTTCCTCCTCGGAGATGAGCCCGTCGCCGACCATCTCCACGACCACCCGTAGGGCCGCCGCCGCGGTGCGCTTGCCGGCGCGCGTCTGGAGGATGTAGAGGGAGCCCTCCTCGATCGTGAACTCGATGTCCTGCATCTCGCGGTAGTGGTTCTCGAGCCGCGTCATCGTGTCGGTGAGCTGCCGGAAGGCCTCCGGGAAGCGACTCTCCATGTCGGCGATCGGCTCGGGGGTGCGGATGCCGGCCACGACGTCCTCGCCCTGCGCGTTGACGAGGAACTCGCCCCAGATCCCCTGCTCGCCCGTCGAGGGGTTGCGCGTGAACGCGACGCCGGTGCCCGAGTCGTCGCCCTTGTTGCCGAAGACCATCTGGACGACGTTGACCGCCGTGCCGAGGTCGTCGGAGATCTGGTTCGCGCGGCGGTAGACCTGCGCGCGCTGCGTGTTCCAGGAGTCGAAGACGGCCCGCACCGCGCGGGCGAGCTGCTCGCGCGCGTCCTGCGGGAAGGGCTCGCCGGCGCTCTCGGCGTAGAGCTCCGCGAAGCGCTTCGTGAGCTCGCGCAGGTCGTCCGCGCCGAGGTCGACGTCCTCCGAGACCTCGCGCGCGTCCTTCAGCGACGCGAGCTCGCGCTCGAACACCTGCCCGTCGATGCCGTCGACGACGTTCCCGAACATCTGGATCAGGCGGCGGTACGCGTCGAACGCGAAGCGCTCGTTGCCCGTCGCCTTGGCGAGCCCCTCGACAGCGTCGTCGTTCAGGCCCAGGTTCAGGATCGTGTCCATCATCCCCGGCATCGAGACCGCCGCCCCCGAGCGGACCGACACGAGCAGCGGGTCGGACGGGTCGCCGAAGCGCTTCCCCGTC
Organism: Gaiellaceae bacterium; assembly: GCA_035698025.1. GTDB lineage: Bacteria > Actinomycetota > Thermoleophilia > Gaiellales > Gaiellaceae > JAIBJN01. The sequence goes on from DASSCF010000052.1 coordinate 101,712, forward strand.
GTCTCCTCGAGCTGTGCCACGTGCTCCTCGATCTCCTCGCGGAGGCCGTCTGGCGGCTCGCCGCCGCGCTCCATGTACTCGCGGCAGGCCTCGGTCGTCACGGTGAAGCCCGCGGGGACCGGGAGCCCGATCACGGTCATCTCGGCCAGGCCCACGCCCTTGCCGCCGAGCAGCTCACGGCCGAGCTCGCCCCCTTCGGAGAAGTCATAGACGTACTTGCTTGCCATCGCCCTGAGGGTCAATTCTCCCATCGGGCCGCGCCGCATGCACGCCGAGGCCTCGACACGACGGATCCCCCGGCAGGGGAATGGCGCGAATCGCGATCGTCGCTCATCGTTTAGGGAGCGGGCTAGGCAGACGCGGGGCGCCGCAGCCTACGTCTCGGCCCGAGAAAGAGGCGGCTCGCACCACGGCCGCCTCTTACTTTTTCCCTTTCGGTCATGTGCTGCGCCGCTCGGCGACCCACGACACGAGCCTGATCCCCATCCACACCGGGGTCAGAAGGACGTAGAAGACGAAGAGGCCGGCCGCGAGGATGACGAACCAGAACGGCCAGTAGTACCAGGGGATCGACGGCTTCGCGGTCACGCCGGCGCCTCCACGCGCAGGCGGCGTTCCTCGACGATGCGGACGATCCGGCGGGCGGTCTCCTCGATGGCGAGGTTCGAGACCTCGATCACCGGGCAGCCGAGCCGCTTGTGGATCGTGGCGGCGTACTCGAGCTCGTCGTAGATCTCCGCCAGGTCGGCGTAGCGGCCGCCGCCGCCCATGCCGCGCACGCGCTCGCCGCGAATGGCCGCAAGCGCCTCGGCGTCGATGGTCAGGCCGACGACCTTCGCCTGGTCGAGCTTCCAGAGAGCCGCGGGCGGCTCGATCCCCTTCACGATCGGCACGTTGGCGGTCTTGTACCCGAGGTAGGCGAGATACATCGAGAGAGGCGTCTTCGAGCTGCGGGAGACACCGACGAGGACGACGTCGGCCTCCGTGAGCTGGTGCGAGCCGGCGCCGTCGTCGTAGCGCACGGCGAACTCGATGGCCGCGATGCGCTTGAAGTAGCTCGAGTCGAGCACGCTGCGCGCCCCGGGCTGCCGGGTGGCGGGCGAGCCGGAGACGCGGGCCACCGCCTCGATCGGGTGCCCGAGGAGGTCGCAGTAGTGCAGCCGGTAGCGCTTGCAGAGAGCGCGCATCGCCTCGCGCAGCTCGGGCTCGACGAGCGTGAAGAGGACGACGGCCCGACGGCCGCGGGCGCGCGAGGCCGCAAGGTGGACGTCCTCCGGAGCGGTGATCCGCGGGTGCCGGACGACCTCGAACTCCTGGCCCGGGAACTGCGCCTCGACGGCCTCGACGACCCGGGCGGCCGTCTCGCCGGTGGAGTCCGAGACCACGTGCAGCTCGACAGGCTCGTCCATCAGTGCGGAATCTGCGAGAGGTCGCCGAGCGCGCCGACCGCGTCGCGGACGTCCAGCAGGAGTCGCAGGCGATTCGCGCGCACCGAGGCGTCCTCGGCCATCACGAGCACGTCGTCGAAGAACCGGTCGACCGGAGGTCCCAGCTCGGCGGCAGCGGCGATCGCGCCCTGGAAGTCCCGTTCCGACATGGCGGCCTCGATGCGAGGCGATGCCTTGCCGAGCGCCTCGATGAGGGCGACCTCGGCGTCGTCGGTTGCGAGGGACGGGTCGAGAGCGTTCGACGCACCGTCCGCCTTGCCGGCCAGGCGGTTCGAGCGGTCGAAGGCGACGAAGGCGCGATCGAACTCCTCGGTCGAGGCTCCGGCCGCGAGCGACCGCGCGAGCTCGGCGACCGCGCCGAGGTTGGTGAGGGAGCCGGCCCGTGCGGCGCGAACGAACTCGACCGGGACGTCCAGGACGCCCTCCAGCCGCTCGAAGACGAAGTCGGCGACGTCCGTCGGATCGTCGGCGACCTCCGCCTGCTGCTCGACGAGGAGTGCAAGGTCACGCGCGACCAGCGCCCCGACGTCGATGCCGAGCCCGCCCTCGACCGCGAGCCGGCAGAGGCCGATCGCGGCGCGCCGCAGGCCGTGCGGGTCACGGGAGCCGGTGGGCCGCTGGCCGAGCGCGAACGCAACCGTGAGGTTGTCGACCTTCTCGGCGGCGGCGAGCACGCGGCCCGGCTCGGTCTGCGGCAGTGCCCCCTCCGCCGAGTCCGGCAGGTACTGCTCGTCGATCGCGGCGCACACGGCCTCGGGATAGCCGGCGAGGCGCGCGTACTCGGCGCCGATGTGGCCTTCGAGGTCAGGGAACTCCCGCACGAGCTCGGACGCCTGGTCCGCCTTGGCCAGGCGTGCCGCCTCGCGCGAGGCCTCTCCCCCGCCCTGCTCGGCGACGAGCTGCACGAGCCGGGCGGTCTTGTCCTCGAAGCTCCCCGCGCCGGCGACGAAGGTGATCACACCGAGCTCCTGCGCCAGCGCCTCGATCCCCTTCGCGACGTCGCGCTCGAAGCTGAAGTGGGCGTCCTCGAGCCGTCCCTCGAGGACGCGCTCGTTGCCCGAGATCACCGTGGCCGGATCACCGCCGTTGGCGACGAACGCGAAGCGCGCGCCCTCCAGCGGGAAGTACCGCTGGTGGGACTGCATCGCCGTCTGCACCACGAGCGGGGGCAGCTCCAGGAAGCGCTCGTCGAATGAGCCTTCGAGCACCGTGACGCTCTCGACGAGGAAAACGACCTCCTCGAGCGCGCCGGCCGGGTCGCTCCAGCCGCCGATCGCGTCGAGCCCGGCGAGGATCTGTGCCCGCCGCTCCTCCGGGTCGGGCTCGACGCCCGCCTTGCGGAGCACGTCGGCGTAGGCGTCCGCCCCCGCGACCTTGACGGCGCCGTGGGTGAATCGGTGGCCGAACGTCTCGCCACCGGAGGGGATCCCGGCGACGTCGAGCTCGACCGTCTGCTTGCCGAGCTTCGCGCAGAGCCAGCGGACGGGTCGCGAGAAGCGCAGGCCGTCCTTCTCCCAGATCATCGACTTCGAGAACGAGAGGCCGCGGACGATCGCCGCCAGCAGCTCTGGCAGGGCCTCGTCGAGCGGCCGCCCCGGCACGACGACGCCCAGGAAGCCGTCCCTGACCTCGAGCTCGTCCGGCGAGACGCCGTGCTTCTTGGCGAAGCCTGCAGCCGCCTTCTCCCGCAGATGCTCGGGCGGCCCCTGAACCCACTCGTCGGGCGTCCGCTCGGGCAGGTCCTCGATCAGAAGCGCGAGGCGGCGCGGACCGACGAGCGCGCGCCCGTTCGAGCCGCCGAGCGTCGGCAGCCAGCGCTCGGTCAGCTGCCGCTCGGCCTCGCGGCATGCGGAGGCCGGCAGCTCCTCGCAGCCGATCTCAAACAGCAGGCTCGGCATTGAGCTCCACGTAGAGCTGGGCGACGCGGCGCGCGAGGTTGCGCACCCGCCCGATGTACGAGGCGCGCTCGGTCACGGAGATCGCACCGCGCGCGTCGAGCAGGTTGAAGGCGTGCGAGCACTTGAGCACCTGGTCGTACGCGGGCAGCGGCAGCCGGCGCTCGACGAGGTGGCGGCACTCGTGCTCGTGTTCCTCGAAGCGGCGCGTGAGGACGTCCACCGGCGCTTCCTCGAAGTTGTAGATCGACCACTGGCGCTCGTTCTCGCGGAAGACCTCGCCCCAGGTGATCCCGGGCGCCCAGACGAGGTCGAAGGCGCTGCGCTTGTCCTGGAGGAACATGGCCAGACGCTCTAGCCCGTAGGTGAGCTCCGCGGGGATGAGATCGAGCTCGAGCCCGCCGAACTGCTGGAAGTACGTGAACTGCGTCACCTCCATCCCGTCCACCCAGACCTCCCAGCCGAGCCCCCACGCTCCGAGCGTCGGCCCTTCCCAGTCGTCCTCGACGAGCCGCACGTCGTGCTTGGTCAGGTCGATCCCGACCGCCTCGAGGGAGGCGAAGTACAGGTCGAGCACGTTCTCGGGCGACGGCTTGAGGATGACCTGGTACTGGAAGTAGTGCTGGAAGCGGAACGGGTTCTCGCCGTAGCGACCGTCCGTCGGGCGGATCGACGGCTCGACGTACGCGGCCCGCCACGGCGCGGGGCCGAGGGAGCGCAAGGCCGTCGCCGGATTGAAGGTGCCGGCCCCGACCTCCGTGTGGTACGGCTGCATCAGCACGCAGTCCTGCCCGGCCCAGTAGCCCTCGAGCGCGCGGATCGTGTCCTGGTAAGTCGGTGTGGCCATCGAAGCGGACATGCTACGGGAGCCGCTCCATGACCTTCTCGTCCGGGCGACCGAAGCCGAACTGCTCGCAGAGGCTGTGCGCGTCGGTCGTGTGGAGGATCCACTTCAGGCCGGTGTTGGGGGCCGTTCTCGACCATCTCGCGGACGAGCTCGGCTCCCAGTCCGCGCCCGCGGAACTCGGGGTGCACATAGACGTCGGCGAGGTAGACGATCGCCACGCCGTCGGTGAACGCCCGGCCGAAGCCGACCTGCCGGCCGTCGCGGTAGAGCCCGACGACGCGCTGCGCCTCACGCACGAGCCGCTCCACCGTCCCACGCGGCCGGCCCAGCGCCCAGTAGGCCTCGGTCGAGAGGAAGCGGTGCAGCTCGTCGATGTCGACGCGGGCGGGGTCGTCGTCGAGCTCGAACCCGCCCGGAAGCGCTCGGATCACCGCCGAACCTTGCCACGCGCGCAGCCGCACAGCGCCGGGGAAACATCGTCACGAACTCGGCCCACCCGCTCCGCCATGCGCGCGCTTCTGCTCGTTACGCTCATAGCGGGTGGTGGCACGGGGTGGCCCCGGCGCGCGCGCGTGAATGAGAGCCGACCGGGCCTAGGCCGAAAGCGTCCGCAGCCGGAAGCCGCCGTGCTCCTCGTACGAGGACTCGATGACGCGCAGGCACTGGCGGGCCGCCTCCGCTCCCAGCCCGGCCTCGCGCGCCTCCGCGAGCGGATGTTCCAGAAGCGCACGGACGCCGAGGAAGCCCTCCTCCGTCAGCGCGAGGGACGCAGACGAGCACTCCCGGCACACCGCGCCCCCGGCGCGGGCCGAGAAGCCGACCAGCGGCTTCTCCTCGCCGCAGGCGGCGCAGCTCGTCAGGTGCGGGAGATAGCCGGAGAGCCACAGCAGCTTGAGCTGGAACGACAAAACGAGCGGCTCCGTCGCCGGCTGCGCCGGGAGCTCGGCGTCGACGTCGTCCAGGAGGTCGAGGAACCGCGTGAGCGCGTGAAACGCCGGCGGCTGAGCCTCCTGCTCGACGAAGAGCCGGAGCACCGCCTCGAGGCCGATGTGCCCGACCGCGAGCCGGTAGGGATCCGTGCGCGAGCGGTCGTGCGAGCGCACGAGCTGCGCCCCGCGGACGGTGTGCAGGTCTCCCCTGCCCTCGTGGAGGAGCAGCTCGACGTGCGACAGCGGCTCGAGCCGGCCGCCGAAGCGCGACTGCGTCCTGCGCACCCCCTTGGCGATCGCGCCGACCCGCCCCCTCTCGAGCGTGTAGAGATGCAGGACGCTGTCCGCTTCGGAGAAGCGGATGGAGCGGAGCACGACGGCCTCGGTCGAGAACGTGCGCGACACGGAGCCAGTCTAGTGACGCCTCCGGGCGCAACCGTTGCGCCTCATGAGACGTTTTCCCTGGTGCTGATGCGAATACAGGTCTACACGACCGCCTGGTGCGGCTTCTGCGATCGGGCCAAGCAATTGCTCGACGAGCGGGAGATTCCGTACGAGGAGATCCGGGTCGACGACGACCCGGCCTTCAGGGCCAGGCTTCTCGATCTGACCGGGCGCTGGACGGTGCCGCAGATCATCATCGACGGCAACCCCGTGGGTGGGTACGTCGAGCTGCGGGAGCTCGACCGGCGCGGCCACCTGGACGAGCTCGCGGCCTAGCCGTCCGGCGACAGCCGCTCCGCGAGATACCTGAGCGAGAGCGGGTACCGGTATTCGATCCCCATGTGGCCCGCATCGAAGAGCTCGAAGTGGACGTCGGTCACGCCCACGTCCGCGAGCGCCCGCCGGAACGCCTCGGCCCCGAGATCCAGGTACCACTCGTCCTTGTTCCCGGAGTCGATGTACACCGCCCGCAGGGAGCGGACAGCCTCGGCCCGCTCGGCGACCATCCGCACCGGGTCCTTCGCCAGCCAGCGCTCCCAGACGTCGGGCAAGAGCTCACCCGTGTCGACGTCGAACGGAAGCCGGACGGTGCCGTCCTCGTCGGTCGAGTAGCACGCCGCCATGCACCAGCTGTTGAGAAGAACGCTGTCACTTGCCTTCGTGAGCGCCGGGCGGCTCCGGAAGTCCTCCCAGAAGCGCTCGAAGGAGCCGTCGTACTCGTCACGCAGCGCCCTGGCGCTTTCCCGGAACTCCGGCAGGTAGCACGCCTCGAACAGCGCGTCGCCGGCATGCGTGGCCAGGCCGCCGAAGACGTCGGGCCGGAGCATCGGCGTCACCATCGCCCCGTAGCCCCCGCTCGACTTGCCCGCGATGCCGCGGTTCGCGGCTTCGGCCAGCGTGCGATAGCGCCCGTCGATCCACGGCACGACCTCGTCGCAGAGGTACGTGTGGTACCTCCCCGTCCCGGGCGAGTCGAGGAACTGGCTCCCGCCGAGCGACGTCCAGCAGTCGACCCAGACGAGGATGCACGGCGGCGCCTCACCGGCCGCGAACAGATCGTCGGCCAGCTCCGGGAAGTTGCGGCGGAAGGCCGCGCGGTTCCGCCACATGTCGAGCTGCCCCGTAAGCCCCTGGATCATGTAGATCGACGCATAGCGACGGTCCGGCTCGTCGTCGTAGCCCGGAGGCAGGTAGACCCAGATGGGCCGGACGTGCGGGTCGCCGAGCGGGTTCTCGCGCAGGGCCTCGCTCTCGAAGGTCGTCTCTTCGAAGCGGCCGGCGGGCTCGAACGACCAGGGCTCCACGACCCTGATGCTAGACGGACTCGGCCAGCGACTGACAGGCAGGGCAGTACCACGTGCCGCGGCCGCCGGCACGCGTCTTCGCGATCGGCGTCCCGCAGCGCTCGCACGGCTCGCCCTCGCGGCCGTAGACCCTGAACTCGTTCTGCATCGCGCCCTCGCCGCCGTCTGCGCGCCGATAGTCACGCAGGGTCGCGCCCTGTCTCTTGATGCCCAGGCGGAGTGCCTTGCGGACGCCGTCGCGCAGCGCGGCGACCTCCAGCTCATCGAGGTGGCCGGCAGGGGTCAGCGGATGGATGCGCGCGTACCACAGCGCCTCGTCCGCGTAGATGTTCCCGACGCCTGCGACAGCCCGCTGGTCCAGGAGGGCAGCCTTCACGGGCGCCCGCCTGCCGGCGAGGGCTGCGGCAAGGCTCTTGGTGGTGAACCCTCGCTCAAGCGGCTCCCCTCCGAGCCTCCGGGCCGCGAAGTACGCCTCCAGGTCGCCCGGCTCGAGGAGGTCCCAGGTCCCGAATCTCCGAACGTCTCGGTAGATGACGTCCGATCCGTCGTCTAAATTGACAACTGCTCGCACGTGCGGATCGTCCTGATACCCGTCCGGCGGCGGGTGCAGGACGTTCCCCGTCATCCGCAGGTGAACGAGGAGGTGCCGTCCGCTTTCGAACGCCACAATCAAATACTTGCCGCGCCTGCGCACGTCGGCGACCCGCTCGCCCTCGAGCTCCGCGGCGACGACCTCCGGCGGTTCCGGCCGGGTCAGCCTCGGATCGTCGATCCGCACGCGGCGGAACGTGCGCCCCGCGAGTCCGGGCGCGAGGGACGCACGAATCGTCTCGACCTCCGGCAGCTCGGGCATCCTGTCGCTCCGGCTAGGAGAGCACCTCGAGCACGATCGGCCGCCGCTCGGGCTCCGTGTCGACGATCGAGTACGCCGCCGTGACCTCGTCCGCCGCCCGTGCCGCCGAGTCCTCGTCGCGCGCGTGGATCTCTGCGATCGGGTCGCCGCTCTCGACACGGTCGCCCCGCTTGGCCAGGCAGACGACTCCGACCGCGTGGTCGATCGCGTCCTCCTTCCGCACGCGCCCTGCACCCAGGTGGAGTGCTGCGAGGCCCACCGCCGTCGTGGCAATCGCCCCCACGTACCCGGATGTCGATGCCGGCACCGGGCGGGTCACCGGTGCCGTCGGAAGTGCCTCCCGGCTCGGGTCGCCGTCCTGCGCTTGCACCCAGCGCTCGTAGCGGTCGCGCGCGGCGCCGCCGTCGAGGGCCTCCTGCGCCCGACGCCGGCCCTCGTCCACGTCGACGCCGAGGTCCGACAGCGCCAGGAGGTGTGCCGACGCGCCGACGACGAGCTCGACGAGGTCCGGCGGGCCGTTGCCGTCGAGCGTGTCGAGCACCTCTGCGATCTCGAGCGCGTTTCCCACCGCGCGGCCGAGCGGCTGATCCATGTCAGTCAGCTCGCAGACGACCTCCCGGCCGGCTCTCCGGCCGAGCTCGACCATGGCCTCGGCCAGCTCGCGCGCGTCGTCGAGCGTCTTCATGAAGGCGCCGTCCCCGACCTTGACGTCGAGGACGATGGCGTCTGCGCCGCCGGCGATCTTCTTGGACATGATCGACGAGGCGATCAGCGGGATGATGTCCACCGTCGCGGTCACGTCGCGGAGGGCGTAGAGCTTCTTGTCCGCGGGGACGAGGTCGGCGGTCTGGCCGATGATCGCCATCCCGACGTCGGTGACCTGGCGGATGAACTCGTCGCCGTCCAGCTCGATGCGGAAGCCGGGGATCGCCTCCAGCTTGTCGAGCGTGCCGCCCGTGTGCCCGAGGCCGCGGCCGCTCATCTTGGCGAACGGGACGCCGCAGGCCGCGACGACCGGACCGAGGGCGATCGACGTCTTGTCGCCGACCCCGCCCGTCGAGTGCTTGTCGACCACCTTCCGCCCGAGCGCGGAGAGGTCGATCGTCTCGCCGCTGCGGACCATCGCGTCGGTCAGCGCGTGCGTCTCCGCCGGCGTGAGGCCCTTGAAGTACGCGGCCATGCAGAACGCGGCCATCTGGTAGTCGGGCACCTCGTCGCGCGCGTAGGCGAGGACGAGGTCGCCGATCTCGGCGTCGGAGAGCTCGGCGCCGTCGCGCTTGCGTTGGATCAGCTCGGCCGGGGGGATCACGAGGCGCCTCGCCCGGCGCTCACGGCTGGACGAACGGCTCGCCCGGGATCCCGCGCCGAGGCGCCTTCCCGCCGAGCCACGCGTTCACGGTCGCGCCGACGTCCGCGAACTCGCCGTCGTGCCTCTGACCGTTCGCGTTCCTGCCCTCCACGTAGGCGAGCAGGAGCGCGTGCTCGCGCGAATGGTCGGTCGACGGCGTCGTCGGGTCGCAGCCGTGGTCCGACGTGAGCACGAGCAGGTCGCCAGGCCGCAACGCGTCCAGGAGGTCCGGGAGACGCCGGTCGAAGTCCTGAAGGCAGCGGTGGAAGTTCACCGGGTCGTTGCGGTGCCCCCAGAGCATGTCCGTCTCGACCAGGTTGGCGAAGATCATCCCCTGGTCGAGCTCGCGGAGCAGCGTCTCGATCTGCTTGATCCCGTCGATGTTCGACTTCGTCGGGTGGGAGTGATCGATGTCGGTGCCGGCGAAGATGTCGTGGATCTTCCCTATTCCGTGCACCTCGTTCCCAGCCTCGCGGACGAGCGTCAGGTAGTTGGGCTGCCGCGGCTTGAGCGACCAGTCGTGGCGGTTCGGCGTCCGCGTGTAGCTGCCCGGCTCGCCGACGAACGGCCGCGCGATCACACGCCCGACCGCGTGGTTGCCCGTGAGGATCTCGCGGGCGATGCCGGAGGCCTCGTAGAGCTCCTCGAGCGGGATCGTCTCCTCGTGCGCTGCGATCTGGAAGACCGAGTCCGCGGAGGTGTAGACGATCCACTTCCCGGTGCGCTCGTGCTCCTCGCCGAGCTCCTCGATGATCTCCGTCCCCGACGCTGCCTTGTTGCCGATCACTCCACGCCCCGTGCGGTGGGCGAACTCCTCGAGCACGCTCGACGGGAACCCGTGTGGGTAGGTCGGCATGGCGACCGGGGTCACGATCCCCATCAGCTCCCAGTGCCCCGTCGTCGTGTCCTTGCCCTTCGAGCGCTCGAAGAGGCGACCGGCAACGGCAGGGGCGTGCTCGAGCGGCGGGCAGCCCTCCAGGTCCTCGATATTCCCGAGGCCGAGCTGTTCGAGGTTGGGGAGGTCGAGCCCGCCGACGGCCTTGGCGACGTTGCCCAGCGTGTTGGACCCCTCGTCGCCGTACTCGTGCGCATCCGGGAGCTCGCCCGCTCCAACCGCGTCCAGCACGATCACGCAGGCGCGCGGCATCCGGCTATTCTACGGTCGCCATGGAGACCGTCCTCGGACTGTTCGGCCTCGCGTTCTGGATCGCGGGCACGATCTCGCTCGCGTCAGGCGTGACCTACCTCGTCGTCAGGCTGTTTCCGGGCGACGACGACGCGGCGCCGAAGCCTCAGTCCTAGCCGGGCTCACGTCACCGGCTCAAGGGGCAGCGCCTCCTCGAGCGGAACGAACGGGAGGCCGTGCGCCTCCGCCACTGCTTCGTACGTGAGCTTCCCGTCCAGGACGTTGACGCCGCGCCACAGGGCGCGGTCGCGCACGATGGCCTCGCGCACGCCATGCTCGGCGATCGCCTCCACGTACGGGATGGTCATGTTGGTGAGCGCGAACGTCGACGTGACCGGCACGGCGCCGGGCATGTTGGCGACGCAGTAGTGGACGATCCCGTCGACCTCGTAGATCGGGTCCGAGTGCGTGGTCGGCCGCGACGTCTCGAAGCAGCCGCCCTGGTCGATCGCGACATCGACGAGCACGGCCCCCGGCTTGAGGCCGGCGAGCATGTCATGCGTGATGAGCTTCGGCGCCCGCGCGCCGGGAATGAGCACCGCGCCGATGACGAGGTCGGCGTCGGCGACGGCGAGCTCGATCTGCAGCCGGTTCGACATGCAGAGCGTGATGCGGCCGTCGAGCATCATCTCCAGGTCGCGCATCCGCTCGACGGACTTGTCCATGATCCAGACGTCGGCCTGCATCCCGACGGCGATCAGCGCCGCGTTGTAGCCGACGATCCCGCCTCCGAGCACGACAACCTTGGCCGGCGGCACGCCGGGCACGCCGCCGAGCAGGAGCCCGCGGCCTCCCTGCGCCTTCTCCAGCGCCCAGGCGCCCATCTGCGTCGCCAGCCGCCCGGCGACCTCGCTCATCGGCGCCAGCAGGGGGAGGCGCCCGTCGTCGCTCTCGACCGTCTCGTAGGCGATGCACGTCGCGCCGCTGTCGATCAGCGCGCGCGTGAGCTCCTCGTCTGCCGCGAGGTGCAGATAGGTGAAGAGGACGAGCCCCTCGCGGAGGCGTCCGTACTCCTCCGGGAGCGGCTCCTTGACCTTGAGAACCATGTCCGCCGTCGCCCAGACGTCGTCCACGGACACGATCTGCGCACCGACGTTCTCGTAGTCGGAATCCGGGAATGTGCTGCCGACGCCCGCGCCGGACTCCACGATCACCTCGTGGCCTCGGGCCCTCAGTTCGCCCGCTCCGGCGGGCGTGAGAGCGATCCGATACTCGTCCTGCTTGATCTCCTTGGCGACGCCGATCCGCATGAGGCGGGCCAACGATAGCCGAAGCGACACGCCGAGATGGCCGTATTTGCACGGAGTTCTCCGACCGGCAGTCGAACCACGCCGAGCTCAGCCCAGACGGGCGCGCGCGAGCGCACCGGCCGCGTATGCGGCGGCGAAGAACCACGGATCGTCCCCGGCGCCGCGTCCCATGTGGGACAGCGGCAGCCCGGCGCACGCCTCCTGCCAGCCGGACACGTCGATGACCTCGAGGCCCTCGACGCCGGCCGGCGGCTCGAGCCCGCCCGGCCAGGCGACGACGGCCGGCTCGCCGATGAGCTCGAGCGCCGCGCGTGTGTGGTGCGAGAGCCCCTGGTGCCGCTCGCGCTCATCCGCCCCCGAGACGCGCGCAGCAACCACCGCTGAGGCGCCGAGCGCCCGCGCAGCGATGGCCGCGTCGGCGGCGGCGAGGCCGCCGTGGCCGTAGCGCGAGCCGGTCCCGACCACCCCGGGGCCGATCGCGCACACCACCGCGTCCAGCCCGGCGGCAGCGCAGGCAAGAAGGGCCGAGGCCGCAGAGACGCAAGCGCTGTCCCCGCCGAAACAGGGCCCGACCGCGATCGTCGTGTTCAGATAGCTCCTCGCGCGCAGCTCACGGACCGCGTCCGAAAGCGCGACGGGCAGCGCCCCTCCCGGAAGCTGGACGTATCCGACGGCCAGATCGGAGCCGAGCCCGGCACAGGCCGGCGCGACCTGGCTGTGCAAGGAGCAGCAGACGACGGCTAACCCGGTCAGCATCTCGGGCACGCCCTCGCCTGCACCTTCCTCGGCGTGCACGGCGGCATGCTGGAGCGGCGTGTACGGAAGCTTCATCACGTGCGCGCCGTCGTCGGCCGGCAGCCCGAGGCCCCGCGTGAGGTTCGCGTAGAGGACGTCGAACCCGCCGCTTCCCAGCTCCAGGTCGAGCGCCTGGACGTTGACGACCACGTCGTCGCCGAGCGCCACCGGGCCGGTCAGTGCCGGGTAGGCAACGCACGGACGCCCGTCTACCTCGAGCCGGACGAGGCCGTCGTGCCGCTCCAGGATCTCGGTGACGGTCCCGCGGCGGAGCGTGACCATGCTCAGGCGCTGCCGCGCGCAGCCTCGGCGAGCTCGAGCGTGACCGAGACCATCGCCTCGAGGTCGGCGACGGCGATCTCCTCATCGGCGGTGTGCACGTTCGTCATCCCGTTGGCCATGTTCACGCAGTGGAGCCCGCGCTCGTTGAAGACATTCGCGTCGGCCCCGCCTCCGACAAGGACATCGCGCGGCTCGAACCCGGCACGCTGCAGGGCTGTGCGAGCGAGCAGCAGCGCGGGATCGTCCGTGGCGAGCCGGTAGCCGCGGTACTTGTCCTCGATCGTCGTCTCGACCTCGCACTCGCTGAGCGACGCCGCGAACGCGAAGCAGTCGAGCATCTCCTGGACGAGCGTGGCGAGCTTCTCCTCGTCGCGCGAGCGCGCCTCGACGGCGAGCCTGCAGTGCTCGGGGACGACGTTGAGCGCGCTCCCGCCCTCGATCAGGCCGGCGTTGGCGGTCGTCTCGTCGTCGATGCGACCCAGGCGGAGGTCCGAGATCGCCCGTGCAGCTGCGGCGATCGCCGACCGGCCGTCCTCCGGGTTGATGCCCGCGTGGGCAGGCCGACCGGTGAAGAGCACGTCGAGCGCGCGGCCCGACGGTGCGCCGACGACGATGTCCCCGACGTCGCCGGAGTAGTCGTAGACGAAACCCAGCCCGGCCTCCAGCCGCTTCTCGTCGAACGCGAACGCGCCCTCGAGCCCTGTCTCTTCGCGCGTCGTGAACAGGAGCTCGATGCCGGCATGGCGGCGGCCCTCGGCGAGCAGGAGCCGGGTCGCCTCGAGCAGTACCGCGACCGCAGCCTTGTCGTCGGCGCCGAGGATCGTGCCGGCGCTGTTGGTGACCACTCCCTCCTCGACGACGGGCTCGATCGGCCCGCTCGGCGGAACCGTGTCGAGGTGCGCGCAGAGGAAGATCGGCTGACCGCCCTCCTCGTTCGCAGGCAGCCGTGCGAGCAGGTTCCCGAAGCCGTCCGTGTCGGAGTCGATGCCGAGACCGCGAAGGTACTCGCGCACGCGGTCCGCGACAGCCTCCTCTTCGCCCGAAGGGCTCGGAATGGCCGCGAGCTCGAGGAAGAGTGGAAGGACGTCCGAGGCCCAGGTCGTCGTCACGCGGGCGATTGTAGGCGCGAGCCTTCGCGCGGGGCGCCTTCCGGCGCCCCGCGCTTCAGGCGAAGCTAGCTCTGCGAGCAGTCGTACGGGCCCTCGGCGGGCGGCGTCGGGGCGGTCCCCTGGAGCGCCCACGCGAACACGAACGCGAGCGCGTCCACGTCGCAGTCGGAGAGCACCGGGTCGCCGAGGTCCGGCCACCCGTAGCCCATCAGGTCGGTGCTCTCGAGCAGGTTCGTCGCGTGACCGAGTCCGAGCGCGTGCCCCACCTCGTGGAGCGTGACCCAGCCGAGGTACTCCGGGTCGTATGGATCCTCGCCCAGGCTGGGCGGCAGGTCCGAGCGCACCAGGATGTTCGGACACTTGTGGTCGCCGCAGATCGCATAGCCGCCGAAGACCACGCCGCCGGCGGTCGGGACGTAGTGGACGACGATGTCGGCGGCCTGGCGCTTGGCGCCGGTCACGTTACGCAGCGTGATCAGCCCGTCGAAGCACTCCTGGAGCGTGCTCGACCAGGTTGCGATCGCTGCGTTGATCGCCGCCAACTGCTCGGCGGTCGCGCTCGGGTGCGCCTGGACGGCGATCGTGAGGTTGGTGTGATCCCACCAGTAGCCGGGATAGAAGTTGCTCAGGATCACCAGCCCCTCGGCGTTCGACTCGGGCAGGTTGCAGGTCGGCAGGCGGCTACCTGCGGGCTCCTTCTTTCCCGCAGCGGCTGCCGTGGGCACGAGCAGCGCCAGGCAGATCGCGAGCGCGAGCAAACCCCTCAGAGCGTGCATGAAGACCCCCTTCTCGAAGCGGTTGGGAAACGCCGCATCTGCCCACACAGACGCGCGAGGGCGGGAATACGTGCGCTAGTGGCGCGCGGCTTCGGCGGCCACGGTGCCGCGCTCGCGCGCTCGCTCGAGCGCTGCGCCGACGAAGTCGCGGAAGAGCGGTGCCGGGCGCGTCGGGCGGGACTTGAACTCCGGATGGAACTGGCTGGCCACGAACCACGGATGGTCCGGCAGCTCGATGATCTCGACCAGCCGGCCCGACTGGAACGTTCCGGACACGACCAGGCCGGCATCGACGAGGCCCGGGCGGAAATGGTTGTTGACCTCGTAGCGATGACGGTGGCGCTCGTGGATGACTGCCTCCCCGTAGGCCGCGTGGGCGCCCGAGCCCTCCTCGAGGTCGACGGCGTCCGCGCCGAGGCGCATCGTGCCGCCGAGGTCCTCGATCTCCTTCTGCTCCGGAAGGAGGTCGATCACGGGGTAGGGCGTCTCGGGATCCATCTCTGTCGAGTTGGCCCCGTCCAGGCCGGCCACGTGCCGCGCGAACTCCGAGACGGCGACCTGCATCCCGAGGCAGATGCCGAGGTACGGGATCCCGTTCTCGCGGGCGACGCGGCAGGCGGTGATCTTGCCCTCCCAGCCGCGCGACCCGAACCCGCCGGGGACGAGCACGCCGTCGACGTCCTCGAGCTCCGCGGTCGCCTCCTCGAGACTCATGCCCTCGGCGTCGAACCAGCGCACCTTCACGTCCACCCGGTGGTGGATGCCTGCGTGCTTGAGCGCTTCATGGACGGAGAGGTAGGCGTCGTGGAGCTTCACGTACTTGCCGACGAGCGCGATCTGAACCTCGCCGCTCCGCTGCCCGATCCTCGTTGCCAGCTCGTCCCACTCGCCGAGGTCGGCCTCGACGTCGGGGAGCCCGAGCTTCTGGGCGACGAGCGTGTCGAGGCCCTCCTCGCGGAGCGCCTGCGGCACGAGGTAGACGTCGCTGACGTCCTCGTTGGCAATCACGGCGTGTGGGTCGACGTCCGCGAAGAGCGCGATCTTCTCGCGGATGTCGCGGGAGAGCTTGTCCGCGGAGCGGCAGATGACGACGTCGGGGTGGATACCGATGCGCCGCAGCTCGTTGACCGAGTGCTGCGTCGGCTTCGTCTTCAGCTCGCCGGCCGTCTCGATGAACGGGACGAACGTGACATGCAGGTACACGACGTTCTCGGGCCCGACCTCGCGCCGGAACTGGCGGATGGCCTCGAGGAACGGCAGCGACTCGATGTCGCCGACCGTGCCGCCGATCTCCGAGATGACAACGTCGGTGTCGCTGACGTCCGCGACCCGGCGGATCCGGGCCTTGATCTCGTTCGTGATGTGAGGGATGACCTGCACGGTCGAGCCGAGGTACTCGCCCTTCCGCTCCTTGCGGATGACCGCATACCAGATCGAGCCGGACGTGTGGTTGGCGTTCCGCGAGAGGTTCTCGTCGACGAAGCGCTCGTAGTGGCCGATGTCGAGGTCGGTCTCGGCGCCGTCCTCGGTGACGAACACCTCGCCGTGCTGGAACGGGCTCATCGTCCCCGGGTCGACGTTGAGGTACGGGTCGAACTTCTGCACCTGCACCTTGAGGCCGCGCTCCTTGAGCAGGCGGCCGAGCGAGGCGGCGACGATGCCCTTGCCGAGCGACGACACGACCCCGCCCGTCACGAAGACGTACTTCGTCGGCCGGCTAGCCACTATGACCTGCCGAGCCGGTCGAGGTGCGAA